>NZ_JBFNXP010000010.1:0-203941 GCF_047501685.1 Pseudomonas sp. CAM1A | reverse complement strand
ATTCATTTACGATGTCGACGCGCACTCACCTTTTCGCCCTTACGGCGAGTCACTTTTTGTCAAACGCGACAAAAAGTAACCAAAAAACGCTGCGCTCCATTCATCCGGCCCTCCGCTTCGCTCCGGGTCCCCTCACTCCGGCCTTGCTCCCGGGAGGACCGCGCTGAACGCCCCATCCTGGGGCGCAGCGCTTGACGGGCATGGATGCCCGTCAAGCGCCGATCAGGCCATGGATGGCCCGTCGGCGCGTCCTCCCGGAGCGAGTCCGGAGCGAGGGAACCCCGTAGCGAAGCGAAGGGGCCGTATGAACGGAGCCGAACGGTTTTGCCTACTTTTGTCAAGACAAAAGTAGGTCGCCGTAAAGGCGAAAAGGTGACTATATGTCGACATCTCCTACGAATGCGCCAACAAAAATCAAAACAATCACTCCCGACCCCGACCCCGACCCCGACCCCGACCCCGACCCCGACCCCGACCCCCTCGAAAACCACCCCCCTGATGAACCTTTCATGACAAAACTTCGGTAGCAATCCGCCACCCCCGTCAAAGCCATGGACACCAACAAGGCACCTGGCCATCAGGCCGATCAAGCCTTGAGAACCGGCCTGGGAGCGGGGCAATGGGCACTATGGAACGCTACACGAAAGTGGGAATGCAGGAGCTCGACCAGCGTCTGGCCAAGATCGTCGAGGCCGCACGCAAGCAGCCCGTCTCGGTCTACCGCTACGGCGCCCCCTGGGTATGGATCGTCTCCCAGGACGACTGGCAGGGCGCCCTGCGCGAGGTGGCCAGCTGCGTGCCGCCCGGCCATTCGCTGGCGCTGCTCAAGCCACGCATCGACGCCTTGCTGGACGCGCACCAGAGCGCGCTGGCGCTGCTGGCCGAACAGCAGGGCATGATCATCGCCCCGCGCACGCTGATGCACGTGCTGCTGCTGCAACTGCTGTATTCGGTGCCCAGCGAGAAGCAGCTTTACGAGCAACTCAACTACAACCTGCTGTTCCGCTGGTTCACCGGCCTGGAGCTGAAATCGCGGGTGTGGAACTTCAGCCTGTTCAGCCATGACCTCGGCGTGCTGCTGGGCAGTGCCATGGCCGTTTCCCTGCTGCAGCGCATGGTCGACGAAGTGCTCGGCGCGAGCCTGCAGGCCATGCCCGAGTTCAGCCTCAACCTGGCCCTGTTGCACAGCTGGCTGGCCCGCCACCAAGGCCAGCCCGCACCCAGCGACAACCACTAGAAACCCAACGAATTCCTGGCGCTCAAGGGGGCGGTGTGGAGCATTTTTTCTTCAAGCGATGCGGCATGGGCGCAGGTGCGCTGCTGTGCCTGCTGGCGGTCGAGGTGACCGCAGACGAGGCGCAGCGCCGGGTCGAGATCAACGAGTACGTGGTGCGCGGCAACACCGTGCTCGACGCCCAGGCCATCGAAGAGGCGGTCTATCCCTACCTGGGCCCGGACAAGACCCTGGCCGACCTCGAAGGCGCCCGCGAGGCGTTGCAGAAAAGCTATCAGGCCCGGGGCTACCAATCGGTGTTCGTCGAACTGCCAGAGCAGAAGGTCGAAGGCGGCGTGGTCTACCTGCAGGTCAGCGAAACCAAGGTCGGCCGCGTGCGAGTGGTGGGTGCCAAGCATTACTCGCCGCTGGAGATCCGGGAGCAGGTTCCGGCGTTGGAGGAGGGCAAGGTGCCCGACTTCGCCCAGGTACAGGACGAGCTGGCCACCCTCAACCGTGCCCCGGGGCGGCAGGTCATGCCGCTGGTGCGCGAAGGCCAGCGCCCGGGCACCATGGACGTCGACCTGCAGGTCGAAGACAAGCAGCCCTGGAACCTGAGCCTGGGCCTGAACAACGACCACAGCGCCGACACCGAGAAGCTGCGCAGTGTCGTCAGCCTGGGCTACAACAACCTCTGGCAGGCCGGCCACAGCGTCTCGCTGACCTGGTTCACCGCGCCGCAGGACCGTGACAACGCCGAGGTCTGGTCCGGGTCCTACGCCGCGCCGCTGAACGAGCGCTGGACCGTGCAGTTCTCCGGCTACCACTCCGACAGCAACGTCGCCACGGTGGGCGGCACCAATGTGCTGGGCAAAGGCCATTCCTACGGCGTTTCGGCGATCTACAACCTGCCGGGTGTCGGCGCCTGGGCCAACGCCCTGTCGATCGGCGTGGACTTCAAGGACTTCGACGAGCAGGTCGGCCTGGGCGGCAGCAGTGACAAGGTCCCGCTCAAGTACGCCCCGTTCACCCTGGGCTATACCGGCTACCGCTTCACCGAACAGGACCAGCTGAGCCTCGGCCTGAGCCTGGTGGCCGGGACGCGCAGCCTGCTGGGCTACGGCAGCGACGATAGCGAGTTCGATTACAAGCGTTACCGCGCCGACTCCAGCTTCGCCGCGCTCAAGGGCGACGGCAGCTACACCTTCGACTTCGCCGGCGCCTGGCAGAGCGCCTCCAAGCTGGCCTTCCAGCTGGCCTCGGGGCCGCTGGTGTCGAACGAGCAGTTCGCCGCCGGTGGCGCCTCCTCGGTGCGCGGCTATCTCGCCGCCGAACGTACCGGGGACGACGGCCTGCTGTTCTCCCAGGAACTGCGCACCCCGTCCATTGGCCGCTACGTCGGCAGTTACATCAGCGATTGGCGCTTCTACCTGTTCGCCGAGGGCGCCCAGTTGCGCCTGCAGGACGCGCTGCCCGAGCAGGACGACAGCTACAGCCTGGCCAGCGTCGGCGTCGGCACCCGCGCCACGCTCAATGACTGGCTGTCCGGCAGCGTCGACTGGGCCGTGCCGCTCAAGGACGGCCCCAACACCGACAAGAACGCTTCCCGCGTGCACTTCAGCGTGCAGGCGACTTTCTGAATTCACTGACCGGCATCGACCTGGAGACCTCCCATGCAACGCCTGATATTGACCTTGCTGCTGTGCCTGGGCTTCGCCCTGCCGGGCAGCGCCAGCGCCTGGTGGCAGGACGACTGGATGTACCGCAAGCAGATCGCCGTGGACACCACGCCCCAGGGCGCCGGCCTGACCCAGGCACTGGGCCGCACCGCGCTGCTGGTGCGCCTGCACACCGGCAACTTCAGCTTCGACGGCGTCAGCGAGACCGGTGCGGACATCCGCTTCGTCGCTGCCGACGACAAGACTGTGCTCAACCACCATGTCGAGCAGTTCGATCCCCTGATGGGCATGGCGCTGATCTGGGTCGACGTACCCCGTATAGAAGCGGGCCAGCGCCAGGACCTGTGGATGTACTACGGCAATCCCAAGGCCCAGGCACCTGCTGGCCAGCCGAGCTTCGACGCCGACTACACCGCGCTCTACCACTTCGACGGCGCCACCGCTCGTGACGCCAGCCCTTATGGCAACCAGCTGCAAGGGCCGACGGTCAGCGTCGATGGTGTGATTGGCCGGGCCATCCAGCTCGGTGGCCAGGGCCTGCAACTGCCGGCCAGCGCCTCGCTACAGTTGCCGGTAGGTGCGGCGTTTACCTTCAGCACTTGGCTGCGCCAGGACCAGGCAGTGGGCGAGCAGTTGCTGCTGGCCCGTCGCGAGGCCGGCCACAGCCTGCTGCTGGGCCTGGCCCAGGGCGTGCCTTTCATCGAGGTCGACGGCCAGCGCGCCAGCGCCAATCAGGCCGTGAGCGCCGGTCAGTGGCAACACCTGGCTCTGGTGGGCGAGGGCAGCAACCTGAGCCTGTTGCTCGAAGGCCAACCGGTGGCGCGCCTGGCCGCCAGCCTGTCTGCCTTCAGCGGTACCATCGGCGTCGGCGGCGACCTGCCAGCGGCCGAAGGCGAGGCGGCCAGTCACTTCGCGCAGTTCGTGGGTGCCCTTGACGAACTGCGCCTATCCCGCGTCGCCCGCAGCCAGGCCAGCCTGCAGGCCGACGTGCTGGCCCAGGGTGCCGAGTCGCGCCTGGTGGTCTATGGCGTCGACGAGGAACAATCCGGCTTCGGTTTCGGCGGCCTGGGCTTCCTGCTCAAGGCGGTGCCGGTGGACGCCTGGGTAATCATCGCTGTCCTGGTGCTGATGATGGTGCAGTCGTGGGTGATCATGCTGCGTAAGCAGCGCACCCTCAATCGCGTCACCGCCGCCAACACCCGCTTCCGCGAGCGTTTTGCCACGGTCGGCACGCGCCTGGAGCAGTTCGCCGATGATCAGGACCTGCATGCACGGCTGACCGACGCCTCGCTGTGGCGCCTGTACCTGGTGGCGGTGCAGGAGCTGCGGACCCGCCGCGCCCAGGGCGCCGACACCAGTGAAGTGTCCGCCGCCACCATCGAGGCCATCCGCTGCTCCATGGACGGCGTGCGCACCCGCGAGAATCAGGCGCTGTCGTCGAAGCTGTCGACCCTGTCCAATGCCATCGCCGGCGGCCCCTACATCGGCCTGCTCGGCACGGTGCTGGGGATCATGGTGGTGTTCCTCGGCACCGCCATGGCCGGCGACGTCAACATCAACGCCATCGCCCCGGGCATGGCCGCGGCGCTGCTGGCCACCGCCATGGGCCTGTTCGTCGCCATCCCCGCGCTGTTCGGCTACAACCGCCTGACCACGCGCAACCGCGAAGTCAGCGCCGACATGCGGGTGTTCGTCGACGAGTTCATCACCCGCCTGGCCGAGCTGCACGGCGAGGGCCAGGCCGGTGAAGCGGCGCAGCGCCCGGCCGGGCGCAGTATCAACCCGTCGGTTCCGGCGTGAGGGCGCAGCCATGGCATCCGTGAACAACGCCCATGACGACGACGCCGACGCCGCGGTCGACAGCATCAACATCACCCCGCTGGTGGACGTGCTGATGGTGGTGCTGGTGATGTTCATCCTCACCGCCACCGCGCAGGTCTCCGGGATCCAGGTGCAACTGCCCAAGGCCAGCGCCACGGTGTCGCTGGCCCAGCCCAAGACCAAGGCGATCTCGATCAACGACGCCGGCCAGCTGTTCCTCGATGCCTACCCGGTGACGCTGCAGGAGCTGGAGGACCGCCTGCGCAGCGAAAAGGCGCGCAACCCGGACTTCCCGTTGATCGTGCGTGGTGACGCGGGTGTGCAGTACCAGAAAGTGGTCGAGGTGCTCGACCTGCTGCGCCGTCTCGAACTGGCCCAGGTCGGGCTGGTCACCGGCAAGCCGAACCAGGGGTGAGGGCAGGCATGGAACCTAAAGCCAACTTCCGCCGCCTGCTGACCTGGGCCGTGCTCGCCGTCGCCGGCGCGGGCCTGGCCTGGCTGCTGTGGCAGTGGGCCAACGACATGGCTGGGGTGCGCCGCGAGGCGCCCAAGGTGCCGGCGATCATCCCGCTGCCGCCGCCTCCGCCGCCGCCCCCGCCCGAGCCGCCCAAGGAGCCTGAACCGCCGGTCGAGGAAAAGATCGTCGAGCCGCAACCGGTGCCCGAGGCCGAGGAGGTCAAGCCCGCCGAGGACGCGCCGGACCCGGCCCAGGACCTGGCCGACCCCATGCAGATGGACGGCGACGCCCAAGCGGGCGGCGACAGCTTCAACGTCGGGGCCGGCAAGGGCGGCGGCATGGCCGGTGGCGGCGCTGGCGGCCTGGGCAGCGGCACCTACAGCCAGTACCTGGCCTATGCCTTCCAGCGCCTGCTGCGCGACAACCCCGAGCTGCGCAACCTGGTGTTCAACCTGCAGGCCGAGATCTGGCTCAGCGCCGCCGGCGAGATCACCCGGGTCGAGCTGCTGCGCGGCAGCGGCGAGCCGGAGGTGGATGCCCAGGTGCTCGCCGCCCTGCGCGGCGCCCGCGCCCTCGACCAGCGTCCGCCCGCCAACCTGACCTTGCCGGTGAAGATCGCCCTGCAGGGGCGCCGGCCATGAACAACGAAGCACGACTGACCCACAGGAGCTGCAAACCCATGAAGTGCCCAGTCAACCGATTGACCCTGGCGCTCGGCCTGCTGGCCGCCGCCACCGCGGTCGGTCCGGCCGTCGCCCACGCCGCGCCGTCGGAGAACGCGACCGTCAACCTGATCCGCCTGCTGGTGGAGCAGGGCGTGCTCAAGCAGGACAAGGCCGACGCGCTGATCGCCCAGGCCGAGCGCGAGGCCCAGCAGGCGCGGGCTGTCAGCGCCGCGCCGATTGTCGCCCAGGCCCCCACGGCCAACGGCGAGGTGCGCGTGCAGTATGTGCCGGCCATCGTCCGCCAGCAGATCCGCGACGAGATCAAGGCCGAGGTGATGAACACCGCCAAGCAGGAAAACTGGGCCGCGCCCAACACCTTTCCCGACTGGGCCTCGCGCATCAGCTTCGACGGCGACCTGCGCCTGCGCTACGAGTCGCGCGGCTACGCCGACGGCAACAGCAACGAGATCGTCGACTTCGCCAAGCTCAACGACAAGGGCCCGTACGACGTCAACGCCAACAGCGGCTCGAGCCTGCCGCCGCTGCTCAACACCCGCGAGGACCGCGACAGCCTCCTGCGCCTGCGTGCGCGCTTCGGCCTCAAGGCCCAGCTGGCGGACAACTGGGTGGCCGGCATCCGCGTCGCCACCGGCTCCAACAACAACCCGGTGTCGACCACCCAGAACCTCGGTGGCGGCTTCGGCAAGAAGGACATCTGGCTCGACCAGGGCTATGTCACCTGGACGCCCAGCGAGCGGCTGACGTTGACCGGCGGGCGCATCGCCAACCCGTTCATGTCCACCGATATCCTCTATTCCCACGACCTCAACTTCGATGGCGTGGCGGCGATCTTCGACCAGCCGCTGAACCGCGACCTCAGCCTGTTCGGCACCGTCGGCGCGTTCCCTGTGCAGTACAGCGACGACAGCGCCAGCAGCAACGGCCTGGACAAGGAGGACAGCGACAACAAGTGGCTCTACGGCGCACAGTTGGGCGCGAAATGGGCGCTCAACGACCATCACCGCCTCAAGGGCGCGATGGCCTACTACCGCTTCGACGACATCGCCGGCGAGCGCTCCAGCCCCTGCGCGCCCTGGGATGGCCAGCCGGCCTGCGACAGCGACGAAACCCGGCCGACCTTCATGCAGAAGGGCAACACGGTGTTCCTGCTGCGCGATATCACGCCCAATCCGGCCAACCCGGCGGCCACGCCGCAGCCGCAGTTCGTCGGCATCGCCTCGGAGTTCGAGCTGCTCGACCTGAACCTGGTGTGGGACGCTGACCTGCCCCATGACTTCAAGCTGCGCAGCCAGGCCAACTACATCCACAACCTGGCCTACGACGAGGGCGACATGCGCAAGCGTTCGGCCGGGCAGTTGGCCAACAACGTCGACGAGAACGGCAACATCAAGAGCGGCGGCGACGCCTGGATGTTGCAGTTCACCCTGGGCAACGCCCTGGACATGCGCAAGGCCGGCGACTGGAACCTGTTCGCCGGTTACAAGCGCATCGAGCCTGACGCGCTGCCGGACGGGTTCAACGACTCGAGCTTCCACCTCGGCGGCACCAACGCCAAGGGCTATTTCCTCGGTGGCAACTACGGCCTGGCCGACAACGTCTACGCTACAGCCCGTTGGTTGAGCAGCGAGGCAGTCTACGGCGCGCCGTTTGACATCGATGTGCTACAACTTGAAGTCAACACGCGGTTCTAGGGAAGGAGCACGGGCATGAACAAGGGAGTCTATCGCCATCGTTGCGCCTGGTTGATGCTGGCGCTGGGCGCAAGCCTGGCCGCCTCGGCATCGGCCGAAACCCTCGAAGAGCGCCTGCGCACCCAGTTGCGCAGCACCACGCAACAGCTGCAGGCCCTGCAGAGCGAGCAGGCCCAGGCCAGCGCCGCTCGCCAGGCGGCGGAGCAGCAGCGCGACGCGGCCCTGGGCCAGGTGCGCGAACTGACCGCGCAACTGGCCAAGGTGCGCGGCCACAGCGAACAGCTCGCCGGCCAGCAGCAGGCCGTGCACAGCCAGGCCCAGGCGCTGGTGGCCAGCAGCAACGAACAACTGCACAAGTACAAGCAGGCCTACGACGAACTGCTGGGCATGGCGCGTGCCAAGGAAAGCGAGCGTGCCGGCCTGCAGACACAATTGGCCGAGCGCGATGGCCAGGTGCAGCAGTGTCAGGCGCGCAACCAGCAGATGTACGGGGTGGCCAAGGAGATGCTGGCCGCCTACGAGAAGGTCGATATCGCCGATGTGATGAAGATGCGCCAGCCGTTTGCCGGCTCGGCCCGGGTCCGCTTCGAGGAGCTGGCCCAGGCCTATGGCGACAGACTCTACGAAAGCCAGTTCGACGCCCCGACGGGCGTGCCCCAGTGACGATTTCTCAACGCAAGGAAGTAAGCACATGACCGAAGTCACCCTGATCGAAACCGTTAGCGCCGACTCCCTGACCAAGCTGCTGCAGGATGCCGGCTGCCGGGTCAATCGCACCGAGCAGAATGCCGTGGTGCAGTTGCTCAGCGCCAGCCAGGGCGTGGGTTACGCCGTACGTTTCGGCAACCGGGCGCTGAACCAGGAAGGCGAGTTTCTCGATTTCACCTTCAGTTGCGCGCTGCGTATCCAGGGCGAGCTGCCTGCGGGCCTGGCCGAGCGCTGGAACGCCACGCGGCGTTTCGCCCGCCTGTCGGTGCAGGGCGAGTTCCTGGTGATGGAAAAGGACGTGGTGGTTGCCGACGGCGTCAGCGAGAAACACCTGCTTGGCAGCCTGTTGCTGTGGGATCGCCTGCTGCAGGAGTTCATCGTCTACCTGCGCGACTACAGCCGCAATGTCGCCGAAACGGCGCCCGAGCAGGTGGCCAGCGATGCGGTGAGCGCTTCGTGACGGCGCGAACCCTGTGGGCCGGCGCTGGCGCGCTGGCCGTTGTCGCGGTGGCGGTCGCCCTGGCCTTGCGCCCGGGCGACGAGCCGGTGGCGGCGGCGCGCCCGGCTTCGCCCGCCACCCTGGTGGCCACCGATAACGGCCCGGTGCTGGCGCGCCTGGGCGAGCAGCAAGTGGGCAGCGGCGAGCTCAAGGCGCTGTTCGCCCAGTTGCCCGAAGAGTCGCGCGCCAGCCTGCGCGGTGACCGGCCGGCACTGGAGGCCTGGATCCGCGCCCGCTTGGCGGAAAAGGCCCTGTACCAGCAGGCCGAGGCCCAAGGCTGGTTGCAGCGTCCGGAGATCCAGGTGCAGACCCGTGCGGCCACCGAGCAGATCGTCCTGCGCGACTACCTCGATTCGGTAAGCAAGGTACCCGACGACTACCCCAGCGAGGCCGAGCTCAAGCAGGCCTACGAGGCAGGCAAGGCTGGGTTGCAGCTGCCGACACGCTATCGCCTGAGCCAGATCTTCCTGCGGGTGGAGAACCCCAAGGATGACGAGGCCGTGCGCAAGCAGGCCGCAGCCCTGGCCAAGCAGGCCCAGGCCGCGGATGCGGACTTTGGCGCATTGGCCCGCGAGCATTCGCAGGATGCCGGCACCGCCGCCAACGGCGGGGATACCGGCCTGCAGGCCTTGGCGCAACTGTTGCCGGAGGTGCGCGGGGTGGTGCCGAAACTCAAGGTGGGCAGCGTCAGCGAACCGGTGCAGAGCGCGGCGGGCTATCACATCATCAAGCTGGTGGAACAACAGCCGGCCCGGGCGGCGACCTTCGACGAGGTGGCCCCGCGCCTGCGCCAGGTGCTGCGTGCCCAGCGCCAGGAGCAGGTGGCCAAGGCCTATGTTGAGGGCATGTTCGACACAGCCACCCTCAGCATCGACGGCGCGGCGCTCAACCAGGTGCTGGAAAGCAGCCGCTAGTCGCCAACAAACAAGGATGAAGCGGGCCTGCCCAGGCGGGCCCGCGGGAGGCGAGGGATGCCTATCGATCTGTCCCGGGGGCGAGCCCCGGATACCAGCGTGCCCG
Organism: Pseudomonas sp. CAM1A; assembly: GCF_047501685.1. Classification (NCBI taxonomy): domain Bacteria; kingdom Pseudomonadati; phylum Pseudomonadota; class Gammaproteobacteria; order Pseudomonadales; family Pseudomonadaceae; genus Pseudomonas; species Pseudomonas sp. CAM1A. Next base: position 194,167 of record NZ_JBFNXP010000010.1, on the reverse strand, counting down.
TCGTTCGCCCCCAGGTGCCGCTGGCCCTGGACGAACAGACCCTGAACTGTTTCCTGGTCACCGCGCGCTGTGGTTGTTTCATGCAGGCGGCGCGGCGCCTCAACCTCAAGCCGGTGGCCCTGCGCAAGCGCCTGGCGGCGCTGGAGGCACGCCTGGGCTATAGCCTGTTCGTCAACCGCAACAACAACCCGGTGCTCAGCCAGCAGGGCGAGCGCCTGCAGCAGGTGCTCCAGGCCCGCGAACCGGTGCTGCCACCGCCGCGGGAAGCCAGCGCCAGCGTGCGCCTGGCCGTGGCCGAACCCCTGCTGCAGGACCTGCTGGGGCGCAACCTGATCAACTTCGTGCGCCAGCATGCTGGAATGCGCTTAGAGGTAGCCACGCTCGATGGCCGCCAGGTACCCGAGCAGGCCGCGGATGTGGCGTTATGGCTGGGCGACCTCGACCAGGGCGCCCGCAGCGGCTGCTTTGCCGACACCAGCGCCGAAGCCCTGGCCACTCTCGAGTACCTGCCGCATATCGCCAAGCGCTATGCCCGCGAGGCCAACCGCCCGACCAGCCTGGCGCACCTGCAGGACTACATGCTGGTGCAATGGCAAGGGGAAGTCGGCGTGCAGGCGCTGACGCCCTGGCAGGCGCTGTTGAACGCCCGCTCGGCCGGCGTGACGCAGATCCAGGACTACGAGATGTACTGCCAGCTGATCAAGTGCAGCGCCAGTGTCGGCTTGCTGCCGCACTACGCGGCGCATCTGGATCGTGGCCTGCTGGCCTTGCCGGGGATGTTCCGCGAGCCGATGCGCCGGCGCGTGTGGCTGGCGGTCGATGGGCGCACCGAAGCCGACCCGTTGGTGCAGGTGATGGTAGGGGCGATCCGGGCCGCGTTCGAGGAGCGCCGGGAATGGTTTGCCGGCCGTTAGGGGCAGCCGGCCGTTAGGGTCTGTACGAAAAGTGTCTGCGCGAAGGCCAGACAAGGCGAAACGGGGGGAGGAACGGCCGGGGTCGCGCCCGACTGTACTGGAGTACATGAGCATTCCGAGCCCCGTTTCAACGCAGTATGGGCGAGTGCAGATACATTTCGTACAGAGCCTAGGGTCAGCCGGCCTTGCGCAGCGTGAGGTTGATCCGCCGTTCGCCCATGCGCGGATGCACGCCAGGCTTGATCGGCAGCACGCCATGAAAGCGCAGGCGGTCTTCGCCGCCCCACACCAGCACGTCACCGTGGTTCAGCGGGATGCGCCGGGTACGGTCCGAGCGCTGCAGCCCGCCGAACAGGAACACTGCAGGCAGGCCCAGCGAGATCGAGACGATCGGATGGGCGTAGTCCTGCTCGTCGCGGTCCTGATGCAGGCTCAGGCGGGTACCCGGCAGGTAGTGGTTGATCAGGCAGGCGTCCGCAACGAAACCTTCGAAACCGGCCTGGGCCGCGGCGCGGCTGGCCAGCTCGACCAGCACCCGGGGCAGGGCGGGCCAGGGCTTGCCACTGGCCGGGTCGGTGGCGGAGTAACGGTAGCCGCTTGCGTCGCTGACCCAACCCAGCGCGCCGCAATTGCTCAGCGCCACGGCCATGCGCAGGCCGCCGGGGGTCTGCATGTGGCGAAACGGCGCCGCGCGCAGCACCGGGCGCAAGGCATCGAGCAGGGGCTCGAGCTCCGCCAGGGCGAAACCTGGCAGCAGCGTGGTGTGCGCGGCCAGCTGCTGGGGGTGTGCGTCGAACAGATCGAGATCGGACTGGATCATGCCAGGGGCTGCTTGGGTGGTGTCCGCACAGTGTATCGCGATGCCCCGGTATGTGGGGCATCGCGAGCCACTGCGCCGGCCTCAGAGGCTGAGCGTCAGGCTGACGCTGACATTGCGCGGCTCCCCCGGCAGCACCCATGAACTGTTGTAAGAGCGCTCGTAGTACTTACGATCGAACAGGTTGTTGAGGTTCAGGCCCACGGTGACCTGCTCGCTGGCCTTGTAGTGCGCCAGCAGGTCGACCGTGCTGTACGCGGGCAGGGTGAAGGCGCTGCCGGCCTGCCCGGAGCGCTCGCCGACATAGTTGACCGCCGCGCCCAGGTCCGAGCCGCGCAGGGCGCCATTCTGGAACTCATACACGCCCATCACGCTGCCACTGTTGCGGGCAATGCCCAGCAGGTCGCTGCCCTTGGGCAGGCTGGCATCGCCCTTGGTGACTTCTGCATCGATATAGGCATAGGCGCCGATCACCCGCACCGCCTCGCTGAGCTGGCCGCTGAACTGCAGGTCCAGGCCCTGGCTGCGCGCCTTGCCGGCCGCGATGCTCTCGCCGAGGGCATCGGTGGTGATGACGTTCTCCTTGTCGATATGGAACAGCGCAACCGTGGCGCCCAGGCGGCTGTCGAACAGGTCGAGCTTCAGGCCGGTCTCGTAGCCGATGCCTTTCTCGGGCTTGTACACCTGCCCTTGGGTGCCGATGGTGTTGGGCTTGAACGAGGTCGAGGCGTTGGCGAACACGCCGACCTGCGGCGTCAGCTGGTACAGCAGGCCGACGCGGGGCGTGGCGACATCCTTGGCCTGGCTGTTGCTGATGCCGCTGCTGCGGTTCTGCGAGGTCTGCTCGATGCGCTCCAGGCGTACCCCGAGCAGGCCGCGCAGGCGTTCGCTGAAGGCGATCTGGTCCTGCAGGTTGAGGGCATGGCTCTCGGTGCGTTCGAAGAAGTCATTGGCGCGGGTGAGGGCCGGCTTGGGTTTGCCGTATACCGGGTTGCGAATGTCCAGGCCGTAGCTGGCCAGGGTCGCGCTCTGCGGGTACTTCTGGCTGTTGCGGTAGTTCTCGTACTCCAGGCCGATCAGGCTTTGGTGCTGCCAGCCGAGCAGCTCGAACTGGCCGTGCAGTTCGGCTTGGGTGATGTTGTCGTTCCACTCGAAGTCGCGCTCGCGGTAAAAGCGCGTGAGGGTGTTGCCGACCAGGGCCTGGGGCTCGGAGCTGTTGCCCTTCAGCGTGCCCTGGGTGTAGTGGTTGGCCAGGCGCAGCTTCCAGTTGTCGTCGAGGAAGTGCTCCAGGGCCAGGTCGACGGTCTGGTTGTCGTTGCGGATCTTGCCGTCGTTGGGCTCGCCCATGAACGCCGAGCGCGGCACCGCGCCCATCTGGCCATTGACCGCCGGGATGCCACGGTCGAACACCGACTCGGTGCGGGAGAACTCGGTGTCCAGCAGCAGGCGGGTGTCGGGCGACAGCTGCCAGCTCAGCGACGGGCTGACGATCCGGCGCTCGCTGTTGACGTGATCGCGGAAGCTGCCGTTGTCCTCCACCGCCAGGTTGACCCGGCCCAGCAGGTTGCCTTGGCTGTCCAGCGGCGCGTTGGCGTCCAGCGTGCCGCGGTAGCGGTCCCAACTGCCGGCGCTCAGGTTCACGGTGCTGAACGTCTCGGCCTGGGGGCGTTTGCTGACGATGTTGACCAGGCCGCCGGGATCGCCGCGGCCGTAGAGGCTCGCGGCCGGGCCCTTGAGCACCTCGATGCGCTCGATGCTGGAGGTGTCGGGTGCGCTGTAGCTGCCGCGGTTGACGGCGAAGCCGTTCTTGTACAGCTCCCCCGTGGTGAAGCCGCGCACGCTGTAGTTGAGAAAGGTCAGGCCGCCGAAGTTGTTCTGCCGCGACACGCCGCCGGCAAAGTCCAGGGCGCGGTCGATGCGGGTGGTGTTGAGGTCCTTGAGTACCTGAGCCGGCACCACTTCGATGCTCTGCGGGGTGTCGCGGATATCGGTGTCGGTGCGCGTGGCGGTGGCCGAGCGGGTAGCCCGATAACCCTGGACCGGGCCGTCGGCGCGCTCTTCGAGGTAGGCGTCGGTGATCGAGGTTTCATCCAGTACCAGGGGTTGGGCCGCAGCGAGCGGTTGGCCGAACAGGCCCAGGGTCAGGCCGGCCAGAAGGGGAGCGCGAGGGTTCAAGGGGGTTCTCCATTAAATACGTAATAACATTACATTAACGATCAAGCCATCGCCAGAGAAAGGTGCGCGCAAGGGTGGTTGCGCGATGGGAATGATTTGCGTTAACGTTATGTTATTACGTATCAGGAGATTCCCATGCAAGTACTGTCCTCACTCAAGCAGGCCAAGCGCCGTCATCGTGACTGCCAGGTGGTCAAGCGCCGGGGGCGGATCTATGTGATCTGCAAGTCCAACCCGCGGTTCAAGGCCAGGCAGGGCGGGGTGAAGAAAAAGCGCGGGTAGCAGGTGGCCTGGCTGCACCCAACCAGGTCCGGATCGCGAGTTGCAAGCATCACCAGCGTGGGAGCGGGCTAGCCCCGCGATCACCGGCAAAGCCGGTGCCATACACCCTGTCGCGGGGCAAGCCCGCTCCCACGAAAGCCGCCGAAAATGCTGCATCTTGGATGCAGACGCTACAAGAAGGTCCTGCGCAAGCGTCGCCAGCCCAGTACCACGCCACTGAGGGCAATCACCAGGCCGCCGCTACTCAGGCCGATGATCAACCCTTCGCGCAGCAGCGGCCGTGCCAGCAGCGGTTGCCAATCCCAACTGTGCAACAGGTTGAACAACCAGCGCCCGGCACGTTGCGCCTGGTCGTGGCTGGCCACCAGCGTGGCACTGGCAGGGTCCAGGTAGGCCCAGGTGCCCGCCGCGTCGGCGAAGCGCAGGCGCAGCACGGGCAGTGGGCGCGTTTGGGATCCGTACATGCTCTGTGGCTCGCGGGCGAAGTAGTGGAAGTCGTAGGCGCTCTGCCAGTCATCCTCCACATTCACCCCCGGAGCCATCGCTTGCGCAGCCGCCAGCAGCCTTTCCCGGCTGAAGGTACGCGCCGGCGGGGCGTGTGCTTCAAGGATGCGGCTGTCGCCGTCGGCGCTGCGGGCCACGGCATAGGTGACGTCGGCCAGGCGTTGCCACTGCAGCTCCACTGCATCGAAGCCTGTTTCGTCGCGCAAGCGGGCCAGTGCCGTGGCAATCGGCAGCTGCAGGTCGGCGGCGCGCAGCGGGGCTTGTTGCAAGGCGATCTGCGAGCGGCTGTCGGTCACGCCCCAGGGGCGCATCGACATCAACCCGCTGAACACCCACAGCACCAGCACCCCACCAAACAGCAGCCCGCCGATGTGGTGCCAGCGCAACCAGCCGCCGGGGTAGGGGCTGCAAGAGCCACTGCGGTAGCGTTTGCGCAGCCGCAGGCGCAGGATGCCCACCGCGATGCCCATGAGCGCCATCAGCGTGCCGAGCAGTGACAGGCCGATCACCAGGGTGCGCCAGCCATTGTCGAATCCCAGGCCGCCGCGCAACGGATAGAGCCAGTGCAACCAGGCGCCGACCCAGTTCCAGGCGCGCTCGCGGCCGCTCGCATCGCGCACCACCTCGCCGGTGCGCCCGGACAGGTACAGCCAGGTGCCGGCCGCATCGTCCACTTGCACCCGGTGCAAGGGGCGATCGCTGTCCAGGGCCCGGGAGTGGGTCCACATGTCCTCGTCCAGCGTGCCCTGGTAAGCCAATGCCGCGCTGCCGGCGTACTGCCGGGCATTGGCCAGGGCCCAGGCCGCGTCGGCGTTGGCCAGGGGCTCGCCGTTGGCTGCATCGAGGGTGACGCGGCGACCGTCCGCCAGCTCCAGCAAATAGTACGGTTGCCCGCCCAGGCTGGTCAGGCGCAGCGCCTTCAACGGCTGCTCTGCCCAAGGCGCGGGCAACCCGGCGCAGCATCCCGCCGGCAAGGCCGGCAGGTGGGCCAGGCGCTCGGCCGGGGTCAGCTTGGGGTAGCCGACATACAGCATGACCACCCCGGAGACGAACCACAGCGCCATGAACAGGCAGGCAACGATGCCCAGCCAGCGATGCCACAGGTACAGCTGGCGTTTCAGGCCCATCAGTAGCGCCACTGCACAGCGACTTCCAGGCTGCGCGGCTCACCCAGGTAGTACTGGGTGTTGGTCTGGTGGATGAAGCGGGCGTAGACCTCGTCGGTGAGGTTGCGCAGCCGCGCGCTGAGCTGCACGTGCTGGTCCAGGTCGTGGGTCATCGACAGTCCGTAGAGGGTGTACGAAGGCACCCACTGGGTGTTGGCGGTGTTGGCGTAAACCGCCGAGACGTAGCGGGCGTCGGCGCCGACTTGCCAGCCCGGCGCCAGGTCGTAGGTCAGCCAGAGGTTGGCCACCCGGTCCGGGATGTTCACCGGGTTCTTGCCCTTGCGCGAGTACACCACGCCGCCGATGGTCTCGTTGAACTCGTCGTACTCGGCGTTGACCCAGCTGAAGTTGCCTGCCGCCAGCAGCTTGGGCGTGACCTTGAACGACGCTGCCAGCTCGATGCCGGTGGAGGTCTGCTGGCCGGCCTGCTCGGTGGTGTTGGGCACGGTCGAGGAGGGCACCGAGATGTTTTTGCGCACGATGCGGTAGGCCGCCGCGGTGGCCGAGCCGCGCCCGTCGAGGAAGTCGAACTTGCTGCCCACTTCCACCTGCCTACCGGTGCTCAGGTCGAAGTCGCCGACCTGGCTGATCGACGCGCCGGTGAGCGAGCCCCCCGGCGGTTCGGCCGAGGTGCTGTACTGGGTGTACAGGCTGATATCTGAGGTCAGGTCGTAGACCAGCCCCAGGCGCCCGGTGAAGGCATCCCAGCGCCGATTCAGCTTGGCCCGGGTCACGTGGTCGACCACGTCGAAGTCGATATGGTCGTAGCGCAGCGCGGTGACCAGCGACAGCTGGTCGGTCAGGCGGGTACGGTTTTCGACGAAGCCCGCCGTGGTGTCGGTATTGGTGCTGCGGCCCTTGGTGCGTGGAGCGTCCATGCCAGGGATGTCGAGGAAGTGGCCTGGCTGGAAAGCGTTGGGATCGATGCTGTCGAACGCGCCCTTGGACAACGGGTAAGCGGTCTGCTGGTTGCGGTTGTAGTCCACGCCGAACGCCCAGTCGCTGGCCAGGCCGAACAGCTGGCCCTGGTGGGTCAGCTCGATGCGGTTGCCGTTGACCTCCTGGTCGTGGCGCTGGCGGTAGCCGCCGGAGCGGGCGATGGCGGTGTTGCCGGGGTTGTAGCGGTACACCTCGAGGTTGCGGTAATCGCGCTGGCCGTTGTAGTGGTAGAAGGTGTTGCGCAACTGGTTGCTGTCGTCGATGCGGTAGTCGGTGATCGAGCGCAGCCAACGGGTGCGCTGCTCGTAGCGGCCGTCCTCGACGTTGTAGTTGTCAAAGCGCTTATGCTTGTCGATGTGCAGGGTGCCGCTGGCCGGTTGCAGCACCGGCGCGCCCCAGTAGGGGCTGTCTTCCTGCTCTTCGAGGTACTCGATGGCCAGGGTGTGCGACAGCTGGTCGTTGATGTCGCTGAGCAGCGAGAAGGCCAGGTTGCCGGCCCCGTTCTCCTGGCGGTCGATGTAGCCATTGGTGCTGGTGCGGCTGTAGTCGAGCCGCGCATAGTGGCGCGGCCCGTCGCCGCTGTTGAGCGCCTTGTTGAAGCCGACCGAGGTTTCCATCGTGTCGTAGCGACCATAGCTGACACGGCCTTCGAAGGTATCCTCGTCGCGGTTGGCCAGCTTGGTGATCATGTTCAGGCTGCCGCCGACGGCGCCGCTGCCGTTGAGGAAAGACGACGGCCCGCCGAGCAGTTCGACGCGGTCGTAGATCCACGCCCCGACCGGGCGCCCGGCGGCGCCGTACTGCAGGTTGATGCCGTTGAACAGCTGGCTGACCTGGGCGCCGTTGAAGCCGCGATACGACACATAGCCACCCCAGCCGGGTGGTGCCGAGGCGTTGACTCCCGGCAGGGCGTTGGCGGCGTCCTGGAAATTGCGCGCGCCGATGCGCTGCATGGTCTTGCGGTCGGCGACGCTGACCGAGGCGGGGTTCTCGCGGGCGCTGAGGTTCAGGCGCGAGCCGCTTTCGATGGGCCGGTCGAGGTCGAGGCTGGTCGCCTCCTTGGGTTGCTCGGCCGTGGCCGTGACGTTGCTGGCGGGCAGGGTGAGGGTGTCATCCTGCGCCCAGGCGCAGGTTGCGCTGCCAACGAGCAGCGCCAGAGTGGTCATGCGGAACATGCAAGGCTTCCTGGCTGAAATCGGTGAGCGCACGCCCGCTGCCGATCAGGCAGCACGAGGGCGTGGCGATGTCAGAGCGAGAGAAGCGAAGCGGGGGAGGCGCGGGGATTGACCAGTGGCCAGCGCTGCTTGGGCAGGCGCGGCGCGGGTTGTCTGGGTAAGGGTTTGCTCGACTCCCCGGCGAGCAGGGCCAGCAAGCCGAAGAACACCGCCAGCAGGATGGCGCTGAACAGGCTGGCGATCACGCAGTCGCCGCTCGCGGGCAGCACCGGGTCGGTGATGTCCTGGTCGCCCTTGAACACGCCGCTGCTGTCGGCCGCGCACCAGGCGGCGTCGTCCAGGCCGGCCAGGCGCAGCCCGGCCATCTGCCCATGGCCCATGGCGCACAGCAACGAGCCGAACAGGATGCTGAAATACAGCACCCAGGCGACTTGCGATCGTGTGTGGCGGGCCAGCTTCATCGGCAAAGCTCGAAGGGAATGGGAATAGTTTAGGCGTGCGGATTCTACAACTTTTGACACATCTGCCTAGAGTGAACGGCCGATAAAAAACATTCGAAACGATTCACCCGCCTCGCTTGACGCCCATTGGCCCCAGGTGTTCAGATGCCGACCGATTTCAGGTGCCCCATGCCGCCGCGTATGGGGTGAAACGGGAAACCGGTACGCGCTTCGCGCCAGTCCGGTGCTGCCCCCGCAACGGTATGCAAGTGATGCCTTCGACAGACCACTGTGGCCCGCGGGTCATGGGAAGGTGAAGGCATCTTGTCTTGCGAGCCCGGAGACCGGCCTGGAATGTTGTAGGCAAACTCCTGCGGTGGGCGGGCATGGGCCGGTATTGGCGTGTGCGCGATCCGTGCTCCTGCGTGCTTCTGCGAAAGTCACTTTCGAGAAGAGCATGATTGCTGTGATTCACTCCCAACGTTGTTTCCCCACGGCCCGGACCCTGTTCCTGGGCTGTCTGGCCAGTCCCCTGGCACTGGCCGAAAACACCCCCCTGATCCTCGACCAGCAGATCGTTGCCGCGCCGTCGGTAGAGTCGACCACGGTCGCCGCCATGGCCCAGTACGGCAGCAAGGTCGAGATCGTCAGCCGCGAGCAGATCGAGCGCGCCGGCCCCGGCGCCGACATCACCCGGGTGATGCAGATGTTCATCCCCGGCTTCTACGTCGCGCCGAAGAACGGACCGTTCGACTACGGCAGCTACTCGCTGCTCGGCGGGCGCAACGACGACACATTGATCCTGCTCGACGGTGTACGCCTGAACAACCGCCTGTACGGCGGCCTGTACCTGGACACCCTGCCGGCCAACGCGGTGGAGCGCATCGAGGTGCTCAAGGGCGGCCAGAGCCTGTTGTTTGGCACCCAGGCCGTGGCGGGGGTGATCAACATCGTCACCCGTAGCCCGCAACGCCGTCAGGCTTCAGGTGAGGTCAACCTGGGCCTGGACAGCTTCGCCGGCAGCAGCAAGGACGCCCGCGTCGAGCGAATCTTCAGCAATGGCTTCGGCGACCTGGGCCTGCTGACCTATGTCAGCCACAACGTCTCCGACGGTTACCAGCCGTTTCGCAACCGCGACTACAGCGGCAACGTCAGCGACAAGAAACGCGGCTACGAGGTGACCACCTTCGGCGGCAAGGCGATCCAGGCCTTTGGCGACGATGCGCGGCTGGAGCTGTTCTACCAGTACACCGACGCCAACCTCGATTTCGCCCGACCGGTGAACAATTACAAGACCACCAATGATCGCGTGCAGCAGATCGCCACGGCCACCTTCGAACAGCGCGTCAGCGAGCGCCTGAGCTACTTCGTCAAGGGCCACGTCAACGACTGGGACACCCGCTACACCCGCATCAACAACCGCGCCGACGGCAGCCGCGACGTGGTCAACCACAACGACTACTGGGGCTTCACCGATTGGGGCGTGCAGGCCGAGGGCAAGGCCGAGCTCGACGGCGGCCACGTGCTGGTGTTCGGTTCCGACAACCAGTGGTTCAAGGGCCAGGACGACGTGTTGGTGATCGATGACAACAAGGCCCAGGCCAATGCGTTGTACGCCCAACTGCGACCCAGGATCGAGGCCTTGCCCAACTGGCACCCTAGCCTCGGCCTGCGCCATGAGGCCATGAGCGGCGGCGACAGCGCCACCGTCGGCATGCTCACCTCGCTGTACGACCTGAACGACAACTGGCAACTGCGCGGCCAGTATGGCAGCGCCTACAAGTTGCCAAACGCCGAGCAGTTGTTCGTCAACGAGCCCGGCGACGAGATCGGCAACCGTGACCTCAAACCCGAGAAGAGCCGCAATGCCGAGCTTGGCCTGGACTACCACGGTCTGCCGCTGGGGCGTGAATTCAACGCCAGCGTCACCGTGTTCCGACGCAAGATCACCGACTTGATCACCCTGGACGGCAGCCAATGGGTCAACGGCCAGGGGCAGGTGCAGATGCGTGGTTTCGAGGCCGATGCGCGTATCCAGCTCGACGACCAATGGAGCCTGCAGGCCGACATGACCCGCAACCTCACCGAGTCGCGCACCGGGGCAACGATCAACGACGTGCCGAGTTTCTTCGCCCGTTCGCGGCTCGGCTACGAATCGGCGGACCGCATGTGGGGGGCCGGGGGCGCCATTCGCTACATACGCGACGTGGTCAGCTCCAAAGGCGTCGACTACGGCCATTACTCGGTGGTCGACGCCGATGCCTACCGCTACCTGGACGGCGCCCGCCAGCACCGGCTGAGCCTGCTGGTGGAGAACCTGTTCGACCGTGACTATGTCACCAGTCGGGCGAGCAACGTCGACAACCTCGGGCGGCCGTTCACCAGCGAACTGCGCTACACCTACACCTTCTGAGGGGCGTGAGCATGGACTACCAGCGCGTGTTGTTCGTCGGCCCCGGCCTGGGTGCCGGCTCGGCGGCCGAAGCTTTCGGCGCCGAGATTCGCGACCTGCGTGGCCGCGAGGCGGGCCGGGATATCATCGACACCCTGGAGGGGTTCGACGGGCTCTGGGCGGTGATCCGCGAGGCCCTCGACCAGGGCGTGGAACGCCTGCTGGTGGTGGATCTGGAACCCACCTCGGACAGCGCCTACCTTGACTGGCTGCGCGATGAGCTGGGGCGCCTGGCGCAAGCTCGGGCCGGCGTCTGGGTCACGGCCCAGGCCCTGGGACGGCGCGGCCTGGATGCGCGAGTAGCCTGTGCCAGCATCGGCGAACCTGTCCGCCACCTGGCGTGCGACCAGGTCAATGCGGTGGCCAGCGACCCGGACTGGTCGCGGGTGCCCGAGCATGCCCGCCAGGTGTTCCTCTGCACCGGCCCACGCTGCGTGCGGCGCGGCGCCTTGCCGCTGTGGAAACGCCTGCGTCGGCGGTTGCTGGAGCGTGACCTGATCGAGACCCCGGGCGGCGTGTTGCTGACCCGCACCGGTTGCCAGTTTCCCTGCAATCTGGGGCCCGTGTTGACGGTGCACCCGGACGGCTGCTGGTATCGGGTACGTGATGATCGGGAGGTAGAGGAATTGGTGGAAACGCATCTAGAGGGCGGAAGGATCGCCGAAGGACTGTTGATCAAGGGAGGGGCGTGCGATGCGTAAAGCCTGGCTGCTGTCGCTGGCCTTGTGCTGTGGCACACCGGCCCTGGCCGACAGCTTTCGCAACTGCGGGCAGGACTGGCAACGGCCCGCTGCGGCGCCTGCACGCATCGTCGCGCTCAACCAGCATGCGGCCGACCTGCTGCTCGCCCTCGGCGCGGGGCCGTCGATGGTCGGGGTGGCCTACCTGGACGACAACGGCGCCGCCTACAAGCAGGGCCGCTACCAGGGTGTGCCGGTGATCGCCCGCGAGTATCCGGCCAGCGAGGTGCTGTACGCGCAAAGGCCGGATTTGGTAGTCGGCGGATTCGCCACGGCCTTTGGCGATGGGATCACCTCGCGCAGCAGGCTGGCCGGCAACGGGATTGCCACCTACCTGCTCGAGTCGGCCTGTAACGGCCACTCGCTGGACTACTACGGCCATGTCCGGCGTGACCTGACTGTGCTCGGCGAACTGTTGGGCAGGCAGGCGCGGGCGCAGGCATTGATCGAGGCGATGGAGACCGACCTGGCGCAGGCCAGGGCGATCGCACCCAACGGCAAGCCGCTGTCGGTGTTCTACCTCGACAGCGAGGTGCGGGGGCTGGACAGCGAGGGCGGACGTGGGTTCGTCACGCCGTTGCTGGCCGCAGCCGGGGCGCGCAATGTGCTTGCCGGGATCGACCAGTACCGCGTGACGATCAACCGCGAGGCATTGCTGAGCAGCGACCCTGATGTGATCCTGCTGGCCGACGCCTTGTGGTCGCCGGCCAGCCGCAAGCGTCAGCTGCTGACCCGCGACCCGGTGCTTTCGAGCCTGCGGGCGGTGCGCGAAAACCGCATGCTCGATATCCCGTTCACCCAGCTGATGCCCACGCCGGCCAGCGGGCGGGTGGCCCTGGAACTGGCGCGGCGGCTCAGGGAAATGGCTGTTCCATAGCAGGCCCGAGCTGATCGCGAAGCTTGGCGCGGGAGCGGCTGTGCTACTCGCCGCTGACCAGCTGCCGCGCCAGCTGGTTGTGCCGCTCCAGTACCCGCGGCAAGTCGACGGTGGCGATGCGCCCGTCCTGAACCACCACACGCCCGTTGATCACACTGGTGTCGACGTGGGTCGGGGTGCAGAACACCAGCGCCGCCAGCGGGTCGTGCAGGGCGCCGGCATAGGCCACATGGCCAAGGTCGAAGGCGACGAAGTCGGCGACCATGCCCGGTGCCAGGGCACCGATATCGTCACGGTTGAGCACCTTGGCGCCGCCCAGGGTGGCGATTTCCAGCGCTTCGCGGGCGGTCATCGCATCCGGGCCGAAACCGACCCGTTGCAGCAGCAAGGCCTGGCGTACTTCACCGATCATGCTGGCGCCGTCGTTGGATGCCGACCCGTCGACCCCCAGCCCCACCGGCACGCCGTGGTCGCGCATCTTGCGGATCGGCGCGATGCCTGAGGCCAGGCGCATGTTCGAGCACGGGCAGTGGGCGACCCCGGTGCCGGTGCGGGCGAACAGCTCGATGCCGTGCTGGTCCAGCTGCACGCAGTGGGCATGCCAGACATCGTGGCCGACCCAGCCCAGGTCCTCGGCGTATTCGGCCGGGGTCATGCCGAACTTCTCGCGGCTGTAGGCGATGTCGTTGACGTTCTCGGCCAGGTGGGTATGCAGCGACACACCGTACTCGCGGGCCAGCACCGCCGCCTCGCGCATCAGGTCGCGGCTGACCGAGAACGGCGAGCAGGGCGCCACCACCACGCGCCGCATCGAGCCATGGCTGGCGTCGTGGTAGTCCTCGATCAGGCGCTGGGATTCCTTGAGGATGTCGCTTTCCTTTTCCACCACAGAGTCAGGCGGCAGGCCGCCCTGGCTGCGGCCCACGCTCATGCTGCCGCGGGCGGCGTGGAAGCGCATGCCGATTTCCTCGGCGGCGTGGATGCTGTCGTCGAGCTTGCAGCCGTTGGGGTAGATGTACAGGTGGTCGCTGGAGGTGGTGCAGCCCGAGAGGATCAGTTCGGCCATGGCCGTCTGGGTCGAGACCGCGATCATCTCCGGGGTCAGCCGCGCCCAGATCGGATAGAGGTTGGTCAGCCAGTTGAACAGCTCGCCGTCCTGGGCCGCCGGCACCACGCGGGTAAGGCTCTGGTACATGTGGTGGTGGGTGTTGACCAGGCCCGGGATGACCACCTTGCCGGTCATGTCGAGGATCACGTCGGCGTTTTGCGGCAGCGTTTCGCTGGGGCCGACCTGGCGGATCACGTTGTCTTCGATGTACAGGCCGCCGCGTTTGATCTCGCGGCGTTCGCCGTCCATGGTCACCAGCAGTTCGGCGTTCTTGACCAGTAGGGTCTTGGGCATGTGTGTCCCCTCCCGTTTGGGATGTGTTTTCTGATTGTAGAGAGGCGCCTGGTGCATGGGCCGGGCGCACCAGGGCCGTCAGGCGCCGCGGCGTGGCCGGGCGTCGATGACAGGGGCGAACGGTTCACCGCGCACGTGCGAAGGCTGCGCCATGGCGGGCGCATCGGGCAGGTGGACAGACGGTGACAGGGCGAATGCGGCAAGCGGCATTCGGGAAGGATGCCCGGTGAAGGCGGGCGGCAGTGGATGTCGCATGGCTTGAGCCTGTCGCAATACGCAACGGCGATGACCGTTGTCGTAGGCGCGAGGCAGTGTAAACAGAATTCGCTTGTTTTGTATACGATGGATTGCTTGGTCAAACCGCGTCCTGCAAGCGCTTCGAAAAAGTGCATGCAGTCTTATATGGCGTCGTGCCACTATCGGACTGTCTCGCTGCCAGCGGATATCTCGGGCCGGCACGTTCGCATGGGCTGATTACACTGTGGGAATCGCCACACGGGGAGTACCTGGGATGGGCTGCGCGTTGAGGGGGCAGAGGGCTGGACGGGCGTCTGCGCAAGGTAGGCGGCCATGAACAACCGTGGCCGGAGCATTTCCCTGCAATGGCTGGTGGCATTGGCGATCATGCTGGGCATGCTGGCGCTGGGCGCGGCCCTGGCCTGGCAAGGCTACCTGGGCGTGCGCCAGGCCCTGGTGGCCGCCGCCGGCGATGCCGCCCAGCAGGTTGGCCGGACCATCGACGAGCGCGCCCGGCGCCTGGTCGACCCGGTGCAGAGCAGCATTCGCCTGCTGGCCTTCAGCCCGGCGTCAAGCACGTTGGCCGAGCGCCTCGAGCAACTGCCGCAACTGGTCGAGAGCCTGCGTGCCAACCGCATGCTCAGCGCCGCCTACGTCGGTTACCCCAATGGTGAGTTCCTGCTGGTCCGCCGCTTGCGCGACCCGCAACTGTTGCAGCGCTTCGCGGCACCGGCGGACACGGCGTTCCTGGTGCAGACCGTCACCCAGGGCGCCGATGGCGCGATGCAGGGCGAGTGGCGCTTCTATGACCCGGCATTGACCCTCTTGCAGCGCCAGAGCAAGCCCGACTACCACTACGATCCACGCCAACGCCCCTGGTTCATCGAAGCCAGCGCGCAGCCCGAGACCGTACTCACTCGCCCCTACGTGTTTTTTACCACCCGCGAGATCGGCCTGACCATGGCCCAGCGCAGCGCCGAGGGCACGGCGGTGATCGGCATGGATGTCTCGGTCAACGACCTGGCCAGCGAGAGCCGTGACCTGCGCATCACCGCCGGCACCGAGATCGCCGTGGTCGACGACCAGGGTAACGTGGTGGCCTATCCCGACCTGCAGCGGGTGGTCGTGCGCGAGGGTGAGAGCGTGCGCCTGTCGCGCATTGGCGAGCTGGGCATCGGCAGCCTTGCGCATATCTACGCCGACATGCCCCAGGGCGCGAGCCCGCAGCCTTACCAGGTCGAGGGGCAGACCTGGTACGGCATGCGCGTGCCGCTGACCTCCATGACCGGACAGCACCTGCAGGTGCTGATCGCCGTGCCAGCCCACGAACTGCTGGCCGGCGCGCGCAAGGTGCTGTTCGAACAACTGCTCTGGGCGGTGGCACTGGCCGCCGTGTTGCTGTTGCTCGGCGGGCTGCTGGGCCGGCGCATCGGCCGCCCGTTGCGCCGGCTGACCGAGCAGGTGCAGGGCCTGGCCAGTTTCGATTTCAGCCGTGAGGTGGGCGTTGTCTCGCGGGTCTCCGAAGTGCGTGAGCTGAGCCGGGTGCTGAGCCGCATGTCCGGCACCATCCGCAACTTCCAGGCGATCACCCTTACGTTGAGCCGCGAGACCCAACTCGAAGGCATGCTCGACGGCGTGCTCAATCACCTGGTGGCGGCAGCGGGCGTGAGTGCCGGTGCGGTGTATCTGTACGACGACAACACCCGGTTGCGCCTGGCCGCCGCCAGTCGTGGCCATGACTACCCCCAGGAACTGACGGTGCCTGAAGGCGAGCGGCAAGACCTGGCCAGCGCGGTGACCCAGGCCCTCGCATGGCAAGGGCGCAGCCTGGCGGTGGTGCTCAATGACCGCGGCCAGGCGCTGCTCGGCATCCTGGTGCTGCAACTCGCAGATGCGGACGCAACCGTGGGCCAGCCGTTCCAACGCTTCGTCGAGGAACTGTCCGGTGCCGCCGCCGTGGCCATCGAGACCCGCCAACTGGTCGAGGCCCAGCAACGCCTGCTGGACGGCATGATCAAGTTGCTGGCCGACGCCATCGACGCCAAGAGCCCCTATACCGGCGGCCATTGCGAACGGGTGCCGCAGCTGGCGCAGATGCTCCTGGACCAGGCCGTGCAGGCTGACAGCGGCCCCTATGCCGACTTCAGCATGAGCGAGGCCGAGCGCTACGAATTCCGCGTGGCCGCCTGGCTGCACGACTGCGGCAAGATCACCAGCCCCGAATACGTGGTGGACAAGGCGACCAAGCTCGAGACCTTGTACAACCGCATCCACGAGGTGCGCATGCGCTTCGAGGTGCTCTGGCGCGATGCCGAGGTCGCCTACTGGCAAGGCGTGGCCAACGGCGATGATGAGCCGGCGCTGCGGCGCACGCTGGAGGCAAGCCGGGCAACCTTGCAGGAGGAGTTCGCCTTCGTCGCCAACGCCAACATCGGTGGCGAGTTCATGCAGGAGGCCGATATCGAGCGCCTGCGCACTATCGGCCAGCGCCGCTGGCGACGGCACTTCGACAACCGCCTGGGCATCTCCCGCGACGAGGCGGCGCGGTTCACCGACACCGCGGCGGCAAACTTGCCGGTGGACGAGCCCCTGCTTGCCGACCGTGATGAGCACCGGGTGCCCTGGGGTGATCGCACGCCGCCGGTGGCCAAGGACGACCCGCGCAACCACTGGGGTTTCGACATGCGCCTGCCGGCCCATGCCAGCAACCACGGCGAGCTGTACAACCTGTCGATCCGCCGCGGCACGCTCAACGATGAAGAGCGCTTCAAGATCAATGAGCACATCGTGCAGACCATCATCATGCTCAGCGCGCTGCCGTTCCCGCGCCAGCTCCGGCGCGTGCCGTCAATCGCCGGCAACCATCACGAGAAGATGGACGGCAGCGGCTACCCACGCAGGCTCGGCCAGGAGGCGTTGAGCATCCCCGAGCGGGTGATGGCGATCGCCGACATCTTCGAGGCGCTGACCGCGGCGGACCGGCCCTACAAGGCGCCGAAGACCTTGTCCGAGTCGGTGAAGATCCTGGTGTTCATGGCGCGGGACAAGCATGTCGACGGGCAGTTGCTGCGCTTGTTCCTGAGTAGCGGGGTGTACCAGCAATACGCCGAGCGCTTCCTGCGCCCCGAGCAGATCGATGAACTGGATGTGGCGTACTGGTTGGTGCAGTTGCAGGGTTTCACACCAGAGCAATCCACCTACACTCCTTGAGAGCTGTTCGGCGGGATCTCTGGAGGCACCCGATGGAAGCATTCTGGCAAGCCTTTTTAGCGGCGTTGCAGAGCGAATTCGCCGATGTCGCCGACGCGCGCGAGGTGTCCCGGATCCTCATCCGCCTGCTGATGGCGGCCTTGCTGGGGGCGGTGCTGGGTTTCGAGCGCGAGAGCAAGGGCAAGTCGGCCGGCGTGCGCACGCACATGCTGGTGTCCATGGGCGCAGCCTTGTTCGTCCTGGCGCCGAGCATGGCCGGGGCGGATGCGCAGGCGTTGAGCCGGGTGATCCAGGGCATCGTCGCCGGGATCGGTTTTCTCGGCGCGGGCACGATTCTCAAGGGCAATGGCCGCGACACCAGTCACGTCAAGGGCCTGACCACCGCCGCCGGGTTATGGATGACCGCCGCCATCGGCACGGCCGCCGGCATGGGGCGCGAGGCCACGGCGCTGGTCAGCACGGTGCTGGCGCTGCTGGTGCTGGCGAGCATGCCGTTGCTGGTGGAAAAGGTCGAAGGCGAGCATGAGGACAAGCGTGAGGAGGAGGAGGGCGGGAAGCACTGAGGGGAGCCGAAGCTCCCCTCATAAGCGTTGTTGCCTGCTCTTTTCTTATTATTCGAGACTGGCCTGTTGTTGTTTTTGTCGGCTGTTGTCTCTGCACTGCGGGGCCCCCAACCGGGGCCAAGAGCAAACGTATTTTTTTGAGCGCTGACCTGCGTTCATCCAACGTGATCCAACCTTGACTGCCGCTACCTCGGAGGTAGTTTTATTGTTCTTGCCAGGTTGCGGGGCCAAAACCCCTGGAATGCACGTCGACTCCAAAAAAATCTGCTTGCTACGCCTCTGCCGTGTTGTTCTTGTTATGTCAGAGCCGTTTACTGTTGTTTTTATTGGGTAGCGCGTTTTTTGTTCTTGTTATGCCTAAAGATATAGCAGGTGGCGTGCCAACTTTTGCAAACCCTTTAAAATCAACGACTTGGTGTTTTTGCAGGCTGGGCGGGCACGTGAAATTCTGTCGAATTGTTTCCCTGTTACCCGATTTTCTTCTGCACAGCGTGTAGGCGGTAACACTCCACCCACACCTGTGTGACAACCGTGTGACTCAGCGAACGCCGCGGGCCTTCGCCACCCGCGAACCAGTGGCGCGCCCGAGCACTTCGCTGATGCGCAGCCCCGCGGCGATCAGGCGGTCCAGGTCGATGCCGGTTTCGATGCCCAGCCCTTGCAGCAGGTACACCACATCCTCGCTGGCGACGTTACCGGTGGCGCCCTTGGCGTAGGGGCAGCCGCCCAGGCCGGCCACCGAGCTGTCGAACACGCTGATGCCCTCGAGCAGGCTGGCATAGACGTTGGCCAGCGCCTGGCCATAGGTGTCGTGGAAGTGCCCGGCCAGCTGCGCGCGGGGCACCTGGGCCGAGACCACCTCGAACAGGCGGCGAGTGTCACCGGCGGTGCCGGTGCCGATGGTGTCGCCCAGCGACACTTCATAGCAGCCCATGTCATGCAGGGCCTTGGCCACCGGCGCCACCTGCTCGGCGCTGATGCGTCCCTCGTAAGGGCAGCCGAGCACGCAGGAGACATAGCCGCGCACCCGCACACCCTGGCTGCGGGCAGCCTCCATGATCGGCTCGAAACGCTTGAGGCTGTCACTGATCGAGCAATTGATGTTGCGCTGGGAAAACGCTTCGGACGCCGCCGCGAACACCGCCACTTCCTTCACCCCGGCGGCCAGGGCATCCTCGAAACCGCGCAGGTTGGGCGCCAGCGCCGCATAGGTAACGCCCTCGCGCTGACGGATGCCGGCGAACACTTCGCCGGAGCCGGCCATTTGCGGGACCCATTTGGGCGAGACGAAGCTGCCCACTTCTATGTAGGCGAGCCCGGCGTCGGTGAGGTCGTCCACCAGCCGCACCTTGGCGGCGACGCTGATGGGCTGGGCTTCGTTCTGCAGGCCGTCGCGCGGGCCGACTTCGACCAGGCGGACATTCTTGGGCAATAACATGGCGGGCTTCCTGTGGCGGATCAACGGTGGGTGTGCGGCGGGTTCAGGGTGGCGGCCAGGGCCTGCTCGCAACGCTCCTGGGCGGTGTCCAGCTCCAGGTGCATCTGCTGGATATCGAGCATCTGCTGTTCGAGCTGGGCGCGGCGTTCGGCGATCTTCGCCAGCATGCTGGTGAGCTGTTTCTGGTTGCCGCCGGAGGGGTCGTAGAGTTCGATCAGTTCACGGCATTCGGCCAGCGAGAAACCGATGCGCTTGCCGCGCAGGATCAGTTTGAGCGTGACCTTGTCGCGGGCCGAGTAGATGCGTTCCAGGCCGCGTCGTTCAGGGCTGAGCAGACCCTGCTCCTCATAGAAGCGGATGGCGCGGGTGGTGATGTCCAGTTCGCGGGACAGGTCGGAAATGCTGTAGGTCTGGCTGCTCATGCTGGCGCTCGGGGGAGGGAATACGAGTAACCTAATGCCAGGTTGACGTATACGTCAAGCAAGGGCTGCGCTTGCAGTCCGCTCAGGCATTCACGGACTTGCGGTATGTCTTGGGCGTCTGCCCCTCGAGCCGTTTGAAGAACCGGGCAAAGTAGGTCGGATCGCTGAACCCCAGGCTGTCGGACAACTGGCCGATGCTCATGCGCGTATAGGCCAGATTGCGCCGCGCTTCGAGCAGCAGGCGCTGGTGGATCACCTGCAGCGCCGATTGCCCGGCCAGCGCCCGGCACAGCTGGTTCAACTGCAGGCTGCTGATGCCCAGGCGCGCGGCGAAATCGTCGACGGCAAGGTGCTCGCGGTAATGCGCCTCGACCAGGCGCAGGTAGCGGCCGAGCAACTGCTGGTCCCGTTCGTCCTGGCTGCGCGCTGGCAAGGCGGCTTGCTGGCGGTTGATCCACACCATCAGCGCGGTGACCAGTGCCTGCAGCATGGGGCCGCGGGCCGGGGCGCTGCCCTGGTACTCCTGCTGCAGCGTGTCGATCAGGCCGTGCAGGCGCACGCGGTCTTTGCCCAGCGGGTAGCAGCGCGCCGCCGCCAGCACGCTCAGAGGCGCGCCGAGGCGCTTTTCCAGATCGACCACCAACGCCGTGCCGAACGTCAGCACATGCCCCTGGATATCGGCGCTGAAGCGAAAGCCATGGACAGTCAGCGGCGGCACCACCTGGATCGCCGCCTCGCGAATCACCCGGCGTTCGCCCTCGATCTCCACCTGCGCCTCGCCGCGCTGCACATAGAGCAGCTGGAACAGTTCGGCGTGCCGGTGCGGCTTGATCTCCCAATGGTGCAGACGGCTGCGCGCCGGGATCGACTCGCAGTGCAGCAGGTCGGTAGCCGGCCAGGCACGGTGCTCGCCATACAGCTGGAACAATGGGATGCCGGGGAGGGGGCTGTGCATGGGGCGGGCCTGTCCGTTAATCGAACGAATTTCAAGAAAGTGCAGTTTTCAAAACGGATTTCGCACGTTCTGCACATTTTTCAGCAGTAAAAATACAGGTGCAAACCCTAACAGCAGATGCGCGGCCATTGCCAGTGCACAGCCGGCATCGTCATCGCGAGACAACAACAATGAAGACTCAGGTTGCAATCATCGGCGCCGGCCCGTCCGGCCTGCTGCTCGGCCAGTTGCTGCACAACGCCGGCATCGACACGCTGATCGTCGAGCGCCAGACCCCGGACTATGTGCTGGGGCGCATCCGTGCCGGCGTGCTCGAACAGGGCACGGTCGAGTTGCTGCGCGAAGCCGGCGTGGCCCAGCGCATGGATCGTGAAGGGTTGGTCCATGAAGGGGTCGAGTTGCTGGTCGGTGGCCAACGCCTGCGTCTTGACCTCAAGGCGCTGACCGGTGGCAAGACGGTGATGGTCTACGGCCAGACCGAGGTCACCCGCGACCTGATGCAGGCTCGCGAGCAGAGTGGGGCGCCGATCATCTATGCGGCCAGCAATGTCCAGCCCCATGACATCGAGGGGCCGCGGCCGTACCTGACGTTCGACAAGGACGGTCGCCAGCACCGGGTGGAGTGCGATTACATCGCCGGCTGCGATGGCTTCCATGGCGTGGCCAGGCAAAGTATCCCGGCCAGCGTGCTGAAGGTGTACGAGCGGGTCTATCCGTTCGGCTGGCTGGGACTGCTGGCCGATACCCTGCCGGTCAACCATGAGCTGATCTACGCCCATCACGAGCGTGGTTTCGTGCTGTGCAGCCAGCGCTCGCAGACGCGCAGCCGCTACTACCTGCAGGTGCCGCTGCAAGAGCGGGTGGAGGACTGGTCCGACGAGCGCTTCTGGACCGAGCTCAAGGCGCGCCTGCCGCAAGCGGTGGCCGAGCAACTGGTGACCGGGCCTGCGCTGGAGAAAAGCATCGCGCCGCTGCGCAGCCTGGTGGTCGAGCCGATGCAGCATGGCCGTCTGTTCCTGGTCGGCGACGCCGCCCACATCGTGCCGCCCACCGGCGCCAAGGGCCTGAACCTGGCAGCCTCGGACGTCAACTACCTGTACCGGATCCTGGTCAAGGTCTACCGCGAGGGGCGCACCGACCTGCTGGCGCAGTATTCGCCCATGGCGTTGCGCCGGGTGTGGAAGGGCGAGCGCTTCAGTTGGTTCATGACCCAGCTTTTGCATGACTTCGGCGAGCACCAGGATGACTGGGACCGCAAGATGCAGGCGGCCGATCGCGAGTACTACCTGGGGTCGGCGGCGGGGCTGGTCAATATCGCCGAGAACTATGTGGGGCTGCCGTTCGAGGCTGTGGAGTAACCGTCGGGTCAGCGACGCCGGGAGTTTTCCAGCAGCGCAACCATCTCGCGATAACCGCGTTGGCGCGCGTGCTCCAGCGCGGTCACGCCGTCCTTGTCGGCAATTAGCGGGTCCGCCCCGGCCGCCAGCAACTGGCGCACGATTTCCACATGCCGCGGGCCGCCATCGCCGAGGATCACCGCCTCGAGCAGCGCGGTCCAGTGCAGGCGGTTGAGGTGGTCCACATCGACACCGGCCGCGATCAACAACTGCACGGTGCTCACATGCCCGCGTTCGGCGGCCGGGATCAGCGCGGTACCACCGTAGCGGTTGGTGCTCTTCAGGTCGGCGCCATGGGCCAGGGTCAGGCGCAGGATGTCGTCCAGCCCCCGTGCGCCCGCGTACAGGTAGGGGCTGTCGTTGATGTTGTCCTTGGCGTTGACGTCGGCGCCGGCCTCGATCAGCACCTTGGCGGTCTCCACTTCGTTGGCGTGGGTGGCCACCAGCAATGCAGTCTGGCCTTGGTCGTTGCGGGTATCGGCCTGCACGCCGCGGTCGAGCAGTTGGCGCACGGCAGGGGCATCGCCGCGGCGGGCGGCATCAAGCAACGCAGTGTTCATGGCGGGGGTCTCGGCATGGCTGGCAAGGCTGGTGAACAGGGTCAGCAGCACGGCGGTGAACGGCAGGCGCATGGTGGTCGGCTCCTGATATGACAAGGGCTCACACTAGTGGGCCTGTGTTTGTAGCAGAAGTGAATAATCTGGATGGATCCCAGTGTATTTGCGCATGTTGCCGGGTATCGGTGCCCGTGATAGAAGTCAGGCTTGTCATTCAGAAGTCGAATATCAAGATGTCTGCCAGCGTAAAACCAAATAGGGCCCTGTTCGACCTCGACCTGCTGCGCGCCATCGTCGTGGTGGCTGACTGCGGCAGTTTCACCACCGCCGCGGCGCGCCTGCATTCCACGCAGTCGACCATCAGCCAGAAGGTCCGCCGCCTCGAGGACATGGTCGGCCATCGCCTGCTGGTGCGCGGCAACCGCGATGTGCTGCCCACCGATGCCGGGCAGACCCTGCTCGGTTATGCCCGGCACATGCTGGCCCTCAACGACCAGATGCTCGAGGCGTTGGCCGGGGCCATGGTCGGGGTAACCGTGCGCCTGGGCGTGCCGGAGGATTTCGTCGGCGGGCGCACCACCAATGCGCTGTCCGCGTTCAGCCGGCAGCACCCCCAGGTCAAGCTGGAAGTCACCAGCGGGCTATGCCGCGATCTCAGCCAGGCCTATGACAACGGCGAGCTCGACCTGGTGCTGCTCAAGCAGCGGCGCAACAGCCGCGAGGGCGTGGCCTGCTGGCCGGAGCGCCTGCAATGGATCGACAGCGCGCGCATGCCGTCCTTCGATCTCGACCCGATTCCCCTGGTGACCTTTCCGCCACGCGGGCTGTACCGCGATGACATGATCAGCGCGATCGAAGGCATGGGCCGGCGCTGGCGCATCAGCTTCACCAGCTCGAGCCTCAGCGGTATCCAGGCGGCGGTGGCCGACGGCATGGGCATCAGCCTGCTGCCGCCGCGGGCGGCGCTGCTCGAGCACCGGGTGCTGGGCATCGAGCAGGGGCTGCCGGAGGTGGACAGCTACGAGATCGTCATCGTGCACCGGCCCACGGCGGATGTGATGGTCAAGGCACTGGCCGAGGTGTTGACGGAGTTGCTGGCGGTGCAGGCGATCTGATCCCGCCGGAAACTCAATCCTTGCAGCAATGCGGCTTGTCACTCGCATTCTCATAGCGATCATGATGCCGCACCCAGTCCATCGTCCCGTCCTCGTTGCGCCCGAGGGGCGCCAGGTCGAGGAAGTTGTACGCGTTGACCAGGATGTCCAGCCCGCGGGCATAGGTGGAGTAGGTGTGGTACAGGCTGCCGTCGCTATCGCGGTAGAACGCGCTGAGCCCGGGCAGCTCCGTTTCGTCGCCGGTGTAGGGTTCATAGTTGTACTGGGCGCTGCCATCGGTGGCGACCGTGACGCCGAAATCCTGGTTGAAGCGGCTGCCGTGCGAGGAAAACCATGGGAAGTGCCAGCCCATGCGCTTGCGGAACGCCTGGAACTCGGCATAGGGCGCCCGCGAAACCGCCACCAGGGAAACATCGTGGTGGGCCAGGTGCAGGTTGGCGCCGTCGAAGTGGTCGGCCAGGAACGAGCAGCCCGGGCAGCCTTCGTTCCAGCCGTCGGCGAACATGAAGTGATAGACCAGCAACTGGCTGCGCCCGGCGAACAGCTCACTCAGGCCCAGTTCGCCGTCCGGGCCCTGAAAACGGTAGTCCTGCTCCACCGCTACCCAGGGCAGGGCGCGGCGGGCGGCGGCAAGCTCGTCGCGTTGATGGGTGAAGGCTTTCTCGTGCAGCCAGAGCTGGTGCCGGGCGGCGAGCCACTGGCTGCGGGTTGCCACGGTGTGTTTGGGAGTGGGATGGCTCATGGGCGTGACTCCACGCTTGGGGGTTCATCCCGTAGTCGGATGGCCTTTAGGTAATTCGACAGGTTTTATCCGTTATCGACGAATGGTTGATCCACTATTCGCTCTCGCTCTCGCTCTCGCTCTCGCTCTGCTTTTGCTTCTAAGCGCGCGATAGTTCAGGCGACCCCTCACTCCGGCCTTGCTCCCGGGAGGACCGCGCTGAACGCCCCATCCTGGGGCGCAGCGCTTGACGGGCATCCATGCCCGTCACCTCCCTCCGCAAGACCTGCGTTCGGCCTCCTGAAGTCGCGAAGTTACGGGCGGCGCCTGGGCTGGCGCAGCTGCCGCTCGCAGGCTCTGGCGCTAGCCTCTTGATCGGCAACGGCAACGGCAACGGCAACGGCAACGGCAACGGCAACGGCTCGAACGCTTGCAGGACTCAACTCGGCCTAATGCGCAATGCCAGAAGCACCATCGTTCAGGCCGTGGCTTGCATCCGCGCGATGATGTCCCACAACCGTGGATCGTCATAGTCCTCGATCACCAACCGTGCTCCGGCTTCCAGCAGTCGTTCGGCCGGCTGGGTAGTGGCCAGGCCCACGGTAAAGATGCCTGCATCGACAGCTGCCTTGACGCCAGGCAGCGAGTCCTCGAAGGCCAGCGCCTGGCCGGCCTGGGCCTGCAGGCACTGCAGCCCGGTGAGGTAGGGAAGGGGATCGGGCTTGGGCCGTGCCAGCTCATCGGCGACCAGGACATGGGCGAAACGCTCGCCAAGGCCCATGGCGCCGAGCATGTGCTCGGCGTTCAGCCGCGGCGCGTTGGTCACCACGCACATGCCGATGCCGTGCTGCTCGGCATGTGCCAGCAGGCGCAGCAGGCCGGGCATCGGTGTCAGGGTTGGCGACAGTTCGCGGAACAACGCTTCCTTGCGCTCAGCCAAGGCCTGGCGGTGGGCGGCATCCGCCTGGGGGAACAGCTCGGCGAACAGCAGGCCGTTGGAGCGGCCGCTGACCTGGGTGTTGAACTGCTCCTGGGTCAGCTCGCGGCCATCGTGGTCGTGCAGCAGTTGGCGGAAGGCTTGCAAGTGCAGGGTGTCGGTATCGGTGAGAGTCCCATCGAGATCGAACAGCAGGGCGGTCAGCATCGGGCATCCTTAAGGGGAGAAACCATTCAGCAGCATCTTATGTCATCAGCATTGGAAAGTGCAGTTGGCCGGTTCTTTCACGTTTCGGCACAAGACTCACAGGCGCGGGGCTGCCGAGCAAACGCTCCAGCCTCAAGAGACCCTGAACGGTTACTATCGGCTGCCAGGCATCCATAGCACGGAGCACTTACCCCATGCCTTTCGTCACCACCCGCAAGATCCTGTTCGGCGATTGCGACCCCGCCGGGATCGTCTATACGCCACGTATCAGTTACTTCGTCATCGAGGCAATTCACGAGTTTCTTTCCCACCAGCTGGGCGGCGAAGGCCTGCGCAAGCTGTTCGCCATGGGCGTCATGCCGCCGGCACGGGCATTGTCCATCGAGTTCCTGGCGCCGATGGCCTGGGATGACCTGATCCACGTGCACGTCAGCAGCGGGCCGCTCGGCCGCACATCGTTCAGCTTCGCCGTAGAAGGGTTCGGAGCCAGTGGCGAAGTGTGTTTCCGCGCCAGCATGACCCAGGTGTGCGTCTGCCCCGAAAGCAAGCAACCGGTTGAGCTGCCCGAGGCATTGCGCCGGGCATTGAGCAGCGCCACAGACTGATGTGCATCACAACGGATGGATACTTCATCAACAAACAAACGTTTCAGCATCAATTGGATATGAAGTCCAAACGTGACCGGTTATTCAGTTGCGTTTTTCCGTTTAATTGAGGCTGTTGCCACTGGTTGCTCCTGATGAAAGCTGTTAGCTTTCGCCCCGCTCCGGCATTAAACAAGCAGGCCTGCAACGCGCCGCTTGCGGCCACCCGAAAAGCAACGGGTGACCGAACAGGGAACGATAATAAAAATCCTAGGGAGGGATAACCGGATGAATCTGTACATCCGTCTGTTGCTGGCTGTTCTGCGTGGTTTCCTCAAACCGCCGATGGCCCTGACCGATACGCTGCATCGCACGCTGCGGGTTTGGCCGAACGATATCGACATCAATAAACACATGAACAATGGCCGTTACATGACGATTGCCGATTTGTTCATGCTGGAACTTTGCCTGCGCGCGAAAATCCTCATTCCTGCTTTCAAGTTGGGCTGGAAGCCCATGCTCGGCGGTAATCTGGTCGTCTATAAAAAGCAACTTTCCATGTTCGAGCAGTATACCGCCGAGTTCAGCATCTGCTGCCTCGACGAGAACTGGACCTACTTCCAGTACACTTTCTTCAACCGTGCCGGCGAAGTGGTGGTGACTGGCTACTCCAAGGGCGCCTGGGTCGGCCGCAAAGGGCTGGTCGCCAACGCGGTGATCGCCGAAAAGCTCAAGGTCGAACCCACTACCGCGCCGATGCCCGAAGCCATCAGAAAATGGCTTGAGGCCGAGGCCCACGTGCTCGGCAAGGCCTGAACCCGGCCGCGTCGCGGCCCAGCACCTTCATCCGTTTATTGCTCCACGGCACCAGGCTCTGGCCTGGCGCCGCGTGCGGCAGGCTTTGCCGTGCCCGCCGTTCGCGCTTGCCCCACGTCGATCCATGAATGAGTAGGGAAACACCTCATGCCGAACACATTGCTGTTGATGCTGGCCTTTTTCGCCGCCTTCCTGCTGGTCGCCGAGCTGTTCAGGCGCTACCGCCTGGTGGGCCTGACCTTCTTCGTGCTGTCGCTGCCGGCGCTGTTGGTACCCAACGCCAACCTGTTCATGCGCATCAAGACCATCAGCGTGCTGCTGCCTATGTGTTTCCTGGCCTATGCCCGCTACAAACCACGGATCGAGGGCTTCATCTACAAGCTCATCTACGTGGTGATCGTGCTGAATATCATCGAGGCCTCGGTGATCGACTGGCAGACCGGCAACGTCCTCAACATCGTCGCCGCCGTGGGCCTGATTGTCTGCCTGCCGTACTCGCGCAAGCACTGGGAGATCTCTGGGCGCCACAGTGATTTCGTGGTGCGCGTCCCGGCCTACTGGCCCTGGCTCTACACCACCTGGAACCTGTGCTTCCTGTACTCGGCGCGGATCACCACCTTCGGCTACGCCCTGCCGCTGTTGCTGGCGCCGGTGGCCTACGCCTTGCTCCTGCGCCGCTCCGACCTGTACTTCCAGGCCCGCGCCTACACCTTCGGCTTTTACCTGTTCGTGCGCACGACCGCCGGCGACACCCCGCTGATGAACCTGCCGGCCTTCGACCTGACGGCCTGGTACAGCCCCGACGCCGCGCTCGCCTGGAGCGTCGTCAACGTGATTTTCACAGGCGCCTGCCTGTACAGCTACGGCGCAAGCCGCAACAAGAACAAAGCGATCGAACAAGGAGTTTGAAGCATGTTGGAAGTCATCCTGCTGGCGTTTTTCATCACCGCCAGCCCCGTGATCCTGCTGATGAGCAAGACCCGCGCCGAGCCCTTGAAGCATGTGTACATCGGCCTGTATTACGTAAAATTCGTACCGTTGCTGCTGTCGTTGTACGCGATCAACCTCAGCGCCAGCTTCCTGGCCTGGAAGTGGGTGCAGTTGAAATGGCTGCTGCCACGTTACTTCGGCTACCGCCACTACAATCGCGACTCCATCTCGATGGAGAGCACGGCGATCCCGGGCACTGATTACCACATGGGCTACATCCCCAAGAAACTGCCTGCCGAACTGGTCTATCGCTGGAGAAAAGACAAGGTCTACCACAACTACATCCAGTCGATCATCAAGGCCAACCGCGACTACTACAAAGTGCCACTGGGCCAGTTCCCGCAACCGACGGCGATTTCCGACGAGGACCTGAAAGTCTTCCTGATGTCGTCGCAGATTACCCACTACCTGCAGACGGTCGATGGCGTGTCGACCTTCGACATGCGTGATTTCACCCGCGAGATCCGCCTGTCCAGTTCGGTGTTCGACGTGGCCAGCATTTCCATCGCCCAGGATTTCGCCACCGACAGCATGCGCATCACCCTGCGCGACGGCTTCAGCGTCGGCCCGGGCGAGCCGCACTGGGACCTGGCCAAGGTGTACTTCATGTCGAACACCATGGTGTTCTTCATCCTCGGCGCGCACCTGCACCACCACCTGTTCTTTGCCGAAATGGGCGCGGCGTTCCTGTTCAACCTGGTGCCCAGGGATTGCAACTTCCACAAGCTGATGGACCCGCACACCGCCTATATCCTGATGCTCAACCACCAGTTCAAGGAATCGCCGCTGTCGTTGCGCGAAACCACCGGTATCGCCGACAAGTTCCTGTACAGCTGTATCGGCTACTACTCGGCGCAGACCTTCTACAAGGTCGGTTATGAAAACGCCCTGAACATGTACAACAAGCGCGACACCGAAGACCAGGCGCTGACCCAGAAATTCGAGATCAAGTTCGCCATCCCGTTCGACCAGTACCTCAATGGCCAGCACGCGCTCAACGCCCAGTACCGCGACTACTACGCGGCGGTGCTGAAGTTCGTCACGGCCAGTTACGACGACCTGCTGCGCGACGGCTCCGAGCCCTATATCAACAACTGGGTCGCCGAGCTGTGCCGCTATGTCAACCTGCCGTGCCAGGCCAATGACAAGGCGTTCAATATCGAAGTGATCGCCACCTACATCTGGTACGTGTCGTTCGTCCACTCCCTGGAGCACTACCAGTTCCACAAGTACAAGATGAACTACTGCCTGCTGACCCGGCTGCCGTTCGCGGTGGCCAAGCACCTGCCCGCGGAGCAGGTGTTCAGCCAGTACGACATCTGGAAGTCCAAGCACATCGTGCACACCTTCGGCAAGAACCACCTCAATGCCGGTGTCTCGGAAAGCTATGCCGACCTGGACTACAAGTTCCGCGACCTGCCGCTGATCGACAAGCAGGCGCAACTGAAGAAGGACGTGCTCGCGCTACTGGAGAAACACCAGACGCCAAACGAGGCGATCGCCTTGTCCATTCGTTACTGAGCCTGGGCGAGGAGGGCCGGCGACGAAGGGGTCTGTTCAGTTTTTGCGGAAAGGAGTACAAATGTGCTCCATGGACAATTTATCCCCCAAACGCCGCGCCATCCTCGAATTCATCCGCGAGCGCATCACCGATCAAGGCCAGCCGCCCTCGCTGGCCGACATCGCCGAGCGCTTCGGTTTCGCCTCGCGCAGCGTGGCGCGCAAGCACATCACCGCCCTGAGCCAGGGTGGTTTCATCGACGTCACGCCCAACCAGGCGCGGGGTATCCGCCTGGCCGAGCCCCTGCGCCGGCCTGAGATCCTCGAAGTGCCGGTGCTCGGCCAGGTTGCCGCCGGTGCGCCGATCGGGCCCGACCTCGACATCCACGAACAGTTGCTGCTCGACCCCAGCCTGTTCCGGCGTACCCCCGACTACCTGCTCAAGGTGCGCGGCGACTCGATGGTCGACGACGGCATCTTCGACGGTGACCTGGTCGGCATTCGTCAGCAGGGCGAGGCCCGCGACGGGCAGATCGTGGTCGCCCGGCTCGACGGTGAGGTGACCATCAAGCGCCTGCAGCGCACCCGCGACGGCTATCGCCTGCTGCCGCGCAACCCGGCTTATGCCCCCATCGACGTGAGCCCCGAGCGCGAGTTCTTCATCGAAGGCGTGTTCTGCGGCTTGCTGAGGCGTGACTGATGGGCGCGGTGGTCGAACTCGACCGGCTGCTCGACCAGCGCCAGGTATGGCGCGGGCGGCAGGCCCGGGCGCGGCCGCAGGGCCTGCAGCCCACCGGGCATGCTGCCCTCGATGATCGGCTGCCGGAAGGCGGTTGGCCGGCGGCGTCGCTCAGCGAGCTGCTGCTGGCCAGCCCCGGCTGTGGTGAGTTGCAGTTGCTCTGGCCCACGCTTGCCCGGCTGAGCGGGGAAGGGCAGCGGGTGGTGTTGGTGGCACCGCCGTTCATCCCTTATGCACCGGCCTGGCAGGCTGCCGGGGTCGACCTGCGCTGGCTGGTGCAGGTCGACGCCGAGGCCGGCGATGCCCTGTGGGCGGCCGAGCAGTGCCTGCGCTCGGGCAGTTGCGCCGCGGTGTTGTGCTGGCCGAAGCGTGCCGATGATCGTGCGCTGCGGCGTTTGCAAGTGGCCGCGGAAACCGGCAACGCCCTGGCGTTCGCCTGTCGCCCGCAACAGGCCGCGCTGAACCCATCGCCCGCCGCCCTGCGCATCGCCCTCGATCTGCGCCCGGCGCAGTGGCGCGTGCTCAAGTGCCGGGGCGGCCTGCCGCCTGCCGCACCGATTGCCAGCCCAGGGCAGGGGTGATGCGCCATGCTCTGGGCCTGCATCCTGTTACCCCAGCTGGCGCTGGACACTGCCCTGCGCGAACGCGACGACCCCGAGGCGCCGCTGGTGCTGCTCGGCGGGCCGCCCCAGCGCCGTGTGCTGCGGGCGGTCAACCCGGCGGCCAGTGCGCTGGGCCTGCGCGCCGGGCAGGCCCTGACCGCCGCCCGCGCCCTGGCCGACGGTTTCACCTGTGTCGAGGTCGAGCCGGCGCGTATCGAGCAGTTGCAGCAGTTGCTCGCGGCCTGGGCCTACCGTTTCAGCGCCCAGGTCAGCCTGCACTATCCTCGTGCGCTGCTGCTGGAAGTGGGCTCGAGCCTGCAGCTGTTCGGCCCGTGGCCGTCGTTCGAGGCGCGCCTGCGCCAGGAACTGGCGGCACTCGGCTTGCATCAGCGCATCGTGTTGGCCAGCAATCCGGTGGCGGCGCGCATGCTTGCCAACGGCCACGACGGCCTGGCGCTGACCTGCCCGCAGGCGACCCGCGCCGCCTTGCTCGACATGCCCGTCGAGCGTGTCGGCCTGCCCGGCGAGGCCGCCGAAGCCTTCATCCGCATGGGCCTGCGCCGCCTCGGGCAGGTGCTGGCGCTGCCCCGTGATGCCTTGGCCAGGCGTTTCAGCGCCCAGGTGCAGTTGCACCTGGACCAACTGCTTGGCCTTCGTAGCCTGGGGCTGGATTTCTACCAGCCGCCCGACCGTTTCGAGGCGCGGCTGGAGCTGAACTTCGACGTCGAGTCGCACCAGGCGCTGTTGTTCCCCCTGCGTCGTCTTATCCACGACCTGGCGGCTTTTCTCGCCGGGCGTGACTGCGGCGTACAGCGTTTCGAGCTGCACCTGGAGCATGCCGAAGGCCATGACACCGTGCTCAAGGTCGGCCTGCTGGCTGCCGAACGCGACGCCTCGCTATTGTTCGAGCTTGCCCGTGGCCGCCTGGAGCCGCTGCGCATCCCGGCGCCGGTGCGCAACCTGCGGCTGCTGGCCGCCGACCTGCCACCGTTCGTGCCCCAGCACCAGGCGCTGTTCGACCCGCGTGCGCAGCAGGCCCAGCCCTGGGACCAGTTGCGCGAGCGCCTGCGCGCGCGGCTGGGCGATGACGCGGTCAAGGGCTTGCGCGCCGAGGCTGATCATCGTCCCGAGTGCGCCTGGCAAGGTGTGGAGCAGGGTGGGCAGGGCCATTTGGTGATGGCCCCGGGTCGCCGTCCCGGCTGGTTGCTGCCGGTGCCTCAGGCGTTGTCCGAGAGCGGCCTGCAACTGCTTGGGCAGGCCGAGCGCATCGAATCCGGCTGGTGGGACGGTGGTGATGTGCGGCGCGACTACTACCGCATCGAAACCCGCGATGGCCTGCGCGGCTGGGCCTTCCGCGACCTCGCGGCCCCGGGGCCATTGTGGCTGCAAGGCTGGTTCGCATGAGCGCCCCGGGCTACGCCGAGCTGCACTGCCTGTCGAACTTCAGCTTCCAGCGTGGCGCCTCCAGTGCCGACGAGCTGTTTCGCCGCGCCCGCGAGCAGGGTTACCAGGCCCTGGCGATCACCGACGAATGCACCCTGGCGGGCATCGTCCGGGCCTGGCAGGCGGCAAAGCAGCATCAGGTGCGGCTGATCGTCGGCAGTGAGGTGCGGGTGCACCAGGGGCCGAAGCTGGTCCTGCTGGCCCAGGACCTTGCCGGCTACCAGAACCTCTGCGCCTTGATCACCCGCGCCCGACGGCGCGCGCAGAAGGGCAGCTACCAGTTGCTCGTCGAGGACCTCGAGGCCCATCACCAGGGCTTGCTGGCGCTGTGGGTGGCCGAGCCGGACGATAGCGCCGGGGCCTGGCTGCAACCCCTGTTCGCCGGGCGCCTGTGGCTGGCGGTGCACCTGCACCGCGGGGCCGACGACGCCCAGCGCCTGGCCTATCTGCGCGCGCTGGGAGCGCGACTGGATATCCCGCTGGTGGCCTGCGGTGATGTACACATGCACGTGCGCGGACGGCGGGCGCTGCAGGACTGCATGACCGCCATCCGCGAACATTGCGCGGTCGCCGAGGCGGGGCGGTTCCTGTTCGCCAACGGCGAACGTCACCTGAGGTCGCTCGACCAGTTGCGCGAGCTGTACCCTGACGATCTGCTGGTACAGACCCTGCAGGTTGTCGAACGCTGCACCTTTGATCTGTCCCAGCTGAACTACCAATACCCACGGGAACTGGTACCCGAGGGGCAGACCCCGGCCAGCTGGCTGCGCGAGTTGTGCCGGCGAGGGTTGCCCGAGCGCTGGCCCCAGGGCCCGAGCGACCAGGTCCACGCGGTGCTGGAGCGGGAGCTGGCGCTGATCGAGGAACTTGGCTACGAGAGCTACTTCCTCACCGTCCACGACATCGTCGCCTTCGCCCGCCGCCAGCGCATCCTCTGCCAGGGGCGCGGTTCGGCGGCCAACTCGGTGGTGTGTTTCGTGCTTGGCATCACCGAGCTCGACCCGATGGAGCACCGGCTGCTGTTCGAGCGCTTTCTGTCCCGCGAGCGCAACGAGCCGCCGGATATCGATGTGGATTTCGAGCACGACCGTCGCGAAGAAGTCATCCAGTACGTGTTCCGTCGCTACGGCCGGCATCGCGCCGCGCTGACGGCGGTGGTCAGCAGTTACCACGCCGCAGGCGCGGTGCGTGACGTGGCGCGGGTGCTGGGGCTGCCAGCCGACCAGGTGGATGCCCTGGCCAAGTGCTGCGGGCGCTGGAGCGACCGCATTCCCGATGCCGCACGGTTGGCCGAGGCCGGGTTCGATGCGCAGAGTCCGTCGCTGCGGCGCATCCTGGTGCTGGCCGGCGAGCTGATCGGCTTCCCCCGGCATCTCTCGCAGCACCCGGGTGGTTTCGTGATTTCCGAGCAACCCCTGGACCAGCTGGTGCCGGTGGAGAACGCGGCCATGGCCGAGCGTACGGTGATTCAGTGGGACAAGGACGACCTGGACATGGTCGGGCTGCTCAAGGTCGATGTGCTGGCGCTGGGCATGCTCAGCGCGCTGCGCCGCTGCTTCGACCTGATCGCCCGGCACCGGGGGCGCGAGTACACGCTGGCGACCCTGCCCAAGGAAGACCCGGCCACCTACGCCATGATCGGCCGGGCCGAGACCATGGGCGTGTTTCAGATCGAGTCGCGGGCGCAGATGGCCATGCTGCCCCGGCTCAAGCCGGTGAAGTTCTACGACCTGGTGATCGAGGTGGCCATTGTCCGACCCGGGCCGATCCAGGGCGACATGGTCCACCCATACCTGCGCCGCAGGCTCAAACAGGAGCCGGTCACCTACCCATCGGAAAAGCTCAAGGCCGTTTTCGAGCGCACCCTGGGCGTGCCGCTGTTCCAGGAGCAGGTGATGGAGCTGGCCATGGTCGCCGCCGACTACAGCCCCGGCGAGGCCGACCAGCTGCGCCGCAGCATGGCCGCCTGGAAGCGCCACGGCGGCCTGGAGCCGCACCGCGAGCGGCTGATCGTGGGCATGCTGCGCAATGGCTACGAGCTGGCCTTTGCCGAGCGTATCTTCGAGCAGATCAAGGGCTTCGGCAGCTACGGCTTCCCCGAGTCCCACGCCGCCAGCTTTGCCCTGTTGTGCTACGCCAGCAGCTGGCTCAAGTGCCATGAGCCGGCGATCTTCACCTGCGCGCTGGTCAACAGCTGGCCAATGGGCTTCTACAGCCCCGACCAGTTGCTACAGGAGGCGCGCCGCCAGGGTATCGAAGTGCGCCCGGTGGATGTCTTCCACAGCGAGTGGGATTGCACCCTGGAGGCA
This sequence comes from Pseudomonas sp. CAM1A, assembly GCF_047501685.1. Taxonomy (NCBI): domain Bacteria; kingdom Pseudomonadati; phylum Pseudomonadota; class Gammaproteobacteria; order Pseudomonadales; family Pseudomonadaceae; genus Pseudomonas; species Pseudomonas sp. CAM1A. Next base: position 159,542 of record NZ_JBFNXP010000010.1, on the reverse strand, counting down.
CTGGGCGCGAACGAACTGGCCATCCGCCTGGGCCTGCGCCAGATCCGCGGCTTCAGCGAAGACGATGCCCGGCGCCTGGAGCAGGCGAGGGCGCAGCGCCCCTGGCGGGATGTCGAGGACCTGTGCCTGCGCGCCGGGCTCGATGGCCGGGCCCGGGCGCGCCTGGCCGACGCCGGGGCATTGCGCGAACTGGCCGGCGACCGCCACCAGGCGCGCTGGCAGGTCGCGGCGGTGCAGGCGCAACTGCCGTTGTTCGCCGAGGTCGAATCGGCATTCGAACAGGCGGTGGCCTTGCCTACACCAAGCATTGCTGAGGACCTGGCTGCCGACTACGGCACCCTGGGCACCACCCTCGGGCCACATCCCCTGAGCCTGCTGCGGACACGCTTGCGTGCGCTGGGGTGTCGCAGTTCAAGGGAGCTGGCAGGGGTCGAGCATGGCGACAGCATCGCCGTCGCCGGCATCGTGGTCGGGCGCCAGCGTCCACAGACCGCCAGTGGCGTGACCTTCGTCACCCTCGAGGACGAGCATGGCATGGTCAACGTGGTGGTCTGGCGCGACCTGGCCGAGCGCCAACGGCGCGAACTGGTAGGCTCGAAGTTGCTCAAGGTGAGCGGGCGGCTGGAGCAGGAGAGCGGGGTGCGGCACCTGATCGCCCGGCGCCTGGAAGACATCAGCCCGCTGTTGCAGGGGCTGGATGTGCGCAGCCGGGACTTCCACTAGACCTCAGACCATCGCCAGGCGCTGCTTGCGTGTCGGAGCCGGGAATGCCTGCTCGATGGCCTGCAGGTCTTCTTCGGCAAGCACCAGGTCGGCCGCCGCCGCATTCAAGCGCACATGCTGCGGATCCACCGCCTTGGGAATCGCGATCACCCCCTCACCCCGCGTCACCCAGGCCAGGCTCACCTGGGCCGGCGTGGCACCATGGCGCTCGGCGATCTCGCTCAGCACGGGATGGCGCAGCAAGCGCCCGGCCTGGGCCAACGGGCAGTAGGCCATGGTCGGCAAACCCTGTTCGAGGCTCCACGGCAACAGGTCGAACTCGATACCACGCTCGGCCGGGTTGTACAGCACCTGGTTGGTGGCGCAGGCGCTGTTATCCAGTTCGCGCAGGTCATCGAGGTCGAAATTGGACACGCCCCAGCGGCGGATCTTGCCCTGCTCGATCAGCCGCTCGAAGGCTTCCACCGTTTCATCCAGCGGGTACTGGCCGCGCCAGTGCAGCAGGTACAGGTCGATGCAGTCGGTACCCAGGCGCTGGAGGCTGCGCTCGCAGGCGGTCGGCACACCGCGTCGGCTGGCATTGTGCGGATAGACCTTGCTGACCAGGAACACCTGGTCGCGACGCCCGGCGATGGCCTGGCCGACCACCTGTTCGGCGCCGCCCTCGGCGTACATTTCCGCAGTGTCGATCAGGCCCAGGCCCAGGTCGATGCCTTGTTGCAGGGCCGCCACCTCGGCGGCCCTGCGGCCCGGGTCTTCGCCCATGTACCAGGTGCCCTGGCCGATGGCCGGAACGCGGGAGCCCGCCAGATTCACGTAACGCATGTCACCTCCTGTGGGTGGGTATGGGTCAGCAGCACATCGAGCAGCGCCTCGGCGGCCTTGGACAGCTTGTGATCACCCAGGGCGATCACACCGATGCGCCGCTCCACGGTGGGTTCGACCAGCGGCACGCAACGGGCGCCGAGCTCCTGCATCTGCTCGATGCACAGCGCCGGCACCGCGCTGACCCCCAAGCCGCTGGCGACCATGCGGCCGACGGTCGACAGCTGGTGGCTCTCGAAGGCCACCGCCAGCTTGCCATGGTTGGCGGCCAGGTGCTGTTCGAGCAACAGGCGCACCGCCGAGGGCCGCTGCAGGGCGATGAAGTCCTCGGCCAGCAGCTCCTGCCAACGCACCTGGGGCTGCTGGGCAAGGGGCGAGTCAGCCGGCACCACGGCGACGAAGCGGTCCATGTACAGCGGGTGAAAGCGCAGCGCCTCGCTGCTTTCAGGCTCGAAGCCGATGCCCAGTTCGACGCGACGATGGCGCACCAGTTCCAGCACCTGCTCGTTGATCACATCGTGCACGGTGACATTGACCTTGGGGTAGCGCTGGCGAAACACCTTCAGCGACCGAGGCAGCAGGTTGCCGGCGAACGCCGGCATGGCGGCCACCGACACCCGCCCCAGTTGCAGGGTGAAGCGCTGACGCAACATTTCCTCGGTGTCGTCCCAATCCGCCAGCAGGCGCCTGGCCAGGGGCAGCAGCACCTCGCCCTCGGGGGTCAGGCTGACGCTGCGGGTGGTGCGGGTGAGCAGGGCGCCGCCGAGGTTGTCCTCCAGCGCCTTGATGGTCAGGCTCAGGGCCGGTTGCGAGACGTGCAGGTGCTCGCCGGCCTGGGCGAAGCTCTGGTACTTGGCCACGGTGACGAAGGCACGCAGCTGCTTGACGTTCATGAGGGGCGGGCCCTTTGTTTTGGAAAAGTTATCAATCGATGACGAAAACAAAATTAACAAATCAGTCGGCTACAGTGAAGATGACCGTACGGTTCCAACAACTACAAAAGGCGACTGAGCATGGCCGGACTGGACAAGCGTGTAGCAACTTACGAAGAGGCCCTGGCGGGCCTGACCGACGACATGACCGTGCTGGCCGGCGGCTTTGGCCTGTGCGGCATCCCCGAGAACCTCATCGCCGAAATCAAGCGCCGCGGCGTCAAGGGCCTGACCGTGGTCTCCAACAACTGCGGCGTCGACGGCTTCGGCCTGGGCGTGCTGCTCGAGGACCGGCAGATCCGCAAGATGATCGCCTCCTACGTTGGCGAGAACGCCGAGTTCGAACGCCAGCTGCTCAGCGGCGAACTGGAAGTGGAGCTCACCCCGCAAGGCACCCTGGCCGAGAAAATGCGCGCCGGCGGCGCCGGCATCCCGGCCTTCTTCACCGCCACCGGCTACGGCACCCCGGTTGCCGAAGGCAAGGAAGTGCGCGAGTTCAACGGCCGCAAGTACATCCTCGAAGCGTCCATCACCGGCGACTTCGCCATTGTCAAAGGCTGGAAGGCCGACCACTACGGCAACGTGGTGTACCGCAACACCGCGCAGAACTTCAACCCGCTGGCCGCCACCGCCGGCAAGATCACCGTGGTCGAGGTCGAAGAGATCGTCGAGCCCGGCGTGCTGCTGCCCAGCGAGATCCACACCCCGGGCATCTATGTCGACCGGGTCATCGTCGGCACTTTCGAGAAGCGCATCGAAAAGCGCACCGTCAAGGCCTGAGCGCCGCCTTCAAGAACAACAAAGAGATCCTGACCATGGCATTGACCCGCGAACAAATGGCGCAACGCGTCGCCCGTGAACTCAAGGACGGCTACTACGTCAACCTCGGCATCGGCATTCCTACCCTGGTGGCCAACTACGTGCCCGACGGCATGGAAGTGATGCTGCAGTCGGAGAATGGCCTGCTGGGCATGGGCGAGTTCCCCACCGAAGCCACGATCGACGCCGACATGATCAACGCCGGCAAGCAGACGGTCACCGCCCGCCGTGGCGCGTCGATCTTCGATTCGGCGCAATCCTTCGCCATGATCCGTGGCGGCCATGTCGACCTCACCGTGCTCGGCGCCTTCGAGGTAGACGTGGAGGGCAACATCGCCTCGTGGATGATCCCCGGCAAGCTGGTCAAGGGCATGGGCGGTGCCATGGACCTGGTGGCCGGCGCCGACAACATCATCGTCACCATGACCCATGCCTCCAAGGATGGCGAATCCAAGCTGCTGCCCAAGTGCAGCCTGCCGCTGACCGGTGCCGGCTGCATCCGCAAGGTGCTGACCGACCTGGCCTACCTGGAGATTGAAAACGGCGCCTTCATCCTGCGCGAGACCGCGCCGGGTGTGAGTGTCGAGGAAATCGTCGCGAAGACCGCCGGCAAGATGATCGTGCCGGACGATGTCAAGGAAATGACCTTCTAAGCAGTACCGTTGCAAGCGCCCCATCGCGGGGCAAGCCCGCTCCCACGAAGGACCACGCATCCCTCGTGGGAGCGGGCTTGCCCCGCGATGGGGCGACGCCGTTTCAGTCCTATAACAATCAAAAAAAGGAAAACATCGTGGCCGCTGATATCCAAGACAGCCGCTCTGCCCGCTTTGCCCTGCGCTGCTCCAACTGGGCCGAACGCTGGTTCCCCGACTCCTGGGTGTTCGCCGCCCTGGCGGTGATGCTGGTGTCCCTCGGCGCCCTTGCCATGGGCGCCAAGCCCACCGACACCGCCAAGGCCTTCGGTGACGGCTTCTGGAGCCTGATCCCGTTCACCATGCAGATGGCCTTCGTGGTCATCGGCGGTTATGTGGTGGCCAGCTCGCCACCCGCCGCCCGGCTGATCGACCGCCTGGCGCGCCTGCCGAAAAACGGCCGCTCGGCGGTGTGCTGGGTGGCGCTGATCTCGATGCTCGCCTCCTTGCTCAACTGGGGGCTGTCGTTGGTATTCGGCGGCCTGCTGGTGCGCGCCCTGGCGCGCCGCACCGACCTGAAGATGGACTACCGCGCCGCCGGCGCCGCCGCCTATCTGGGCCTGGGCGCGGTGTGGGCGCTGGGCCTGTCGTCGTCGGCCGCGCAGTTGCAGGCCAACCCGGCCAGCCTGCCGCCGTCGATCCTGTCGATCACCGGGGTGATCCCGTTCACCGAGACCATCTTCCTCTGGCAATCCGGGGTGATGCTTGCCGCGCTGGTGATCGTCTCGCTGATCGTCGCCTACGCCACCGCGCCCGGCCCGAACAGCGCCCGCAGCGCGCAGGACTGCGGAGTGGACCCGAGCTTCAGCGCACCGCCTTCGCCCCAGCGCACGCGCCCGGGTGAATGGCTGGAGTACAGCCCGATCCTGATCCTGCTGCTGGTGGCCCTGGCCGCCGGCTGGCTGTACCAGGAGTTCGCCACCAAGCCGGCGATCACCGCGATTTCCGGGCTGAACACCTACAACCTGCTGTTCATCATGCTCGGTGCCTTGCTGCACTGGCGCCCGCGCAGCTTCCTCGACGCGGTGGCCCGCGCCGTGCCGACCACCACCGGGGTATTGATCCAGTTCCCGCTGTACGGCTCGATCGCCGCCATCCTCACCCAGGTCAAGGGTGCCGACGCCCAGACCCTGGCCCACCATATCTCGCTGTTCTTCACCCAGATTGCCACCCACGATACTTACGCCTTGCTGATGGGCGTGTATTCGGCGGTGCTCGGCTTCTTCATCCCGTCCGGCGGTGGCAAATGGATCATCGAGGCGCCGTACGTGATGTTGGTGGCCAACGACCTGCAATACCACCTGGGTTGGGCGGTGCAGATCTACAACGCCGCCGAGGCGCTGCCGAACCTGATCAACCCGTTCTACATGCTGCCGCTGCTGGGGGTGTTGGGGCTCAAGGCGCGTGACCTGATCGGCTTCTCGTTCGTGCAGTTGCTGGTGCATGTGCCGCTGGTGCTGGTGTTGCTGTGGGCACTGGGCACCACGTTGCAATATGTCCCGCCTGTAATGCCCTGATCAGGCAGGCCCATCAGACGCCTGCCTGGGAGGGTGTCTGATGGGCGGACAAGCGCTATGGATCGGCGCTTGTGCAGCTTCCTACCGGAGTCTCCGAAAAAGCTGACTGATGGCAAATTGACGTCAATATGCTGGCCACTTACTATGCGCGCCACTTTGCGTTGATCACCAGGGACAGGTATGCCGGTACGTCTTCACTCAGCGCGCAATTATGCGCGCTTCGCATTTGTTGCAACATTGTGCAGCCCGTTGGCCTGGGCCGTTTCACCGGGTGACCAGGACCTGATCCGCGAACGCCAGAACCGCCTGCTCGAAGAGCAGCAACGGCGCCTCGAGGACCTGCGCAACCTGCCCGGCGAAAGCGCGCAACCTACCCAGCAGCAACGGCCCGAAGACACCCGCTGTTTCGATATCCACACCATCGAGCTCAAGGGTGCCGACAGCCTGTCCGCCGCCGACCGCGACAGCCTGCTCAAGCCTTTCATCGACCAGTGCCTGGGCGTCACCCAGCTCAATGCCTTGCTCAAGGCGATCACCGACCATTACCTGGGCCGTGGCCTGGTCACCAGCCGCGCCTACCTGCCGCAGCAGGACCTGTCCTCGGGCCACCTGCAGGTGCTGGTGGTGGAAGGGCGCCTGGAAGGGCTGCGCCCGGACCCGGCCAGCGGCCTGAGCGAGCGCGAGCTGGCCATGGTTTTCCCCGGCGAAGTCGGGCAGCGCCTGAACCTGCGCGAAGTCGAGCAGATGGTCGACCAGCTCAACCGCCTGCCGTCGAACAAAGCGCAGATGGAGCTGACCCCCGGCAAGGCCGTCGGCGGCAGCGAGGTGCTGGTGCGCAACACCCAGCAGAAGCCCTGGCGCGCTTCGCTGTCGCGCAACAACGAAGGCCAGCGCAGCACCGGCGAGCAGATGCTCAACCTCGGCCTGGAATGGGACAGCCCACTGGGCCTGGCCGACCAGCTGATGCTGCGCGGTGGCCACGACGTGGTCAGCGACCACACCCAGGGCTCGAAGAACGGTGTGCTGTTCTACAACCTGCCGTGGGGGTGGTGGAACTTCACCTACAGCTACAGCGAGAGCGAGTACCGCTCCCTGGCCCAGGCCAACGGCTTTGCCTTCAAGCAGACCGGCGACAGCCAGAACCACCAGCTGCGCGCCGAGCGTGTGGTACACCGCGATGCCACCAGCAAGACCTCGCTCAATGCCGGCATGGCCCACCTGCGCACCAACAACTACATCGAAGACAGCCGCCTTGAGGGCAGCAGCAACCGCCTGAGCGAGGCGCAGTTCGGCATCAACCACGGCCGTCGCCTGGGCAATGCCTTCGTCAACATCGACCTGGGCACTCAGGAAGGCATCGGCGCCTTCGACGCCCAGGACAACGCCCACCCACGCCCGGGCCAACCGGTGGCGCGCTACCGCAAGTACAGCGCCACGGTCAGCTATGTGCAGGGCTTCGAACTGCTTGGCGAGCGCCTGAGCTTCACCAGCCTGGCCACCGGCCAGCGCAGCGAAGACGTGCTGTTCAGCCCGCAGCGCATCAGCCTTGGCGGGCTGTCGTCGGTACGCGGCCTGAAGGACCAGTCGCTGTCCGGTGACAGCGGCGGCTACTGGCGCAACGACCTGCGCTGGACCCGCCCGGTGAGCTGGCCGGTGCTGCAGCCGCTGGTGGCTGAATATGGGATGGGCCTGGGCTACGACCTGGGCGTGATCCGCAACGACCGCTACAACGGCCAGTACCACGGCCGTGCCAGCAGCCACTCGCTGGAATTGTTCGCCCGTGGCAAGCATATGGCGGCCAGCGTGACCTTCGCCCACAGCCTGGAACGCCCCGACGTGCTGACCGAAAAGGAACGCCCGGTTTACTTCCGCCTCGACTTCTTCATCTGATTACCTGATTCACGAGATTTGACATGGACGTCCGCCTGTTTGCCTTCCTGGCCTGCCAACGCTCGGCCAAAGTTCAGCCGCGCGAACAGTTCTGCGGGTTGCCCAAGCGCGGGTTGGCGCTGCTGCTGGAGCTGAGCGGCTGGATACGCTCGAGAAGGCTGAGCTGGCCGGCCTGGTGCTTTCGGGTGCAGGGCCTGTGCGTGGGTTGGCGCGGGGTGGAAGAGGGTTTATTGAGTCTATAAAATCCTGGTTTGGCGCTAGCGGTGCAAAAGGGGCTGTACTTCCCAAAGGTTTTTCAAGTGCAGATGATTTTGCACGCTTTGGCGCAGATGCACGAGATGGCTTGGCCCGTGCTGGCTATGGCAATGTAGAGCCAATTCTTCAAGGAAGTGCTGTAACTGGCCAGAGCTTTAAAACTGGGCAAGCATTTGACGTTGGTAGGGTGAGTGATTTTGATATTGCCTTGACTGGCTCAGAGCTATCTACAACGTGCCCGATCCTTGGGGATAGAGGAGTGGCGGAACCCGTACAGGGCCGTTGAGCTCGAGAGACTTGCAGGCACTTGGTTTAAAGGATTTGTCGAGTAAGCTTAGCGCCCAGGTTGGGCGCGAAGTTAATTTCATGATTTATGACTCTGCGGCGACAGCCTCGAGTCGTGCACCGAGTGTGAGCTTGCCAAAATGACTGTTGCATATGATCTATATGGTGCGAAAGATTTAGCTCTTCTCTCGGCGAAAGTTAATGTAGAACGAGTCTTGAAGGAAGCTTTCGAGGAAAGAGATAGCTATTATCAGGGCGGTATTTATTATATGTTGGGTGGGGGTGATGCAGAGCATTTTGTTTTAAAGCTGAATGTTGATCCTTTTGATGGTGGTGCGGTAGAGCAAGATTATCAGGACTATACGGTCTTGCTTTATATAAATGCTACAGATCGCTCATCTGCTTTAGAGGAAATTATGAAGCAGGCGGGGTTTAAGCTGCTAAGGTATGAGGTGTTTTAAGGGGGCATGGTTATTTGGTAGAAACTGGGGTGGTAGCAAGTGAAAAGGGGACAGATATTTTTTCTCTAATTTCTGCCTTTGCATGGCCAAGACGGCGATCTAGCTTGATGCTTAAGATGTCAGTGAGGACGTCTAGCGCTGGAAATAGGGCAAGTCGAAATTAGAGTGTGAAAAATAAATATATCCCCTTTTTGCTCCTTCTTGGGTGCTGCGCCGGAACTACCGAGAATGTGGGGGCGCTGCTTGAGAAAGGTTCAAGTAATGCCAGGGTGTACACACAATCGGAGTTCTTGAAGGAGTTTAATAAATGATGTTTAGTCCAGAATTGCTAGAGGGCCTTTGGAATGGTGAAAAAAGCATATGCTTATTCATTCTCGAGGGGCGGTTTTATTGGGTTTTAGATTATAAGTATAATTTTACTCTTGATGCCGAAAAAGATTATGCGGCTTATCTTCGGCGGGGCGATATAACCAAAGAGCAATATGTGCAGGCGTGTAGAGAATTTAGGGGTGGCACTCTGCGGCTGACGGCAGATAATTTTTTGCAGTATGTGAGTTGGCTTGAAGACGGCGTTTTGTTGAGTGAGGATTTTGATAGGATTTTCGATGTAGAGGGGTGCGATGTAAGAGCTTTGTTCAAAAAGATTGAGGATTATTATGTGTCAGGCGAGGGGTTGGATTCGGAGGCGTATTATTTTGCAGGGCAGGTAGCTGCAAGGCTGCCAATGTTTTATGTTAATTTTGATAGAAAGATCTATCTGCACATGGATGCGGGGAGGTCTCATGAGGATCTTGTGTATCCTGATTGGCGTGCGGAGTGTTTGGACTTTAGCTTTTTGATACCGGATGCAGAGCGATACTGGGTTAAGTTTGGCGATTTTTGGAAATTCAGGTTTGTGCAGTGAGGAGTGAAAAGGGGATGAAAAGGATTGAAAAGGGGACAGATTTATTTTTGCTACTCTAATTTCTGACTTTGCATGGCCAAGGCGGCGACGAAGCTTGAGAAGTCAGTGAGCATGTCTAGCGCTGGAAGCGGAACACGTCGAAATTAAAGTGGCAAAAATAAATCTGTCCCCTTTTTCGTTTCTATCTGAAGGTGAAATCGCCAGATCTCTCTCTACCCGTAGCGTGGATTTATTCCTTCGGCAGCATTGCTGATCCACGAAAGCTTCAGGTGCTTCTGGATGGAATATGACCGCATGCTTCGCGGAGTTTGCTTACGGACCCCAGGACACCCAATGCGGGTTTAGGTATTGGCACTGGTATCAGTGTTATATGTCATGCTTTTTGAGTAACAGCTTAAGTAGTGTAACCTAGCGATGGTACACTTCGATAGACCAGGCAGTGGAAAAGCAGAATGCCAAAATTCTTGTGTAGATGTGGGTATGTCATGACTTTGTCGCAGGGCTGGTCAGATCATGAAATGACATTGATGCCTGAGTCTGTTATCGAACGGGTTGCAGAGCGCCTGGATGTGGGGTCAATGTCCTCGGAAGAATTCTATGAGGCGATTGAAGTGACTGCGATGACACTTTACCGGTGCCCCCGATGCAAGCGATTGTATTTGGAAGAAGGTAAGAAAAGTTTCACCACCTATGCCGTAGAGCAGGCAGGGGCTTGAGGCTTGGTAAAGTGCCTCGAAAAATAGAGTTGGGCTGGTGGCAGATCTATTCCACCTGATCTGATTTCTGAGTACGTGGGCTTAATGATGAGCACATCATTTTGTCGGTAGTGTAAATGTTGTATTACCTGAAAACTAAGGGTTAAGTCTGTTTTGGAGGCATGGCGATGAGGCTGAATGAGAAATGGATTCCTGGTTTTGGAACGGTATTCACTTGGTTCGCCATGGATAAACTCGGTCGAATTGCAGTCATGGTGAATAATTGCTACGGCGCCATTCCCGAGGTACTGCTGAGGCTGGAAGGGGTAGAGGGGGTGCTGGACTCAATAAGCGAATTTATTTGGCAGGAGTCCCAGGAATATTCTGAATACCCGCCAGCCAAACAGGGTGGCTTTGCAGTGGATCTTTACTCCGCCTGGCGCTGGTCAGGCAAGTCGAAAGCCAGTGTGGTAAGCGCACTGCAAAATGACCTGGAAGAACGACTGAATTATAGCGAGGCTAACCTTGCCTTTAACAAGGGGTTCTTTGTGTATCACGCCGTGGAAGGTAGCCGTGCGGGTGAAGACTACCCCGAAGGGTATGGTGGGGATGCTGCGATGGGTGATTACTTCAGGTTTTTAGTGCCAGGAGAGTACGCCACGCTTGAGGACTTTCCCTTTGGGCTGAGGCGAGGGCTGGTGGTGTCTGATAGCTTGGATTTTTCTTTGTTCCAAGTGCTGCAGAGTAGGCTTGTCAGTCAGCATTTTAGTTCGTTGTATAAGGCGTAGGCAGAGCAGGTTGTATGCTCAGACTGTATCTCAGGGGCCGCAAAGGTTGCCGGAAGAGATAATTATTGGCAGAAAAGGAGCAGAAAAGGGGACAGATTTATTTTTTCTACTCTAATTGCTGCCTTTTCATGGTCAAGACGGCGACGAAGCTTGAAGCTTGAGATGTCAGTGAGCACGTTTAGCGCTGGAATCGGTGCAAGTCGAAATCAGAGTGAGAAAAAATAAATCTGTCCCCTTTTATTTTCTTTTATTTTTGGAACGGTAGTGTTGGTGACAGCCGAGGCGCTCTATGCGGTAACCAGATAACTACGGATATGCAGAAACTTTTGGGAGTGAGAATCAAGTGATTGCAGGTGATCCTGATAGGTTTGCCGTGCAGTTCCAGGTAGTTGATGCGTGGAATGTGCAGGGTGATAGCTGGCGAAATGGTGTGCTTTGCGTGTATGCCGGTGGAGTGCGTATTTTCGATGCTGTAGACGCGTTGGAGCTGCGTTCAGCGCTGAGTTTCTTCTCCGGCATCCGGTTGCCTGGCTCTACTGCAGATCTAATGTATGAGGATCGAGAGATTTTCGACAATGCCAGGGCCTACTTTTCGGGGGAGAGAGGCGAATTGCTACCAGGAATCGCGGATCTTTCGGCTTCTGAAGCTGAAGATTCTGGTTTCATGCTGTATTTCAAAATGGAACGGGATGGCGATCGACTGGTTTGGTCACGGGATGATGGCCGTACAGTAGAAGGTTTAAAACTTGAGACCGGTACCGTAGCTGCTGTCATCGAACAGCTCAAAACGTGTAGGTTGTAGCGTTCAACCGAGACAGCTTCGTAGGCGACTTTGCTGTGGCATCCTCGCCGTTTCTGGTTTTTTGCATCTGGAGCAAAGATAAGAATCGGAATTTCCTTATTCCTTGTAGTCCATTTCCGAAGCATGCTTTTACCGCCTTTCAGCCCTTGCCCCAGGCCACCTCGGCTTCTAGTCTCGGCCAGCCACTGCCAATTCAGTGGTCGGTTTTGACAGACCGTAGACGTTGCCCTCGTAGGCTTGCTTTCATGGCGGCTGTACGTGTGGGCACCCCGTGTGCGCCGAGTGCCAACGTCTCGGTCTGTCAACCCGCGTACAGCTGCCACCCTCTTGTTTGACAGCAAAGCTTGGCGGCTCCATTTCACACGTTGGAGTCAAGACATGCTGAAGATTGTCCCCGATCCACCTTCCCCCCAAGACCACGCCCACTTCCTCGAAGACACCTTGGTACGCGCCATCGAGTACGCCTTTTGCGCCCTCACGGTGGCCAACCAGGCCGTGCAGCTCAAGCCCCGGTCGCCCGGCGCGATCCTGATGCTGGCCGCCGCCCATGAGATGGAGGCGGTGCGCACGTTGCTCGAATCCGCCCTGGCCCAGGTGCAGCACTTGGCCCAAGCGCCGGGCGAGCCCCGCACGCTGCACTAGCCGACGACGTTTTCAGGGAGATCGATCATGACCACAGACGATGGCAAGACCCCGCTCACGCCGGGCAAGACCCGTTTCTACCAGGGCGAGGGCAAAGATGCCCAACCGCTGTTCTGTATCGAGCCTGGCATCCCTTGCCAGCATGCCCGCGAACAGGCGTCGGAGCTGATGGACTATGTGCGGCACCTGACCTTGGTCGGGGTGATGGACGAAGACCCGCGGATGGTCTGGGCTGCGCACTACCTAAGTGCCTTGGCCAAGGCACTGATGGATGATGCGGAATTGGGGATGGCGCATTAGCCGCAAGGCTCGCTTGCTCCTGCGGGGTGGGATTGCCAGCAATTCCCACTCCGTGGCCCTGCCGCACTCCAGTCGGATATGCCGAAAAAATTTTATCTCGCCTCGACCGCTCTATCTCAATGGTCTTGGCTTGCCAGGCAAGAAAATCCAGGAAAAGTCCAATGATGGCAAATTGACGCCAAAATGATGGCCACATAGTATCCGCGCCAGTTTGCAGCGCCTGTGCAGCCACGCTCCAAGCCCTACATGACTTGCTGAAGCAGAAGATTCGCCCGGCGTCTTTGCGCCTGGGCGTGCATTTGAATGCCTGACCCACGAGATTTGACATGGACGTCCGCCTGTTTGCCTTCCTGGCCCGCCAACGCTCGGCCGTAGTTCAGCCCCGTGAGCACTTCTGCGGCCTGCCCAAGCGCGGCCTGGCGTTCCTGCTGGCCAATGCCATGTTCTGGCAGCCGCTGTGGGCACAGGCCGCCGAAGGCGTGGTGGTCAGCGGGCCAGGTACCAGCCTCGGCCAGGCGGGCAATGGCGTGCCCATCGTCAACATCGCCGCGCCCAACGGCAGCGGCTTGTCGCACAACCAGTTCAGCGACTACAACGTCGGCCAGCAAGGGCTGATTCTCAACAACGCCACCGAGCGCACCCAGGCCACCCAACTGGGCGGGATCATCCTCGGCAACCCGAACCTGCAGGGCACGGCGGCCAACGTCATCCTCAACGAGGTCAACGGCGCCAACGCCAGCCAGCTGCGCGGCTACACCGAAGTGGCCGGGCATACGGCCAAGGTCATCGTCGCCAACCCCCACGGCATCACCTGCGACGGCTGCGGCTTCATCAACACGCCCCAGGTGACCCTGAGCACCGGCAAGCCGGTGCTCGATGGCCGTGGCGCGGTCAGCGGCTACCAGGTCGATGGCGGCAGTGTCGCCCTGGAAGGGGCAGGGCTCAATGCCGACAACGTCGAACGCTTCGACATCATCACCCGTTCGGCACGCCTGAACGCGCAGTTGCGCGCCCGTGAGCTGAACGTCATCACCGGGCGCAACGATGTCGACGCCCAGACCCTGGCCGCGACCCCGCGCGCCGGCAATGCCGCCGACGCGCCGGCCCTGGCTATCGACTCCAGTGCCCTGGGCGGCATGTACGCCGGGGCCATTCGCCTGGTGGGCACCGAGGCGGGTGTGGGTGTGCGGCTGGCAGGGGATGTGGCAGCCAGTGGCGGCGATATCCGCCTGGACGCCAACGGCCAACTGAGCCTGGCCCAGGCCAGCGCCAGTGGCACGGTCAAGCTCCAGGCCGCAGGCATGGACCTGCAAGGGCCGGTACACGGCGGCGCTGAGGTGGAGGTGCGCAGCAGCGCTGACCTGACCTCGCACCAGGCCATTACCGCCGGCAACCGGATCAGCCTTCAGGCCGCTGGCATCCTGGCCAACCTCGGCGTGATCGAGGCGGGGGTGAATGCCGACGGCAGCCGCAACACCGTGGGTGATGTGAGTGTCGCCAGCGGGCAGTTGCTCAGCAACGGCAAGAGCATCGTCGCCAGCCGCGACCTGGCCGTCCAGGTGCAAGGGCGCCTGGACAACCGCGGCGGTACCCTCAGCGCCGGGCAGGACAGCCATATTGCTGTCGCCAACCTGGACAACAGCGCCCAGGGCAGGGCGCTGGCGGGGCGCAACCAGGTGGTGCAGGCCACCCAGTCGCTGGGCAATCAGGGCGGGCTGGTCAGCGCCGGCCAGACCCAAAGCATTACTACGCAGACTCTGGACAACCGCGATGGCGAGCTGTCGGCCCAGGCGCGCAACACCCTGCGCGCCAACCAGCTGGACAACCAGAACGGCAAGCTGAGTGCCGGCCAGGCACTGGACATCGCCGTCACCGGGCTGCTGGACAACCGCAGCGGTACCGTCGCAGCCGGGCAGGACCTGCAACTGCAGGCCGCCAGTGTCGACAACCGCAATGCCGGGCGCATCGCCAGCGACGGCCAGGCCACGGCACGCCTTGGCCAGCTCGACCAGCGCGGCGGCGGCCAGCTGCATGGCGCCAAGGCGCTGACCCTGGACATGGCGGACGGCCACCTGGACAACAGCGAAGGTGGCCTGCTCACCACCCCGGGCCAACTGACCCTGCAACGACTGGGGACGGTCAACAACCAGCGCGGTGAGATCTCCGCCGGCCAGGCCTATGCACTGGTGGCGCGGCAACTGGACAACAGCGCCGGCAAACTGCTCGGCGGCAACGACCTGCAGGTGCGCATCGCCGGGCAGCTGGCCAATAGCGCCGGGCTGATCGCCGGCCACGACCTGACCTTGAACGCCGCGACCCTGCTCAGCCAGGACGGTACCCTGCAGGCCCGTGGTGGCCTGCAATTGCAGGTCGCCCGCCAGCTGGACAACAGCCGTGGCAAGTTGCTGGCCGAGCAGGCTTTCGTGCTGCAGGCCGGCAGCCTGGTCAACCTGCAGGGGCACATCGCCGGCAACGGCAGCCTGCTGCTGACCAGCAACGGCCTGGATAACCGCCAGGGGCGCATCAGCGCCGCCCAGGGGCTGACCCTGGATCTCACCCGTGGTCACTGGAACAACGAGGGTGGCACGCTGCAGAGCCCGGGCGCCTTGCTGCTGCGCAACCTGGCCACGGTCGGCAACAGCCATGGTGAAATTTCCAGCCAGCAAGCCTTCACGCTGGAGGCCAACAGCTTCGACAACCAGGACGGCAAGCTGCTGTCCGAACAGGGGCTGACGCTGCGCGTCGCCCAGTTGCTGGACAACACCCGGGGCCTGATCTCGGCCCAGGGCCTGGACCTGCAGGCGGGCAGTCTGCTCAACACCGACGGCAAGCTGAAGGCGCGCGAGCGATCCCGGCTGCACCTGGACGGCGCGCTGGACAACCAGCGTGGCGAGATCAGCGCCGCCGACCTGACGTTGAGCGCGGCCAGCGTCGACAACCGTGCTGGGCATCTGCAGGGGGACCGGCAGCTGACGGCCGCCAGCGCCGGGGCCATGGACAACCGCAGTGGCACCGTGGTGGCCGCAGAGCGGTTGCAACTGAACAGCGGCTCGCTTGCCAACGACCGAGGCCAGATCAGCAGCCAGGGCCAGGCAAAGGTCGGCACCGCGGGCCTGGTCAACGCCGGCGGGCAGATCTACGCGGCACAGGCGCTCGAGTTGAACGCCGGGCAGGTGGACAACACCGACGCCGGGCGCATCCACGCCGGCCAGTCGCTGGTCGCCCGTATCAACGGCCTGCGCCAGGCCAACGGCGGCCAGCTGTTCAGTGGCGCGGACCTGCTCCTTGACCTGAACCACGGCCTGCTCGACAACCAGGGCGGCCTGATCAATGCGCCGGGCCGGCTGTTGTTGCAGCAGTTGGCCAGGGTCGACAACCGCGCCGGCGAGGTATCCAGCGGCCAGGCCTATACGGTCACCGCCGAGGCACTCGACAACCAGGGCGGCAAGCTGCTCTCGCAGCAGTCGCTGACCCTGCGCATCGCCCAGGCGCTGGACAACGCCAAGGGGCGCATCTCTGGGCAGGTACTCGATTTCCAGGCGGCGAGCCTGGGTAACCACGCCGGCGTCATCGAGGCCCGGGAGGGCCTGGTGCTGACACTCGGCGGCGACCTGGACAACCGCCTCGGCCGTCTGGCCGCCCAGGGCGATATCGCCCTGCAAGCCCGTCAGCTGGACAACCGCACTGGCGTGGTCAACGGCGGCCAGGCCGTTACTTTCAGCGGCCAGCGCCTGGACAACAGCGACAAGGGCCTGCTCACCGGCAAGGGCCCGGTGCGCCTGACAGCCGACACCTTGGTCAACCGCCAGAAGGGCGTCGTGACCAGTGGCGGCACGCTGACCCTCAAGGCCGGCGAGTTGGACAACAGCGAGCGTGGTCGTATCGGCGCCCACGCTGGCGCGGTGGTCGAGGTCGGGCGTCTCGACCAGCAGGGCGGCGGCAAGCTGACCAGCGACAGCGACCTGACCCTCGACCTTGCCGGTGGCCACCTGGACAGCCAAGGCGGGCTGATCCGCAGCGCCGGCCAGTTGTTGCTCAAGCGCCTGGGCAGCGTTGACAACCGGGGTGGTGAAATCTCCAGCAGCCAGGCCTTCGAACTGGTGGCGACAAGCCTGGACAACGGCGATGGCAGCGTACGCAGCGACCAGGCACTGGTGGTGCGGGTCGCCGAGGTGCTGCGCAACGTCAATGGCCTGGTCAGCGGTCGTCGGGTCGACGTCAGTGCGGCCAGCCTGGATAACCAGGACGCCACGGTCAGTGGCGAGCAAGGCTTGAGCGTAAAAGTCAGCGGCGCGCTGGCCAACCTCGGTGGCGAACTGTCCAGCGGCGCGGTCACCCGTATCGAGTCGGCCAGCTTGGACAACCGCGACGGCGGCATCATTGGCGAGCAGGCGGCCCTGCTCACCGTGCAAGGGGCGCTGGACAACCGCAACGGCACTCTGCTGTCGCAGCAGGACCTGCAGGTCAGCGCTGCCAGCCTGGACAACCGCGTTGGCGGCAACCTGGCCAGCGACGGCAGGATTCAGGCGCATGTCGGCGGCCTGTTCGACAACCAGGGCGGTGAAGTGCGCGCCCTGGGGCTGATGGAGCTGGTACTTGGCCGCCTGGACAACCGAGACGGGCTGATCGCTGGCAAGGACCTGCTCACCCTGCGTAGCGCCAGCACCGACAACCACAACGGCGTAGTGCACGCCGACCGCCAGTTACAACTGTTCGTCGATGCGTTGGACAACCGCAAGGGCGTGCTGCGCAGCCATGGCGTACTGGCCTTCAAAGGCCCACGCCTGGACAACCGCGAGGGCCTGCTCAGCGCCACTGCGGCGCTGGACCTGGAGGCCGACGAGGTGGACAACGGCAAGGGGCGTATCGCCAGCCGCGCCAACCTCGACGCACGCGTCGGCACGCTGCGCCAGCAGGGCGGCGAACTGGTCGCCGAAGGCAGCCTGACGCTGCGCGGTACCGCCCTCGACAACCGCGCCGGTGGCGTGGTGGTTGGCAATGCCGGTGTCGACCTGCAGGTGGGCGACATCGATAACAAAGGTGGCCGGGTGGCCAGCCAGGCGCAGGTGCTGGTGCAGGCCGAGCAACTGGACAACAGCGAAGGCGGCCGGTTGATCGCCGACAACCGCCTGGCCCTGACCGTGGCGCGCCTGGTCAACCAGAACAAGGGCTTGGTGTCGGGCCGCGACGTCGAGCTGCGTGGCGCGCGCCTGGACAACCAGGGCGGCAGCCTGGGCGCCGGGCGCTCCCTGCTGGTGGTCCTGGCGGACCGTGGCCAGCCGCTGCGCGATGCCGTGGTCGACAACAACAAAGGCCTGATCGACAGCGGCGCCAGCCTGACTTTCGAGGGCGTCACGCTGCTCAACCAGGGCGGCAAGGTCACCAGCAAGGGCGACCTGCGCGTCACCAGCGCCACGGCGCTGGACAACCAGGGCGGTACCCTGGAGACCGACGGCCAGCTGCAACTGACCGCCGCCAGCCTGGACAACCGCAACAAGGGCCGCATCACCGCCGAGGGTAACGGCACGGTGCGCACCGGTGCCCTGGAGAACGGCCAGGGTGGCCTGCTCAGCAGTGGCCAGCGCCTGGATCTCGGCGCGACCACGGTGGGCAACCAGGCCGCCGGCAGCATTGCCGGGCGCCAGGTACTGGCCAGCATCTCCCGCCTCGACCAGCAGGGTGGCGAACTGTTCAGCATCGAGGACCTCAGCCTCGACCTCAACCATGGCCGGCTGGACAACAGCAATGGCCTGATCCGCGGCCCGGGCCAGTTGCTGCTGCGCAACCTCGGCGAAGTCATCAACCGGGGCGGCCAGATCAACAGCAACCAGGGCTACGAACTGGTTGCCGACAGCCTCGACAACGGCAGCGCCGGCAAGCTGCTCGGCAGCCAGGGCCTGACCCTGCGCATCGCCAGGCAACTGGACAACGCCGCCGGCATGATCAGCGCCCGCCACCTGGTGGTGCGCGCCAATGCCCTGAACAATGCCGAGGGCACGCTCAACAGCCTGAGCGAGATCGACCTGAAGCTGCAGGGCCGGCTCGACAACCAGGCGGGCGTCGTCTCGGCCGAGGGCCGCTTGCAGCTCGAGGCTGCCAACGTACTCAACGGCAAGGGCAAGCTGTCGGCCAGGACCGACCTGCGCGCGCAGCTGGGCGAACTGGACAACCAGGCCGGCACGGTCGAGGCCGGCGGCGTGCTGGACCTGACCGCCGATAACGTCGACAACCGCGGCAAAGGCCTGCTGGCCGCCACCGGCCTGCTCGACGTCAAGGCCGCCCGCCTGGACAACCGCAACGGCGAAGTCTCGGGCCAGGGCGCGGTTCATCTCGCAGGCCTGACCCTGGACAACGGTGACGGTGGCCTGGTCAAGGCCAAGGGGGCGCTGACGGTCGAGCACCAGGCGCTGCTCAACCGCCTTGGCCTGATTGCCAGCGAAGGCCGCCTTACCCTGCGTGGGGCCAGCCTGGACAACGCCCAGGGCGAGGTGCGCGCTGAGCAGGGCATCGATGCGCAACTGAGCGCCGCGCTGAGCAATGACAAGGGCAAGATTGCCAGCGAGGACGCGCTGTCGCTGGCGGCTGCCAGCATCAGCAATGGCGGTGGCGAAGTCTCCAGCGCCGGCGATCTCGTCGTGTCCAGCCAGGGCATGCTGAGCAACCTGGGCGGCAAGCTGCTGGGCGATGGCAAGATCACCTTGAGCGGCACGCACCTGGACAACGGGCAGGCGGGCCTGGTCAGCGCCAAGGGCGATCTGCGCATCAGCAGTGACAGCTTCGACAACAAGGACGGCGCGCGCCTGACCAGCGCCGGCCAGCTGCGCATCGACACCGGCCTGCTGGACAACAGCGGCGGACGCATCACCACCCAGCAGGCGCTGGTTGCCAACGTCAGCGGCCTGCGCCAGCACGGCGGTACGTTGTATTCCGATGCGAGTGTGGAGCTGGACCTGAACCACGGCCAGCTCGACAACCAGGGTGGCCTGATCAACACCCCCGGCCAGTTGCTGCTCAAGCATCTCGCAGACGTCGACAACCGCGGTGGCGAGATTTCCAGCGCCAAGGCCTTTGCTTTGGCTGCCACGACCCTGGACAACAGCAACGGCAAACTGCTCGGCCAGGAGGGCCTGACCCTGGTGGTCGAGCGCGCCCTGACCAGCCTCAAGGGCCAGATCGCTGCCGCCAGCCTGTCGGTGCAGGCGCAGCGCCTGGACACCAGCGGCGGGGCAGTGACCAGCCGTGGTGACCTGACCCTGGATATCGACGGTCAGCTGATCAACCGCGAGGGCGGGCAGATCAGCGCCAGCCAGCAGTTGAACGTCACCAGCACGGGCCTGGACAACCAGGGCGGCAAACTGCTCGCCGCCACGCACCTGGCGCTGACCAGCGCCGGGACACTCGACAATGGCGGCAACGGGCTGATCAGCAGCCTCGACAGCCTGACCCTGGGCGCGGCCACCTTGCGTAACGCCGGCGGTGAAATCTCCGCCAAGGGCGCCGCGCAAGTGAGCGCGGACAGCTTGAGCCAGCAGGGCGGTCGCCTGCTCGGCGAGCGCAGCCTGGCGCTGCTGCTGGGTATCGCCGGCGGCGACGTGGACAACCGCGCAGGCCTGATCCACACCAAGGGCCAGCTGACCCTGAGCAACCTGCGCGACCTGGACAACCGCCAGGGCGAGATCTCCAGCCCGCTGGGCTTCAGCCTTGCCGCGCGCGCGGTGGACAACAGCAATGGCCGGCTGATCAGCAGCCAGCAGCTGGCCTTGGGCGCCACATCGCTGATCAACCAGGGCGGCCTGATCTCCGGCTGGCAGGGCCTGACCGTCAATGCCGCGAGCCTGGACAACCGCAACAACGGCACGTTGTCCAGCCGCGACGGCGACCTGGGCATCACACTGGCCAGTGCCCTCGACAACAGCGCCGGCGGGGCGCTGGTCAGCCTCGGCCAGCTGCGCATCAAGGCCGCGAGCCTGGACAACCGTGGCGGCTACCTCGCCAGCACCGGCGCCCAGCAGCTCGACCTGCGCGGCGGCAGCCTGGACAACAGCCAGGGCGGACGCGTGGACGCAGGCGGCGCATTCAGCCTGCAGGCCACCACGCTGAACAACCGGGGTGGCACCCTGGTCGGCTTGAACACCCTGACCCTCGACCTCGCCAGCCAGCTCGACAATGCCCAGGGCACGCTGCTGGCCAGCAGCGGCTTGCAGATTCGCGGCAGCGCGGCCATCACCAACCAGGGCGGCAGCCTGATCAGCCGTACCCACCTCGACCTCAACGGCGCCAGCCTCGACAACAGTGACAAAGGCACCCTGGCCGCCAACCAGGCGCTGGGCTTGAACCTCACTGGTGCGCTGCACAACGACCGCGACGGCCTGCTCTTCAGCCAGGCCGACGCCATCACCCTGAAGGCCGCGAGCCTGAGCAACCAGGCCGGCATGGTGCAGGCCAAGGGCGCCATCGACGTCAGCAGCGGCGCTATCGACAACCAGGGCGGCAAGCTGATCGCCCAGGACGGTAACCTGCTGCTCAAGGCGGCCAGCGTCGACAGCCGTGGCGGCATCATCGCCAGCCTGCAGGGGCTGCTCGATGCCCAGGTCGGTGGGCTGCTGCGCAATGGCCAGGGCGGCACGCTACAGGCGCGTCAGCTCAAGCTGATCGCCCTGGGCGGCCTGGACAACAGCGGCGGTCGCCTGGCCGCGCAGGCCGGTACGCTGGAGATCCATACCGGCAACTTGAACAACCGCGGTGGTGGTCTGTATGCCCTGGGCCAGGTGAGCATCGACGCCGCCGACCTGGACAACGGCGCCGCTGGCCAGCTGGCCGGCCAGGCGCTGGACTTCACCCTGCGTGGCGCCTTCGACAACGTCGGCGGCATTGTCGAGAGCGATACCCGCATCGGCCTCAGCGCCGCCAGCCTGAACAACCAGGGCGGCCAGTTGCGCAGCCTGGGCAGTGCCGGCAACACCACGCTGCAACTGGGCAGCGTGCTGGACAACCGCAACGGTGTGATTGAGGTCGCCAGCCAGGACTTCACCCTGCAGGCCGCCAGCTTGCTCAATGGCGGCGGCCGCCTGTTGCATGGCGGGGCAGGGGAGCTGCAGATCGGCATGGCCAACCTGGGCAATGCCGGCGGTGACATCGTCACCTTGGGTGGCCTGACCCTGAATGCCGCCAGCTGGACCAACAGCAGCGCGGTGCAGGCCGCGCGCCTGACCGTCAACGTGGGTGAGCTGAACCTGACCGGCAGCGGCCAGCTGCTGGCCAGCACCAGCCTGGTGGGCCGCGGCGGCAACTGGACCAACAACGGCCTGATCGCCAGCAACGGCACCCTCGACCTGGCCCTCACCGGCCAGTACGCCGGCAGTGGGCAGGCCACCAGCCTGGGCAACCTCGGCCTCAGCGCTGCGGGTGTGCAGGTGTTGGGCGGCGGGCGCATCGCCGGTGCCGGCGATGTGCAGGTGCGCAGCGGCGGGGCACTCATCAACCTGGGACGCATCACCTCGGGGCGTGACCTCACCCTCAACGCCTTGAGCGTCGGCAATAACGGCACTATCGGCAGTGCGGGCAAGCTCGACCTGGTCAGCCAGGTGCTGCGCAACGAAGGCGTGGCCGGTGGCCAGAGCCTGATTTCCAGCGGCGGCGACATGCGCCTGCTGACCAACAGCTTCACCAACCGCTTCGCCACCGTGTACAGCCTCGGCGGGCTGATGGTGGCGGCCAATGCTGCACAGGGGCGGGCGAGCTTGGTCGATAACGTGTCCGCTACCTTGCAGAGCGCCGGGGCGATGGCGCTGTATGCCGACATCATCAAGAACCGTCGCGATTCGTTCTCGGCCCCCGAGACGTTGGTTTCCGGCACCATCAGCTACCAGTGCCTGAACTGCAAGGGCCGCCATTACGACTTCTACTACTACCTCACCGAAGAGATCCGGCGTACCTTCCACTCCGACGTAGCCGCCGCATCGATCAACGCCGGCACCACGTTCAAGGCGCAGTCGGGCACGTTCGAGAACACTCACAGCGCGATCAGTGCCGGTGGCTCCATCGACATCGCCACCGGTGACTTCAACAACGAGGGCGCGGCCAACGAAACCGTGGTGCGCACCCGCCAGTTCCGCAACCCTAACGACAGCGAGCGCAGTTGGGTCTGGGACAGCCTGGTCAAGCCAGGTGGTGCAATAGCCGAGTACGCCAAATACAACTCCAAGACGGAGTTCATGTACCAGGAGGAGTGGTACGACAACGACAGCGGCAGTTACACCACGCCGGTGCCGATGCACCGCCAGGACACTGGCAAGGCCAACCCTTACTATCGCCCCAACTCCGGTGTCGCCGTTCCAGCAATATTCCTTGGCTATACCAAGGTTGACGACCGCGAAACCCGCACCAACACGGGAGCGGGGTCCAACGCGGTGGTCCAGGCCGGTGGCGCTGTGAACATCAATGCCAGCCGTAACCTGGGCAATGGCGTGACCCGTGGCAACACCACCCACAGCGGTCAGGCGCTGAATGCCGCCAGCACCCAGGCCGACAGCCAGGTCAGAAACAATGTATTCAAGATAAACGCGCAGTTGCCGCCTGATCTTGCCCAGCGCCAGGTCAACCCGCTGACCCTGCCTGGCTTCACCCTACCCACCGGTGGCACTGGCCTGTTCCGCCTGAGCGCCGAGGCCGCCAGTCAGGTCGCTGCCAGCACCGCAGCGCCAGCACCGAGCGGCTGGACCCTCGGCGGCGCCAGCATCGACCTGGCCCAGCGCCAGCAACCGTTGCCGGTGGTCCAGGGGCGCACGGTGGACATCGCCGCGATCACCGCCGTCCAGGGCACCGAGCGCCAGCTCACGGCCAACCAGCGCCAGGGCCTCGGCCTGGACACCCGTGCCGATGTGGCCAGTGTCGCGGCGGTGGGCCAGGCCCAGGGCCCGGACAACCTGCCGAGCCGCACCCAGGTCGGCGCCGGCMCCCCGTTGGAGCAGACCCAGGTCAGCGGCCCCGGCCTGGCCGCGGTCGAGCTTACCCGCCCCGACGGTGGCAATGGCGCTGTCCCGCTCGAACGCAACACCACCACTGCGATCGTCCAACCCGGTACCGCGCCGGCGCCGCAGGACGTGCGCATGGCCGCGGCGCAGGCGGTATCCAGCGCCACCACGGCGGTCAGCCCGCAGACCATCGCAAGGGTTCAGGGCTTGCCGAGCAACAGCCGCGCGCCGCAGCCGCACAAGTACCTGGTCGAGACCGACCCGGTGCTCACCGAGCTCAAGCAGTTCATGAGTTCGGACTACCTGCTCGGCAACCTCGGCTACGACCCGGACCAGAGCTGGAAACGCCTGGGCGACGGTTACTTCGAGCAGCAACTGATCCAGCAGGCAGTGACCGCTCGTACCGGCAAGCGCTTCATCGATGGCCAGACCTCCGACGAGGCACTGTATCGCCACCTGATGGACAACGCCGCGGCCAGCCGCGACCAACTGGGCCTGTCGCTGGGCGTCACTCTGACCTCCGCCCAGGTGGCGGCGCTCACCAAGGACATCGTCTGGCTCGAAAAGCATGAAGTGAACGGCGAGCAGGTGCTGGTGCCGGTGCTCTACCTGGCCCACGCCAATGACCGCCTGGCCCCGACCGGCGCGCTGATCGAAGGCAAGGACATCAACCTGGTTGCCGGCGAAAGCCTGAGGAACAGCGGTACCTTGCGCGCCAGCAATAACCTGTCGGCCAGCGCCGGCAAGGATTTGGTCAACGCCGGGTTGATCCAGGCCGGTGGGCGGGTCGACCTGCTCGCAGGCAATAACCTGTTCAATGGTGCCGGCGGCATCATCAGCGGGCGTGACGTGGCGCTGAGCACCGTACTCGGGGACTTGATCAATGAACGCACCCAGACGCTGCTCAGTGGCCCCTTCGTCATTGAAGGCAAGCTCGACAATGCCGCACGCATTGAGGCCGGCAACGACCTGACATTAGGCATCGGCGGTAATTTGCTGAACGTGGGCGGGATGCTCCAGGCCGGCCGCGACGTAGATGTGCGTACCGGCCGCGACCTGCTGATCGGCTCGGCCGAGCAGACCTACAGCTACCAGAACGGCCATAACAACCGCAGCAGTTCGCTCCAGCAGTTCGGCTCGCAGATCAGCGCCGGGCGCGATATCGACATGAAGGCCGGCCATGATTTCGCCGCCATCGGCAGCGAGCTGGACGCCAAGCGCAATATCGCCATCAGCGCCGTCAACGACATGACCCTGTCCTCGGCGGCCAACGAGGAGCACTTCTACTCCAAGACCAAGAAAGTCACCCGCCAGGAGGATCATGTCCGCCAGGTCGGCACTCGGGTCAATGCCGCAGGCGATATTTCACTGATCGCCGGCGAGGACCTGAAGCTGATCTCCAGTCGCGTCAGCGCTGGCGACGAAGCCTATCTCTATGCCGGCGACCAGCTGGAACTGCTGGCCGAGACCGACAGCGACTACTCGTTGTACGAGAAGAAGAGCAAGGGCAGTKGGGGCAAGAAAAAGACCCGCCGCGACGAAGTCACCGACGTGCGCAATGTCGGCAGCGAAATCACCACCGGCGGCGACCTCACCCTGGAGAGTGGCGGCGACCAGCGTTACCAGGTGGCCAAACTCACCAGTGGCGACGACCTGACCCTGGACAGTGGGGGTGACATCACCTTCGAAGGGGTCAAGGACCTGCACGACGAGAGTCACGAGAAGAGCAAGTCCAACGCCGGCTGGTTCAGCATGAAGGGCAAGGGGCGTACCGACGAAACCTTACGTCAGAGCGAACTGGTGGCCCAGGGCGAAGTGCTGATCAACGCCGTCGGCAAGATTCGCGCGGATGTGCGGCAGGTCAACCAGCAGTCGGTGCATGAGTCCATCGATGCGATGGTCAAGGCCGATCCGAAGCTGGCCTGGCTCAAGGACCTGGAAGCGCAAGGCGGCGTCGACTGGCGCCAGGTGCAAGAGATCCATACCAGCTTCAAGTACAACAACTCAGGGCTTGGCCCGGCCGCGCAGCTGGCCATCGCCATTCTGATGGCCGTGGCCATGGGCCCGGCGGGGTTGGGGCTGACAGGCGCGCCGTTGGCCGGGGCCACGAGCCTGGCGACTACCGGCGCGGTCAGCACCATCAACAACAAGGGCAACCTGGGCAAGGCGCTCAAGGAAACGTTCAGCAAGGACAGCCTGAAGAATGCTGCAATAGCCATGGCCGTTGCCGGGCTTGCCCAGAAGTTCATCACCCCGGCGCTTGGTGGCGGTGATGCGGCATTCAGCAAAACCAACGGCTTCAACTTGGGCACCCTGGAGGGCATCGGGGGCTTCAGTCTGCATGCTGGAGCCATCGGGCTGACCTCGGCTTTGGTCAAGACTGCCGTCAATGGCGGCAGCCTCAGCGACAACCTGCTTCAGGGGCTGGTGTCGCAGGCGGCCACCGTGGCCGCTGCCGTGGCCTTCAACAACATTGGTACCTTCGCCGACAAGCAGATGGCCAATGACAGCAACAACACGGCCTTGTGGCAGGAAGGTGGCATTGGGCGTACTGCCTTGCATGCACTTGCCGGGGGGGCCATTTCGGCGGCAACAGGTGGCGACTTCACTACCGGTGCCGTGGCGGCGGGTGCGAGCCAGGCCATGGCCGGCGTGCTCAACGACCTGTTCCAGAAACAGCCCGAATTGCGTGCTGCGTTCTCGGAACTGGTCGGCATGACTTCTGCCGGCCTGGCCGGTGGCGATATCAACAAGGGCTCGTGGGTCGCGCAGATGGCCGACCAGTACAACCGTCAGGCTCACCCGGAGGAAGCCCGCCTGATCCAGAAAGAGTCGGCGGCGTTGGCCAAGGAACTGGGCATCAGCCCCGCCGAAGCCGAACAGCGCATGGCACGGGCATTCGCCTACCACACCGACAAGCAGTGGCAGGAATTGCTGAGCAAGGAAGGCCTGGTGATCGACCCGGTCACCATGAAGCACCTGGCACAGGCGCTCACACCGCTGGCGAAGAACTTCGATGTCGCCCCGGTGGTAGGTGATGTTCCGGTAATCGACACACCCGAGAAGCACTACACGACGGAGCAGATGCTTGGCTTGCTCACAGGCTATTCGACCAATCACAGCGCGGCCTTCAACGACGCGAAGATGTATGGCGAATACCTGCTGCCTGGCGCGGACAAGGACTACGCCGCGTACTACACGAAAAACCTCGACTTCACCAAGATCGATCTGGGCGCCGATGCGGTTGGTGCCAGTGAAGGTATCGGAAAAGCCCTGGCTGATATGGTCAAGGGCATCTACGGGTTGGGCGAGGGGCTCGTTACCCGGCCAGAGAAAACGGCCAATGGCGTGCTCCATGAGCTGATGAGCTCGGCGGCCCATCCTGACGAAGTGGTCAAGTCGTTCCTCCAGGCAAAACAGGATGCCGAAGTAGAAGCACGGCTCTTCCGGCTGCAGGGCAAGCCCGAGGATGCGGCGCGGGTGGAGATGGAGTGGCAGACGAACTTCTACATGAATTTCGTCGCCGTCAACCGCGTTGGCAAGCTGGGCCAGGTGGCGAAACTGCTAGCCGAGCGTGAGGCGGCAATGAAGGGCGCTGTCGGACCGTGCTGTTTTGCGGCCGGTACGCGGGTCTCGACGCCGACTGGGGATCGGGCGATCGAAACGCTCAAGGTGGGCGATATCGTCTGGAGCAAGCCGGAGAACGGGGGCGAACCTTTTGCCGCCAGGATTCAGGCCACCCATGTGCGCACCGATCAGCCGATCTACAAGCTGAACCTGCAAAGCACGCGTGCTGGTAAGGTCACCCAGGAAACGCTGTTGGTGACGCCAAGTCATCCGTTCTATGTGCCGGCCCAGCGTCATTTCGTGCCGATGAGCCAGTTGCAACCGGGAGACTTGCTGCAGTCGCTGGGCGATGGTGCAAGCGAGAACACCTCTACACGTGTTGATTCGGTCGAGCTCTACGCGCCGGTCGGCAAGACCTATAACCTGACGGTGGAAGTGGGGCATACCTTCTACGTCGGTGAGCTGAAAACGTGGGTGCACAACACCGGGCCTTGCCGGATTCCAGGTGTGCCTGATGATCTTCCGATCGTGCACGTGAGTGCAAATCCTGGTAAGGGGACGCCTGAGTTCGACTTGCTGAATGAGTCCAGTGCCAGGGCTGGCAACACGCGCTATGAGCTGGACAACGGTACCTATTTCACCACCAACAGCGCAGGGCATGTCGAGGAACTGACATTTACTCCGGTCAATGAGAAAATGCCTCGGGACTCACGTCAGACCGACGCTGGCAAGCAGGGGCGTGATAGTGATGTCGGAGGTCATGCGCAGGCGTGTAGTCAGGGCGGCACCTGTGACGGTTATAACCTTTTCCCTCAGGACAAGAACTTCAACCTGTCAGCCTACAAGGTCTTCTATGAGCACGAGATCAAGCGTGCGCTGAACGATCCGACAAAAACGGTAGGCCCGACCACTGTCTCCTTCATACGCAGCAATCCGAACGTGGTGAGGCCCGACGCCCTGGAGGTTACCTACACGATCAACGGGCGCAAGACGACGCGAATGTTTGACAACGAACCCAATACGCCACCGGTAAAAGAATGATGATTACTGAAGACCTAGCCATTGTTAAGGAGCTTTTCTCGATACTCGATCAGGGTATTGTTGACGGCTATGACGCGTTTCAGTACGAGGTCAAAGTAGGAGAGGGCTGGGTTGAGACACAGCTCACGGCTGAGCGAAATGGCGTTGAGATCACGGATGTTGAAACGGACTTCAATAACGCGGTGATCTTCAAGCTGGTAAAGCAACTGCGACAAAGTGGCGCCCAGCGAGGAGACCACTGGACCGCGTTCACGCTCTCCTACCGACGGGGTGAGCAGGTCAGGACCTTCTTCAGCTACGGTCCGGATAGCTCGCCCGATCCACAGGTGTGATCAGGGGGCCTACCTGAAATTTGCGCGCTGGGCGGAACATTTGTTCATGCCCAGACGGAGCTGATTCCACGTATTCAAGGACGTTACATGTGCCGTAGTGCGGTGCCCTTGCTGGCGAGTTTGCTCGCTGGTTGCTCTGGTTTTACTTCTGTCCCATATAGCGATGCGGGTATACCTGCCGACATGGCGTTGGTACGTGTAACCACCAATACCGATGTGCATGGCGACGCCCTCGCAGGTTCGTGCGTACCCAAGGTGAGGCACCTGATGGCCATGGCGGGCCGTGGTTTCGGTGAGGTCAGCCTGGCTTATCCGGCGTTTCCCAGGCAGAGCGCTTCGGTTGGCATGTCGCCCCCTGTCATGCCGCCGCTACCGGCCATCAGTGGTGTTCGGCAGGCGTCAGCCGGGCCTTACCAGCCCGTGGTCACGGAGTATCGCGTCCCTGCGTCGGTGCCGTTCATGTTCTCCAGCAACCGGTCTGTCGCCGCTGACAGCAGTATCAGCTCGGTCAGCTGCCCGGAACAGAGCAAGGTCTATCGACTGGAGGCGGGGCAGCAGTACGAGGTGACGGTGGGTATCGACACACCGTGGAACAGCAAGGGCACAGGGCAGTGGCGGTGTGTGTTCGAAGTGCGCAAGCTGGTGCGCCTGGCGCAGGTCGAACAGACCTTGCCGGTGCCTGTGCAAGGGAGCACTGCACCCGAGGAAAACTGTCGTGAATGACGTTCCCAGGCACGGGCTGATTAGGCTAAACGCGTTGTGACCTGAGCTTGTTTTCAACATGAGCACTGAAATGAACAGGCGATCAAATGACAGAGCGCATTGACTGGGAAAACCGCGGGAAAACCATTGAACAACTGATCCGAGAGCTGCAGTCTTTCGAGAATCAGCAACTGCTGGTCGAGCTGTCGCTGGACAGTGGGGAGACCAGCAAGCCGATCAGCCTGGTTGTGAAGGATGGAGGCAAGTGCGTGTTGATGTACGTGGACAACTCGCTGGAAGAGCAGGAGTGACAACGGCGATGGGTGCAATGCATCGGTTGAATTTTCCTGGTTTCGATAGCCAGTATTGGGCTCAGTGAGTCCGAAGTTCCTTGTTCCCTGTGGTTCATTTCCGAAGCACGCTTTTATCGCCTTCCAGCCCTTGCCCCAGGCCAATTCAGCGCTGATGGATGATGCAAGGCTCGTAGCCTAAGGCCTTACACCTTGCTCTGTAGGAGCGGCCTTGTGTCGCGAAAGGGCTGCGCAGCAGCCCCGGCGATATCAGCTTGATGCACGAATCCTGGGGGCGCTTCGCACCCCTTTCGCGACACAAGGCCGCTCCTGCAGGGCTTGGCGTGACAGATGTGCCGGCGGCACTTGGCCTAGGTTGAGTTCTCAAGCGTGCAGATGGCCTGTGGGAGCGAACTCCCACAGATGCATTGGTTACATCAGCCCTGACGCAAAGCGTCGAGCAGCGCCTTCAGCTGGTCGCGGCCCTGGGCATCCAGCCCGAACACCGGCCGCCGTGGTTCGCCTACCGGTAACCCGGTCATCTCAAGGCCCGCCTTGATGGTCGCCGGCAAGCCGCCCTTGAGAATGAAGTCGAGCAACGGCAACTGGCGGTAGAACAGCGCCTTGGCCTGCTCCAGCTCACCGGCTTGCACCGCCTGGTACAGCCGCAGGTTCAGCTCGGGAATCAGGTTGGCCGCCGCCGTGCACCAGCCTGTGGCACCGGCCACGAAAGCCTCCAGCGCCAGCGGGTTGCAGCCGTTGTAGAACGGTACCTGGCCTTCACCGAGCAACTGCAGCTTGTGCATGCGCTGGATATCGCCGGTGCTCTCCTTGACCATGGTCACGTTGTCCACCTCGCGCACGATACGCAGGATCAGCTCCACCGGCATGTCGATGCCGCTGGTGGCAGGGTTGTTGTAGAGCATGATCGGGATGTCGATGGCCGCGCCGATGGCGCGGTAGTGCTGGACGATCTCGGCTTCGCTGAGCTTCCAGTAGGCTGCCGGCAGCACCATCACCGCGTCGGCGCCGTGCTGCTGGGCGAAGCGGGCGCGGCGCACGGCGCCGGCGGTGGTCAGGTCGGAGACACTGACGATGCTCGGCACGCGCTTGGCGATGCGCTCCAGGCTGTACTGGGCAACCTGCTGCCATTCGTTGTCGTTCAGGTAGGCACCTTCGCCGGTGCTGCCCAGCGGGGCGATGGCGTGGGCGCCACCTGCGATCAGGCGGTCGATGGACTGCCCCAGCGCGGGCAGGTCGAGCTGTTCGCCGTCGGCGCTGAACGGGGTGATGGTGTAGCCGATGATGCCGTGGAATTGATTAGTCATTGTGCAAGGCTCCGCAAGCAAGGCGTAAAGGGATCAGTTCAGGCAATCGGCGTGGCTGCGCAGGGCCTGCCGGGCGTAATAGTTGAAGGCGGCGCCGTGGCGCTTGGGCCGGTCGATCCAGTCGTGGGCGTCGCGGCCCAGCTCCGGGGTGATCGGCTTGATGGTGCCGGCGGCCATCGCCAGCAACTGCAGGCGCGCGGCGCGCTCGATCAGCTGGGCGTAGACGCAGGCCTGCTCGATGCTGGTGCCGGTGGACAGCTGGCCATGGTGCGAGAGCAGAATGGCGCGCTTGTCGCCCAGGGCGGCGCTGATGATCTCGCCTTCCTCGTTGCCCACCGGCACGCCCGGCCAGGCTTCGAGGAACGCGCAGTCTTCGTACAGCGGGCACAGGTCCATGTGCGAGACCTGCAGCGGCACCTCCAGCATCGACAGCGCGGCGACGTGGGTGGGGTGGGTGTGGATGATGCAGTTGACGTCTGGGCGGGCGCGGTACACCCAGCTGTGGAAGCGGTTGGCCGGGTTGGGCATGCCTTCGCCTTCCAACACTTCGAGGTCTTCGTTGACCAGCAGCAGGTTGCCGGCGGTGATCTCGTCGAAACCCAGGCCCAGTTGCTGGGTGTAGAAGGTGCCCGGTTGCGGGCCACGGGCGCTGATTTGCCCGGCCAGGCCCGAGTCGTGGCCGTTATCGAAGAGAATTCGGCAGGTCAGGGCCAGCTTTTCGCGCACAGTCCACGTATTATCGGCAAGCGAGCCTTGCATCTGTGTCAGTGCCTTTTGCACCAGCTGGTCTTTGCTGAGGGTAAGGGTATTGGCCATGGGGATCTTTCCTCTGTGGCGTGATGACGGATGTCAGGGCTGGCTCGCCCCCGAGCTTTGGACGGTGAGGGGGCGAACCATCAGATGACACAAATAATCATATATGACACAAAGTGTCATGCGCAAGTGCGTTTGTTCGGGAAACCCGCTTCACATGTCTATCCGACTGAAACTGCTGAGAAAGAAACTGGGCATCACCCTTGAGCAGCTGGCCGAGAAGTCCGGCATGACCAAGAGCTACCTGTCCAAGGTCGAGCGTGGCCTCAACACGCCGTCGATCGCTGCGGCGCTGAAGCTGGCGCGGGCGTTGAACGTCAATGTCGAGGAACTGTTCGACGGCGAGCATGACGGCCAGGCGCGCTACAGCCTGGTGCGCCGCGGCGAGCGCCAGGCGCTGGTGGGCGGTGGCGAGGGGCCAGGGTATGCGGTGCTGACTTCGCAGGTTGGCCAGCGCAGCTTGTTGCCGTTTCTGATCCAGCCGCCGACCGAGTTCAGCGACCCGACCTTCAAGGAACACGAGGGCGAGGAGTTCCTGTTCGTCCACGAGGGGCAGGTGGAGGTCGACTTCATGAGCGAGCGGGTGCTGCTGGAGGCCGGCGACGCCCTGCATTTCAATGCCCAGACCCCGCACCGCCTGCGTTCGGTCGGCGAGTGCCAGGCGCAGTTGCTGGTGGTGGTGCAGGGCGGCGAAGGGTGAGGGCGGGGCGATGATCGAGGTCTCGCGGTTCTGGCGTGATCCGGCATTGCCCTTCGTCGAGGCCCGTCTGGTCGGGGATGGCCGCCAGGTGTGCTACACCGCGCATTCCCACGCGAGCTTTTCCATCGGCGTGATCACCGGCGGGCGCAGCACCTACCTGACCGGAGATGCACGGCATGAGGTGGCCGTGGGGACCACGGTGCTCATGAACCCAGGGGTGGTGCACACCTGCAACCCGATCCAGGGCGAGCCTTGGTCCTACCTGATGCTGTTCGTTGATTTGCCGTGGTTGCAGGCCCGAGGGTTCGAACTGCCGGCAGCGACATTGAGCACGTCGACTGTGCTGTACGGGCGGTTGCTCGAGCTGTTCGCCGGGCTGCTCGACAGCGAGGCGCTGGACAAGGCCGAGCGGCTGGCGACGTTTTTCGCAGAGCTGCCCGGTTATCTCGAGGGCGGCGCGGCACGTCAACCGCAGTCGCAGCCACGCCTGGAGATGGCCGCCGCGTTCATTCGCACCCACCGTCTGGATCCGCTGACACTGGAGGACATCTGCGCTGCGGCAGGTTTGTCACGGGCCTACCTGACCCGCGCATTCGGCAAGCGCTTCGGGCTATCGCCGCACGCCTACCTGCTCGACCAGCGGGTGCAGCATGCCCGGGCGCAGTTGCGCGCAGGCAGGGCCATCGCCGAGGTGGCGTTGGAGGCGGGGTTCGCCGACCAGGCGCATCTGCAGCGGGCCTTCAAGCGACACCTGGCAACCACGCCGGGGCACTATCGCAATGGCTGAATAGCACGTGGCAGGGGGCTTGCCCCGCGATAGGGCCGGAACCTCATACCATCAGGTACAACGCGCTCGCCACCAGCAACCCCGCCAGCACCCGATTGAGCAGACGCATCCGCCATGGCTCGGCCAGGTACTGGCGGATCACGCTGCCGGCCCAGGCCCAGCTGGCCACTGACAGGAAACAGATCGGCCCGTAGATCCAGGTGAACAGCCACAACAGCTGCTGCTCGCCGCCGGTATAGGCGCCGATGCCGGCCACGGCCGCCAGCCAGGCCTTGGGGCTCAGCCACTGCATGGCCGCGCCGTGCCAGGCGCTTGGCGCCCGCTTGCCATCCTCGGCGCCCAGCGCGCCGTCGTCGCTGGCCAGCTTCCAGGCCATGTACAGCAGGAACAGCACCCCACCCCAATGCAACAGCTGCCCTAGCAACGGCCAGCGCAGCAGCAGCTCATGCACGCCCAGCCCCACCAGCACCAGCAGCAGACAGAAGCCCAGGGTGGCGCCGGCCGCATGCCCGATGCTGGCCCGCAGGCCGTGGCGCGCGCCGCTGCCGAGGGCGACGATGTTGACCGGGCCGGGGGAGATGGAGGCGGCCAGGGCGAAGGCCGCCATGGACAGTGTCAGGCTCATCGGGCGTTTCCTTGTGGCGAGGGTAGTGCGGCTATCCTGCCCGAGGCTGTGGCGCGGGTATTGAACAAAAATGCCCAAGGGGCCTATCAGCTGGAGGGTGTGTTGGCGCTGTCTTGGCTCTGCTGGGCTTGCTGCTGGGCGGGTGATTTGGCGTCACCCTTGGCGATCTGCTCGGCCTGCTGGCGTTGCAGCGCCCATTGGTCGCTGCGTTCCTTGAGGCGGTCGGCGCCGCCTTCGGCAAAGGCCGAGGTGGCCGAGATCGTTGCCAGCAGGGCGAGTGCACAGGTTAGGGTTTTCATCACTGGGGTCTCCATCGATTGCCTTGAAAACGGCCGCCAGGCGGCCGGGTTGAGGCAAGGATGGCGTGCGCGGATTTTCCCAGGATTAACACCCTGATCAGTTGGCCAGCAGTTTCTCGTGTACCCATCCCTGGGGCGTGAGAACCATGGCGCGGGTTTCCTCCAGCGGCTTGGCGGTACTGGCGGCCGCCTGGCCGAGGCCGGCGATACCGGCCTGGACCGCCGCGTCACTGGCCCAGGTCGGCAGTTCGTTGACCTGGTAGCTGTAGCTCACCTGCGCCTGCTTGCGCCCGTCGTGTTCGGTAGGCTTGCCGACGCTGTTGATGGCAGTGACCTGGGCCTTGCCGAAGCACAGCCCGCCGGTGCTGGCGCCGTTCGCCTTGTGCCTTGCATCGGCCTTGTAGTAGCGGCGGCCCTCGTCGGTGAGGTCGTAGGCGTAGTAGATGTCGGTGCGTGCCGGTTGCCACAGGCGCTCAGGGACTTCGGTACGGGCAACCTCCCGTTCGCTGACCACGCCGACCCGGGCCAGGGCATGCAGCGCCTGGTTGGTCCCTTCGACATCGAAGTCACGGGTGCGGGTGGGGAAGGCGCTGATCACGAAACAGTGCGGGTATTGGCTGTCGAGGTAGGCTTGGGCAGCCTGGCGCAGGTCGGCTTCACGGGGCTGCTGGTTGTCCGAGCAGCCGACCAGGGTCGCCAGCAGCGCCAGCGGTATGATCTTCCTGTCCATTGTAAGGCTTCCTTGTATTGCCAATTGCTGGGTGGAGCGCAGGCCAGGATTAGAACCCGCGCGCCAGAGCGGCCGCAATCGTGGCACGACGACATATCGCCCGTGCTGTGCGCTGTTTGGCAAAGCCTGCCCCTGGCAACGACCGGCGGCCAACCGGCAAATGGTGGCTGTTCAGCCATACTCTGCTGGTTCCGCCCCGGCGCCGTCGGGGCGACCTGAAGCAGGCAGAGAGGAGCAGGCGATGGCCAAGGGCAAGCGCAAGGATGAAGTCGACGAGAAGCTTGGACGCAAGACCTATGAGGCGGAACTCAAGCGCCTGCATGTGGAGCTGGTCAAGCTCCAGCAGTGGGTGGTGGAGAAGGGCCTGAAGGTGTGCATCGTCTTCGAAGGCCGCGACGGCGCGGGCAAGGGCGGCACCATCAAGGCCATCACCGAGCGCGTCAGCCCGCGGGTGTTCCGCGTGGTCGCGCTGCCGGCGCCCACCGAGCGCGAGAAGACCCAGATGTACGCCCAGCGCTACCTGACCCACCTGCCGGCGGCCGGTGAGGTGGTGATCTTCGATCGCAGTTGGTACAACCGCGCCGGCGTGGAGCGGGTGATGGGCTTCTGCAGCGACGAGCAGGCCCACAAGTTCCTCACCGTGGTGCCGATGTTCGAGCGGATGATGGTCGAGTCGGGGATCATCCTCATCAAGTACTGGCTCGAGGTCAGTGCCGAGGAGCAGACCCGCCGTCTGCAGGACCGCATCAGTGACGGGCGCAAGCTGTGGAAGCTGTCGCCGATGGACGTCAAGTCCTACAACCGCTGGGACGACTACACCCGCGCCCGCGACGACATGTTCGCCGCCTCCGATTCGTCCTGGGCGCCCTGGTACATGGCGCGCTCGGAAGACAAGCGCAAGGCACGGCTGAACATCATCAGCCACCTGTTGCAGCAGATCCCTTACAAGGACCTCGGCAAGGAACACAAGGTGGAGCTGCCCAAGCGCGGCAAGATCGGCAAGTACAAGGCGCAGCCGTATCCGTTCAAGATGGTGGCGCAGCGGTTCTGATGCCTGCCTGGACCGGGGCAGGGGCTTCGGGCTTGCGCTCAGCCAGTCTGAGCTGGACTTCCAAGCGCCTGTCGACTGCCGGGCATTATCAAATTGACATCACCTGGGGCGGCAGGGAATGCCCAAGCGCATGGCACAGCGATCGCTCAGGCCGTGGGCCAGCTCGCCGCAGATGATGGCCTGCAGGCGTTGATCCAGCTGTCGCGCCGCCAGACGTTCGAAGCCGTAGCGCTGATAGAACGGGGCATTCCAGGGTACACCGTCGAAGGTGGTCAGGGTCAGCCAGGCCAGGCCCTTGAGGCGCGCGGCATCCCGCGCCTGATCCAGCAGGCGCCGGCCCAGGCCTTGGCCCTGGGCCTCTTGCCGCACCGACAGCTCATGGATATGCAAGGCGTCGTCGGCAACGCTGGCGCAGAGAAAGCCCAGTGCCTGGTCCTGGTCATCCACGGCCACCCAGCTGCAACCTTCGCTCACGAATGCCAGGTGTTCGGCTTGCTCCATCACGTCGCTGTCGGCCAGCCAGGCGAGGTGCGGCAACTGTCGGAATGCCTGGGCGGCGGAGCGTTCCAGGGCCAGGAGCAAGGGGACATCCTCGATGCGGGTGGGGCGGACAAGCATGGTGGGGGCAAGACCTGTGGGCGTGGCGTCGTTGCGCAGGGAGGTGGAGTTTGCCAGATCGAGGCGGGAAGGTGTTGCAATGTAATTGTTATAACGTAACATTTGCACTCTTCCTCCCAGGCAGGACCCTCACCGTGATCCGCAGAAACCCCTCCGGCCATCTTCCGCAAATCGCCGAATCGGCCTATATCGACCACACCGCCATCATCTGCGGCAAGGTGATCATCCACGACAACGTGTTCGTTGGCCCCTATGCGGTAATCCGTGCCGACGAGGTGGACGCCAGCGGCGACATGCAGCCGATCGTCATCGGCGCCAACTCCAATATCCAGGATGGCGTGGTGATCCATTCCAAGTCCGGCGCGGCGGTGCGCATCGGCCAGTACAGCTCGATCGCCCATCGCTCCATCGTCCACGGTCCGTGCGAAGTCGGCGACCGGGTGTTCATCGGCTTCAACAGCGTGCTGTTCAACTGCAAGGTCGGTGATGGCAGCGTGGTGCGGCACAACTCGGTGGTCGATGGCCGCGACCTGCCGCCGCGCTTCTACGTGCCGCCCACCGAACACATCGGCCCGCATACCGACCTGGAGCGCTATCCGCCGGTCAGCGTGTCGGCCTCGGAGTTCTCCGAGGACGTGGCACGCACCAATATCGACCTGGTCCAGGGCTACAAGGCCTTGCAGAACGAGTTCTGAGCATGGACACGCTATTGGTGCGCAATGCGCGGCTGGTCAACGAGGGACGTGAATTCGAAGCCGATCTGCTGGTGCGTCATGGACGCATAGAACGGATCGGCGGCAGCCTCGACAACGCCCGGGCGGCACTGGAGATCGACGCCGAGGGCGCCTGGCTGCTGCCGGGGATGATCGACGACCAGGTGCATTTCCGTGAGCCGGGCGCGCCGCACAAGGGCAGTATCGCCAGCGAATCGCGGGCAGCGGTGGCGGGGGGCATCACCAGCTACATGGACATGCCCAACACCAACCCGCCGACGTTGACCCTGGAGGCGCTGGCCGACAAGAAGCGCCGGGCGGCGGCGGGCTCACGGGCCAACTATGGCTTTCATTTCGGCGTTAGCCGCGACAACCTCGACACCATCGCCGCCCTCGACCCCTGCGAAGTGGCCGGGATCAAGGTGTTCATGGGCGCTTCCACCGGCGACATGCTGGTGGACGATCCGCAGGTGCTGGAAAAACTCTTCGTCTATGCACCGACCATCGTCCTGGCCCATTGCGAGCACACGCCGAGCATCCTGCAGAACGAGGCTTGGTGGCGGGCGCGCCACGGCGAGTTCATCCCCCCGGCCGCGCACCCGCTGATCCGCGATGCCGATGCCTGCTACCGCTCCTCGAGCCTGGCCGTGGAACTGGCCCGGCGCTTCGGCACGCGCCTGCATGTGCTGCACCTGACCACAGTGCGCGAGCTGGCGTTGTTCACGCCCGGCCCGGTGAGCGGCAAGCGCATCACCGCCGAGGTGTGCCTGCACCACCTGCTGTTCGACGACAGCGACTACGCCAGCCTCGGCCACCTGATCAAGTGCAACCCGGCGATCAAGACCGGCACCGACCGCGACGCCCTGCGCAAGGCCCTGGCCCGCGACCGCATCGATGTGATCGGTACCGACCATGCGCCGCATACCCTGGCGGAGAAACAGCAGGTCTACAGCCGTGCCCCAGCGGGCCTGCCACTGGTGCAGCATGCCCTGCCGGCGGCGCTGGAGCTGGTCAGCGAAGGGGTGCTGAGCATGGCCCAGGTGGTGACCAAGACCAGCCACGCGGTGGCCGAGCTGTTCGCCATTCGCGAACGCGGTTTCCTGCGTGAGGGGTACTGGGCGGACTTCGCCATCGTCGAGCGCCTGGCCAGGCCACGGGCCGTGGCGGACGACCCGATCCTGGCGCGCTGCGGCTGGACGCCGTTCCAGCAGCGCGCCTTTCACCATGTGGTACGTAGCACGGTGGTGTCGGGGCAACTGGCCTGGCACCAGGGCCAGGTGCGTGACCCATGCCAGGGCTTGCCCTTGATGTTCGACCGTTGATTGAGCCAGGGGCCGCTGCGCAGCCCCTGTGAGAGCTGGCTTGCCAGCGAAAGGGGCGCGACGCGCGCCGAGCATTTCGGAACCTTGCCATGACTGAAGAGCAACTGTTGCAACAACCCGCCGCCGCCTACATGAACGAACCGCAGCGGCAATTCTTCCGTAACCTGCTGCTGGCCCAGCGCGGTGAGCTGCAGGGCCGTATCGAACAGGAGTTCCGCGCCCTGCGTGAGCAGGAGGTGCACAGCGACCTCGCCGACATCGGCAGCGCCGAAGAAGAGCGCCACTGGCAACTGCGCTCGCTGGAGCGGGAAAAGAAGCTGCTGGACAAGATCGACCAGGCGCTGGAGCGTCTGGCCCGCGGTGATTACGGCTGGTGCGAGGAAACCGGTGAGCCGATCGGTCTGCGCCGCCTGCTGCTGCGACCTACTGCCACCCTGTGCGTCGAGGCCAAGGAGCGCCAGGAGCTGCGCGAGCGGCACGTGCGTGACGACGTCTAATCAGAGGGCAGCCCCTGCGCCTGCAACTGCCAGCGCACCGAACTGACGCCTTTCTCCAGGCTTACCCGGCCGACCAGGCGCTCCAGTTGGGTCGGCGCCTGTGGTGTACCGAGCAGTTCGGCACGTACTTCCAGGCGCGCCGGGTCGGCCAGGTCCTCGCTGTGCAGCGACTGCAGGCGCAGGCCCGGGTCGCTGAGGCTGTGCAGCATCAGGCTGCGCACCTGGATCTCGTCCTCGGCGCGGCAGACGATGCGCACCTCGTAGCGCTGCTCGACTTCGCTGGCCGGCAGCACGTCCTGGCGGTCGAGGCGCTGGGCGAGATCGCGCAGCAGGATGTTGGCGCACAACACCACCAGGCTGCCCAGTGACGCCTCCAGCAACAGCCCGAGGCTGCACAGCACGCCGACCGCGGCAGTGCACCAGAGGGTGGCGGCGGTGTTCAGGCCACGTACGTTGAAGCCGTCGCGCATGATCACGCCGCCGCCGAGAAAGCCGATGCCCGACACCACATAGGCGGC
The DNA here is from genome assembly GCF_047501685.1 of Pseudomonas sp. CAM1A. NCBI lineage: Bacteria > Pseudomonadati > Pseudomonadota > Gammaproteobacteria > Pseudomonadales > Pseudomonadaceae > Pseudomonas > Pseudomonas sp. CAM1A. The sequence continues at coordinate 120,106 of NZ_JBFNXP010000010.1, read as the reverse complement.
GATGCGCGAGGCATCGGTGGGCGCCATGCCCGGCACGGCCTGGGTCATCAGCACGAACAGGCAGGCGCCGGTGCTGACCAGGGCGTTGGTGCGCAGGCCTGTCAGGCGCTGGCGCAGTTGACGCTCGGCGCCGATCAGGGCACCGAGCAGCAGGGCCACGCTGACGCGCAGCAGGAAGATTTTCCAATCCATAGCGAACTCCGTTCTGCGGGCGATGGCCCGCATGGGCGCCGACTTGACGGCGCGATTGCAAACGAGGAATGCGCAGGACCACGCGCCATGCCGGGTGGCAGGGCTGGGAGAAGAGGAGGAATGTTCAGCCAGGGAGGGCCGAATGAAACCACCGTCTACCGTGTACGGCGAGACAGTGGCAGGAACGCTGCCGGACTAGCTCGCCGTGTGGGCCTGTCGCAATCGACTGGGGCTACTGTCCAATGCAGGGGTCTCCTGGGTGAGGGATGCTTGAATGCGCGGCGGACCATACGCCTCGACCCGCGTGGGGTCAAGGCATGAATCATGACAATCCTGTTACGGCAGGCGCTGGCAGACGTAGGCCTGGGTGCGGTAAGGGAAGGCGATGCGCTCACGGCCCCGGAGGTCAGGATGGTTGTCGATCAGGGCTTGCAACTGGTCCATCACCTTGTCTTGTTCGGCTTGGGGCAGGGCGGCGATGAAGCTCACCGAGCGCAGGCGTTCGAGGATCACGGTCTGTGGGTCACCCTCATGGACATGGGGCAGGGTGGTCAGCTGCGGGGTGCTGAAGCGGCTGCCGGTGAAGGCTTCGCGCCAGCGCCCGGTGTGGAAACGTGGCGTGTCGCCCTCGTAGGGGGTGATGATGTCGGTGATCCGCGCCACCCAGTCCACTGTCTCGTCGCGCACGTTCCAGATCAGTCCCAGGCGGCCGCCGGGGGCCAGCACCCGGTGCATCTCCTCCAGGGCGGCGGCATCGGCGAACCAGTGGAAGGCCTGGGCACAGACCAGCACCTGCTGGCTGGCCTCGGCCAGCGGGATGTGCTGTGCGGTGCCCTCGAGCACGGGGATGTCGGGCAGCCGTTCGTGCAAGCGAGCGCGCATGGCGGCCACCGGTTCCACTGCTGTCAGGCGCGGTGCCAGTGCGCTGAGCAAGCGGGTGAACTTGCCGGTGCCAGCGCCCAGGTCGAGCACCGGGGTATCGGCGCCGATGCCCAGGGTGTCGCGTAACCAGTCCTGCAAGGCGACGGGGTAGTCCGGACGACCTTGCTCGTAGTTGTTCGACTGGCGGGTGTAGCCAGTGCTGGCCGAGGCGTGTACATCCTTCATGGAAAATCCCTCTGAATGACCTGACGGCAATGGTACGCTTGCGCCTTTCGTTGCCAACCCCCCGGACCGATACATGTTGTTCAATCTCGCCGTGCTGTTCGGCACCCTGGTGGCCATGGAGGGCGTCGGCACGCTGGCCCACAAGTACGTCATGCACGGCTGGGGCTGGTGGCTGCACCGCTCGCACCATGAACCGCAGCTGGGCATGCTGGAAACCAACGACCTCTACCTGCTGGCGCTCGGGCTGATCGCCGCTGCCCTGGTGATGCTGGGCAAGGCCGGGCACGCGCCGCTGCAATGGGTCGGTGGCGGCGTGGCGGGCTATGGGCTGGCCTACGTGCTGGCCCATGACGGATTCTTCCACCGCCATTGGCCGCGGGCGCCGAAGCCGGTCAACCGCTACCTCAAGCGTCTGTACCGGGCCCATCGCCTGCACCATGCGGTGCAGGGCCGCCAGGGCAGCGTGTCGTTCGGGTTCTTCTATGCGCCGCCGTTGCGGGTGTTGAAGCAGCAGCTGAAACGGCGGCGGGGTTGCTAGTGTGGTGTTTCACAAATAACGACCATAACTCGCGGCGCTTTTTGCGCTCATGCGGCGTTGTCGCTCCTCGCCGTAGCTGGGCTACGACTCGTCGCGACGCCTTGCCTGAGCGCAAAAAACGCTCGCGATTTATTGGTCGTATTTGCAAAACACCACACTAGATCGGCGCAGCCGCGCACTGTTGGTGGCTCATTGCACCGGCAGGAAATTCATCAACAACAGGCTTTGCGCGTAATTCAGGCCGATGCGCCGATAACGCTCGTCAAGCATCTGCGCCAGCAGGTCGAGGCGGGCGACGACCTTGCCGAACTCCACGGCGAAGCTGAGGTTGCTGCCTTGCTCTGAGATTTCGTTGGAAAACAGCAGGAGCACGCCATTGGCATCCTGGCGCTGGCCGAGCATCCAGGTGGCTTTTTCGATGTTGCGCGCGGCGTTGTGGATGAACAACGGGTCGAGGGTGTCGGTCATGTAGAACTCGGTGCGCCCGCCGTGGGCGGTGACCAGCATGCTGCCGATGGCATAGATGAACGCGCCCACCCGGTCGCCGCGAAACTCCGGGCTCAGGGCGTAGCTCAAGGCCGCCAGGTCGCGGCGCTCGCCCAACTGCGCCAGGGGCTGGCGCTGTTCGATGGCGATGCGGATCTGCCGCGCCGCCGTGGTGGCGTCGAGGTAACCCGATTGCCGCCACTGGTTGGGGTTGCGCAGGTACAGCTTGTTCATCAACAGGTACAGGCTTTGCAGGTTGTCGCGCATGGCCAGGGTGGCCATGCGGTCGACACTGGTCTGAAACAGCTCGTCGGGCTTGCCGTTGCCAAACTGGGTGAGCATGTCGCGGCCCTGCTGCTGGGTGCAGGCGACCAGGCAGGCCAGGCTGCCGGCCAGCAGCAGTTGGCGAGGAAAAGGAAGACGTCTTCGTACGGCCATCGGCACCGGTTGGAAAAGTCGGTCCCACCGGGGATCGGCGGGACCTGGCCATGCATAGAGCGTACAAACGCGAAAAAGTGCGATATCGCCATGCGTCGGCAAGCCGATCAGGCCACATCGACCAGCACGATCTCGCTGTCTTCCAACGCTGTCACCTTGAGCAGCGTCTCTTGCTCGATCGCCACGCCATCGCGGGCATTGGCCTGCAAGCCGTTCACCTCGATCCGCCCCTTGGCCGGCACCAGGTAGCCGCGGCGCCCCTCATCGAGGCGGTACTCGGCGCTTTCACCGGCGCGCAGGGTCGCGGCTACCAGGCGGGCGTCGGTGCGGATGCGCAGGCTGTCGTCATCGCCTTCGCGGCCGCTGGCCAGGGTCACGAAGCCTTCGCCACGTTCACCCTTGGGGAACGGGCGGGTACCCCAGGAGGGCGCGTCACCGACGTTTTCCGGGATGATCCAGATCTGGAAGATCCGCGTGTCGACCTTCTCCAGGTTGTACTCGCTGTGGACGATGCCACTGCCAGCGCTCATGACCTGCACGTCGCCGGCCTCGGTACGGCCCTTGTTGCCCAGGCTGTCCTGATGGGTGATGGCGCCTTCGCGAACGTAGGTGATGATCTCCATGTCACGGTGCGGGTGCGGTGGAAAGCCTGCACCGGCGGCGATCAGGTCGTCGTTCCACACACGCAGGTTGCCCCAGTGCATGCGTGCCGGTTCATGGTACTCGGCGAAGGAGAAATGATGATGGGCGTCGAGCCAGCCGTGGTTGGCGTGGCCAAGGCTTTCGAAGGGTCGCAGTTGCAGCATGGTGGTGCTCCTCTGATTCGCTGGAATGAGGCCATGATGTGCGTGTTAAGTATCGATAAAAAGCGTAAATATCGGCTCGTTACCATCTATAAATACGATATTTAATTATGCGACTCCGCATGCGGTTCATCGCCTAATCCCATGATCCATAAGCATTCGCTGGCACTTTTACGCGGATGAGGCGAACATGCCGGCTGTTCTGATTTTCAATGGAGTGACCGTGCCGCACGAGCATCCCCGGGCCCCGGCCGACCTGACCCCTCCCGCCCAATTGCCCTGGCTGCGCCGCCTGGCCGCCCGTCTGTTGGGCCGAGGCTTGTCGCGCCTGCAGGCGCAGCACCGCGACTCCTGGTTCCTCGGCCACGCCACGGGGCAGCGCAACGGCCATGCCGATGGCTTGCGTGAGGGCTACGAGCAGGGCCGGGTCGCTGGTTTCGAGGCCGGGCGCCAGGTCCTGGTGATTCGCGATACACGCCCGGAGCATGCCGGTGTGCCGGGGCAGGACGACAACCTGTTCGATGACTGGCGCCTGCCGTTGACCGCCGAGCTGAAAAAGCGCTTCAAGGCTGATGTCGCCAGGCGCCTGCCTGCCGAAGCGCAACCGAGCGCCGCGCAATGGAAGCTGATCTTCAGCGACACACCCTCGACCTGCGTGGTGGCCGGTGCCGGTGCCGGCAAGTCGACCTCGCTGGTGCTGCGCATCCTGTTGCTGCGTCACTACCTGGGCTTCGAGCTCGATGCCCTGACCGTGGTGACCTTCACCCGCGAGTCGCGCCGTGATTTCATCCGGCGCCTGCTGCAGGTGTTCGCCCTGTGGCAGCTTGAACTGTCGCCTGCCCAGGGTCGGGAGCTGGTGCGTACATTCCATTCGCGCATCCTGCCGTTGGTGCGCAGCCTGCCGGGCTTTGCCCAGGTGCGGGCGTTCGAGACACTGGGCAACGAGATGCCCGCAGGGGGCGAAGCGAACGCTGACAGTAACCCGTTTGACCTGCGCCTGAACGATGCCCAGCGCCAGCACCTCAACCAGTGCTACAGCGACCTGCTGGGCCAGAGCCCGCGTTTCGCCCAGCTTGTCGGCGCGTTGCGCCAGGAGGCGCTGCTGCTCAAGCCGCTGGACCCGGACCACCCGGATGTGCAGAAGCGCGTGCAGGTAACCCAGCTGGCCGCCCAGCGCGACGAGGAACTGAGCGATGTGATCGAGGACCTGTGGTTCGCCGCCGGTGCCTGGCCGATCAAGGGTATCGAACCCTGCCGGGACACGGTGCAGATCCGCGGCAGCCGTTTTCATGTGCATGGCCGCCTGGAAGGGCTGGACGCCTGGGTGGTGCTGGGCTTCGACCCGTCCGAAAGCGCCCAGTACCAGCGCCCGGGCGCCAAGCTCGCGGTGCGCGCGGAATGGGCGGTAAAGCGCACCCTATTTCAGGCTTTCTGTGATAAGCCTTTGATATGGCTAGATAATTATGCCTCAGCAAAGCGACTTGCCACGTCCTTGGCGGGTGATGCTGTAGCCGGCCCAGGCTTCGAGTACAAGGTCAAGGGCGAGCTGGCCCCGGCGCCGTTGCTCGACGCTTTCGTCAGCGCTGCGAGCTTCATCGAGAACCTCGGCCTGGACGTCAACAGCGCCGTGGCCGCCATGAGTTTCCCCTCCGGCGACAGCGACGCGGCATTCTTCGAGGCCCTCGCGCTGTTCTGGAAGGCGCTGGAAGCCCACCTGCTGACGCAGTCGCCGCCGGTGATGACCTACAACCGCATGTTTGCCCTGTTCGGCGAGAACAACCCGGAGAATCTCGCGTTGCTGCCCGATCCCTTGCTGCGCCCACTGGCGCACCTGATGATCGACGAGTTCCAGGACGTCTCGCCGCAGATCGTCAGCTGGCTGCGTGCCTGCCTCGCCGAAATCCGCCGGCGTGGGCCGGCCATGCACAGCGGGCGAGTGGCGCAACACTCATCGCTGATGTGCGTGGGCGACGACTGGCAGTCGATCTACGGTTGGCGCGGCAGTTCGCCGAAATACTTCATGGAGTTCAGCAAGGCCTTTCCGTCGCCGGCCAACACGCGGGTGATGCTGGTGGAGAACTACCGCAGCCAGCAACACATCATCGAGGCCGCCGAGCACCTGGTCAAAGGCACCCCCGCCATCACCGGCAAGAAAGCCAGGGCCAGCGGGCTGGCGGCTGAGCTGCCGCTGTCGCCGGTGAAGGTTTTCGACCGGGACGAGGCGGCGCTGGCCGAAACCGTGATCGAGCATTATCAACGGGGTGAAACGGTTATGATGCTGTTTCGAAAGACTAGCGATAAGTTGTTGATAGATCAGTATTTGTCACCAATAGTTAAAGCTGATTCTAGCTTGCCACCTGACCAGCGCCGGCTACGCCAGCTCACCTATCACAGCGCCAAGGGGCTGCAGGCTGACGCGGTGTTCATGCTCGGCGATTGCCAGTACCTGACCAGCTCGCCCTACAAGAACCAGGCGTATCGCCTGGCCGGCCTGGGCAAGCCGGGGGACGCCCAGGCGTTCGACACGGCGCAGAAGGAAGAGGTGCAGCGCCTGGTCTACGTGGCGGTGACGCGGGCGGTCCGGCATTGCTACTGGCACGTGGAAAGAGCCAGCGGCGAGGCTGCCGCACAGCCGCGTGCGTCGAGCCAGGTGCAGGGGCGGCAGGCCTTCTTCGAAGACCTGCGCGGCCAGTAGGCTCAGCTGTTGGGGTCGCGGCGGCGGGTCAGGCGCAGGTAGAGGGCGTCTTCGTCCTGTTCCAGGCCCAACGCCATGCGGTTCATGCCCGCGACGTAGCCGTCGCTGGCGATAGCCTCGCGCAGGGGCTGGCCATCCTCGGCCAGCGGGCTGCGGCCCAGGGCCTGGGTCAGCGCTTCGATCACCGGCGGCTCGAGTGGGCCATCGAGGTCGTTGCCATCGAGGTAGTTCATGCCGATGTCCCAGCGTTTTCTGAGCGCCGCGAAACGGGCACTGTTCTCCCGGCGCAGCAGGCGCCGCCAGCCCGGTTGTCGGGCGATCCACTGGCGGCGCGCCTCGGCGTCCTCGTCCCGGGCATCGACCTCTTCGAACACCGCTTCTTCGGTCCTCCATGAGATTTCAGCAGTGTGCCGATACAACATGGCCTGCTGAGGTTCGGGGAAGTCCAGGCGGCTGGCCAGTCCGCTGCGCAAGGCGAGGCGGATCTCGATCAGGTCCAGGCCTTCACCGAGGCCATTGTGCAGTACGTCGTCCGACAATGTGTCTACACGATGCAGCTCCGGCAGCAGGGGCCTGACGCCGCGCTCGGCCAGCGGCCGGGCGGCCCAGGCATCCAGTGCGCGCAGGGCATCGCGCCGGGCCACGCGGGCGTTGAACACCTCCTGGGCCAGCCTGTTCACCTGGTCGCGGCGGAACAGGCGCCGGAAGAACTGGAACAGCGGTGGCGTGGTTACCTCCATGCCTGCGGCTTCATCGTAGGCCATTACTTCGATCTGCAAGGTGCCGAAACCATCGGCACCGGCATCGCCACAACTCACCGGGAACTCGCCGGCCACTTCGTCCAGGCGCGTGCGCAGTCGGGTACTGGCGCTTGCGCGCTCGAGGAGTGTCCATACTTGACGGGCAAATGCTTGGGGCTGGCGACGGGCACTGGCCGACATGCCGGCCTGTTCGACAACCTGGCGCAGACTGGTATTGCCTTCCGCGTCGAACAGCGCTTCCCAGGTTGCCCGCTGTTGCGGGTTGGCGTTTCGCAACCAGTCGATTCGCGGCGTTGGCGCTGTGGCGTCGATGCCTTCTATACGTTGTGCGACCGAAGCACCGACAATCTGCAGGCTTTCGCGGGTGGCCTCGTCCAACGGGTTGTAGTTGAACCGCCAGCGGTACTGCGCACGCCTGGCCAACAGTTCGCCCAGATAGGGCGATGACAAGAGCGTGGGCAGCTCCGGCACCTGTTCGATGCTGTTCATGCTCAGGTCCACCTCCCGCAACATGCAGGGATTGCGCTGCATCAGGCCGCTCAAGCCAGTGGGCCACAGGCGCAGTTGGCTGTTGTCCAGGCGCAAGGTGGCGAGGTTGTCCAGGCCGGCCAGGTTGGGGCTGATGGCGAGGGGATTGTTGCTCAGGAGCAGGTGGCGCAGGGTTCGCATCGAACCGAACGTATCCGCTGTGTCGGCGTCCAGCGCAATACGATTGGCTCGAAGGTCCAGGGTTTCCAGCGGCAGGCCGCCGAGCATTCGCAGGTCATGCAAGGTGAGCGTCAGCCGGTGATGGGGCATTTCCAGGCTACGCAGGTCCTGCAGAGTGGGGAGCACTTCATGGGCAACGGCGGGTAGCTCGCCAAGGTGTGTGCCGCTCAGGTGCAGTTCCCGCAACTGCGGGGCATTGCGCAACGCCTGCAGGACCGAGCTGGTGCTCAACTGGGGACTGCTTCGTACATCGACGCGCCTGAGTGAAGGGAAGGCCTGCAGAAAGTCGGCAGGCATCTCGATCATGTTGAGATTCTCCAGCGACAGCGTGGTGATGTGGTCGAAGCGTGCCGTGAGGGGCGGCAGGGCGTCGAGGGCGACATCGGCAAGGCTCAGCATGTCGCCGTCCAGGCGTTGCCAGGCCCGGACGAGCAGGTCGGCGGTTCTGGTGTAATAGGCACCGACTTCTTCACCCCAGTCGTGGACGCCTCTGGTCGCCCAGGCGTGAAGCTGTTCGCGTAGCGCGGACAGCTGGGTGCGCAGTGCCTGTATCTGCTCGGTCGCACTTCCCCGGACACGTAGGGTGGCCAGTAATTGGCGGATCTCACGACCATTCAGCCCAGGGTACAGGGCATGCAGCTCGCGCTCTGCCCGCGAGGCGAATATACCGGGGCTCAGCGGATAGCCGTAACGCCCTTCGCTCAGGCGCAAGGGCGAGCGCCAGCCCGGCTGTACGGGTTGCTGGCCGAGCAGGCGTGCTGTCGCCGGGCGGTTGGCCACAGCGGCGTGATAACGCTGTTCGGCCGTCCATTGTGGGTGTGCGGCCAACAGGCTGTCGCTGATGAGCCGGCTGTCGTCATTGGCCAGGCTGGGGCGGTACAAGCCCAGAATCGCCCGGTCCAGTCGGCATCGGGCCTGCATCAGCCGCGCCTCTTCGGCCACTCGCAGAGGCACCCGTCCACTGTTCAGGGCCCGCCGTTCGGCGCCGTTGGCCGCGCCCGCCAGTTCTTCCAGTGCCTGACTGGGCAGGCGGGGGAACGCGCGCCCGAGCGTCAGCGCCGCAGCGGAAGCTGGCGCGGATGGATCGAGATGGGGGCTGTCGGCCTTGATGCGACGCAGGGCGTCCTCGAGCAGCGCGGGAGGGTGTTTGCCATCAACGTGCATCTGCTCGAGCACTCCGCGCTCCAGGCCGGTGCTATCGAGTAACGCAATCAACTCCTCATCGGTCAAACCGCTGGCAAGCGGGCCTAGCCTTCGCATCAGCTTGACCCGCCCCCAGTCCTGGGGCCGCTCGTGCGCCATGCGCCAGGCCCCGCTGTCGTTGCCGTGCAGCCGTGGCTGATAGGCCCGTGTGTCGGCCGGATGAACCACACGCCAGTGTCCCTCGGGATCTTGGCGGATCTCGTGGCGCGTATTGTCCAGGTCGAGGAAGTGCCGGTCGTCATGATGGAAGATGCCTCGCTCGTCCGGCTGCAGGTCAGCCGGCAACTCGACCGGGCTTCGGTACTGCTCTAGCTGGGGGTGCCAGAGCAGCTCCTTGCCATCCAGACAGACGCTTTGCATCCCGTCAATGAAGCCGGAGGCGTTGGCCAGCTTGGCAACACCGGCAATGGCGGCCACGCTGCCCAGGTTGATCAGCAGCGACTCGACCTGGTTCACCGCTTCGGCGTTGTCACCTTCGGACCAGGCTTCGAAGCCGTGGAAAATGCTGGCCATGACCTGGCCCGCGCCCACGGCCAGCATGGCGACGTCCAGGCCGGGGATGAACATGGCCGCCACGCCAAGCAGGGTCAGGCCACGCTCGCCCCACAACGCCAGGCGCTCACGGCGGGCCTTGGCATCGATGTCCGCCGTTGGTACCGCAATGCAGCGGGCGTCCTCATGCAGGCGCTGGACATGGTCATTGAACAGCTTGGGCCATACCGGGAAGTCGACCGCGACCTCGTGGATCGCCAGTGCTGGAAAGCGGGCGGGACGGGGCGAATCCTGCTCCTGTCGCGAGGAGGTGGCCGGCAACCCTTGCCAGGGATGTGTGCCGGGTTCGGTTTCGCCGAAGGCGGGAGACGGTGTTTCCACTGGGCTAGCGCCGCCTGCGGTGGCTTCGAACAGCCTGGCCCTGAGCTTGCTCGCCATTCGCGGGCGGTCCTTCAGGGCGACATGCTCCAGGAAGCGTTCGCGGTAGGCGGGCTCCAGCAAGCGACGGCGCAGGTACCTGCCGAAGGCCAGGCGGTTGTTGAACTCCTGCACCGGTTGCCCGTCGTCGAAAGGCAGGTAGGCGATGCAGTTCGGCGTGGACTGGCTGCTGGATGTCAGCAGCAACAGATTGTGCAACTGGATATCCAGCATGCGCAAGACCGCTACCTTGGCCGGTGCGCCTCGATAGCAGGGCGTCGAGTCCGTGCTACAGAGCTGTTGCAGGGCCTGGAGGCCGTCGTCTGTCAGGTGTCCGCGCATTCGCGCGATCAATGCCTGGACTGTCAGCTCATCGCGTCGGACCTGGCTCCACAGGGCGCGCAACAGTGTTTCACGCTGACCGCCGTAGATATCCTGCAGGTGCTCCTGATAGCGTCGACCCAGGTCGAGTAGACGGCAATGGGTGACAAACGCAGTGGCGCTCAGGCCGGGTAGTGCGCTGCTGTCGTCGGCACTGACTTGCAGGGCGCTGAAAGGGCCGGCATCGGCCACGCCTTCGAAATTGTGCAGGGCCGCTTCGAGCAGGCTGGTGAGACTGGCAGTGCCGGCGGGTTCCTCGGTCGCGACCGGTGTGCGAGGGGCATGATGGGACGCGTCCGGGTCGGGGAATGCGCCGCCCAGGCTCGACGTGAACGGCTGATGCCTGAACTGGGCCTGTGTCAGCGCCACCTGGATGCCCAGCCGTGCCTGCAGCAGCGGTTCGCAGAACTCGGTAATGCCGCGTAGACCCTGCAATGCCTTGGCCAGTGCCTGGTGGCTCGTTGTGCGCCGCTTGATGGCCTGGCGCAACTCGGCCTGCCGGTCAGCGCAGGCCTGGGCGAACCAGGGGGTGGGTTGCCCGTCCTGCTGGACGTGTTCGCGGTGGGCGCGCTGCAGCAATCGACTGACGTGGTGGCGGTGCAGGTGTCTGGTCCAGCCCGGCAGGCTGCGCAGGATTTGTTGCCGGTGGTAGGGCGGTTCGCTGTGGTGCATGGTCGCATTCCAAAGAGTGGGAGCGGCCATTCAAGGGCAGGGGGTGGCGCCTGGGGCGGTACATGATTGCTGCCGCCATCAGGGTAATGGCTGACACGCCCACGGCCGTTTGCCCCACAGCGGCTGCGGTGTACCCACCGTCGGTCATTGACGCCAACGGCCTAGGGTATCTTCGCAGAGCGGCTGCTATGGTCTAGACAAAGCCTGATCGTGGAGCTTCGCCATGCCAGCTTTCGCCATACTTCGCATCGACCATGTCGTCCTGCGCGTCAGCGACCTGACCCGCAGCCTGGCTTTCTATCACGAGCTGCTCGGCTGCCCGGTGCGCAAACGTCGGGACACGCTGGGAATGATCCACCTCGGCGCCGGTGACGGCCTGATCGACCTGGTGGCAGTCGACGGCCCGCTGGGGCGCCAGGGCGGCGAGGCACCCGGCCAGTGTGGGCATAATGTCGATCATGTCTGCCTGCGCATCGAGCCGTTCGACGAGCAGGCGCTGAGCGTAATGCTGGGTGAGGCCGGCGTCAGGGTGGAGGCTGCCGAGAAGCGTTACGGGGCCGAGGGTGAGGGCATGTCGCTGTACTGCTTCGACCCGGACGGCAACCGGGTCGAGCTCAAGGGGCCGCCATTGCCGGGTTGAAGCCTAGGCTTTGCCCGGCTCCAGCAGCAACCCAACCTGCTGTCGCTTCGGCAAGCGTCGCACCACCAGTTGGTGCGAGCGGCGCAGCAGGTCGCTCAGCTCGTCGTGGCACATGGGATAGGGCGGCAGCATGCTGATCCACTTCGCCCGTGCCAGGTAGGGGGCCGGGCGGATTCCGGGGCGGTCGCAATAGCCCAGGAACAACTCATCAGCCACCTTGAACGACAGGCCCGCGCCGCCCAGGTCCTGTACCGCGAACATCTTGTTGCCGGCCACCGAGAACACGCGGATGCCACCCCACTTGTAGTCTTCCTGTGCGCCCGGCAGGGCCAGGCACAGCGCCGCAACTTGCTCCTCGGTCATCCTTTTCTCAGACATAACGCTCTCCACAGGCCTCGAACGAGGTTGCCAGGTGATCGATCCAGGCGCGTACCGCCGGCAGCAGGCCGCGCCGATGCGGGTAGACCGCCTGCAGGTAGCCTCCAGGCAGCGACCAGTCTGGAAGCAGGCGCACCAGTTCGCCACGGGCCAGTTCCTCCTCGCAGAACATCGACGGCAGGGCGGTGAAGCCCAGGCCGGCGCGTACCGCGGCATTGCGCACGACGAAGTCGTCGATGGCCAGTCGCGGTTCCAGGGCGATTTCCTCCTGCCGGCCGTTGGGGCCATGCAGGCGAAAATGCACGAGCCGGTCGGCCTCGGCAGCGCCCAGCACCGGCAGGGTCGCCAGTTGCGCGGGTTCGCGGATATGCTCGGCAAAACCGGGCGCGGCCACCAGTTGCATCTGCGCCTGGCGCAGGCGTCGGGTGACCAGGGCCGGGTCCTCATCGCCTAGATCGCGCACGCGCAGGGCCACGTCGATGCCTTCGGAGATCAGGTCGACCCGGCGGTTGAGCAGCACCATGTCCAGTTGCACCAAGGGGTACTGGGCGAGGAAGCGGCTGATGATATCCGGCAGGAATGCATGGGCCAGGGCGACGGGGCACGATACCCGCAGCCGGCCGCGGGGCTCGCTGGACATGCTGGCCACCACTTCGTCGGCCATCTCCGCCTCCAGCAGCATGGCCTGGCAATGGCTCAGGTAGCGCTCGCCCACGGCGGTCAGCTTGAGTTGCCGGGTGGTGCGCTGCAGCAGGCGCGTGCCCAGGCGCTCCTCCAGCTCGGCGATGCGCCGCGACAGGCGCGACTTGGGTATGCCCAGCTGGCGCCCGGCGGCAGCGAAGCCGCCGGCTTCGACCACCCGGGCGAAGTAGAAGAGGTCGTTGAGGTCTTGCATTTGACAGTCTCATTGTTCCATCAATGGAACAAACTAACGCGTTTTTGCCGACTTATCAGCTATTCGATGTGTCGATAGGATTCTCTCCATTGTGATCGCCCACCGCCGCGGTCTTCATTCACAGGAGAGTCCCATGAAACTGTTGCATATCGATTCGAGCATCCTGGGCGACAATTCCGCCTCTCGCCAGCTGAGCCGCGAAGTGGTCGAGGCCTGGAAGGCCGCCGACCCGAGCATCGAGGTGGTCTACCGCGACCTAGCCAGCGATGCCATCAGCCACTTCTCCGCGGCCACCCTGGTGGCCGCCGGTACCCCCGAGGAAATGCGCGATGCCGCCCAGGCTCATGAAGCCAGCCTCAGTGCCGAAACCCTGGCAGAATTCCTCGCCGCCGACGCGGTGGTGATCGGTGCGCCGATGTACAACTTCACCGTGCCGACCCAGCTCAAGGCCTGGATCGACCGCGTGGCGGTAGCCGGCCAGACTTTCCGCTACACCGAAGCCGGCCCGCAAGGCCTGTGCGGTGACAAGAAAGTGATCCTGGTGTCCACCGCCGGTGGCCTGCATCAGGGTCAGCCGACCGGTGTCGGCCATGAGGACTTCCTCAAGGTGTTCCTCGGTTTCATCGGCATCACCGACCTGGAAATCGTCCGCGCCCACGGCCTGGCCTATGGCCCGGAGCACCGCGCCAAGGCCATCGATGCCGCCCAGGCGCAGATCGCAGGTGAGCTGTTCGCCGCAGCCTGATCGTTGCCATCGACTCAAAGCCGGTTGTCGCCTCGTGCGCCAGCCGGCTTTTTTCATCCAGTTTTCATGTGGCGCCAGCGCACCGGGTTCTATGCTGGCATCCATACCCGTGTACCGCGCAGTGCCTTGAACCAGGGAGCGCCCTGCGATGAAGCGAACCCGCCTGCTGCTGGCGCTGTTACTGCTCGGCGGCCTGTTGGCCCGCGCCGATGCAGCGCCGTGGGTGGCCGGATTGCATCGGCTGACCCTGGTCGATCCGGTGGACGCCAAGCCTATGCAGGCCTTGGCGTTCTACCCCTCCAGCGGCGAGGCGCGCCCGGTGCGCATCGAGGGCTACCAGACCCGTGTCGCCGAAGAGGCGCCGGTAGCCATGGGCCAGTTCCCGCTGCTGGTGATTTCCCATGGCAATACCGGCAGCCCGATGGCCCTGCATGACCTGGCCAACGGCCTGGCCCGACAGGGCTTCGTGGTGGTGGCGGTGGTCCATCCCGGGGACAACAACCGCGACCATAGCCGCCTGGGTACTCTCAGCAACCTCTATGGCCGACCGCTGCAGATCAGCGCCGCGATCACCGCAGCGCGAAACGACAAGCTGCTCGCGCCGTACCTGAATGATGGCAAGGTCGGGGTGATCGGCTATTCCGCCGGCGGCGAGACCGCGCTGATCCTTTCTGGCGCGCGGCCCGACCTCGAACGCCTGCGCCGCTACTGCGAGCAACGCCCCGGTGATGCCGATGCCTGCAAGACCCATGGCGTGCTGATCGCCGACCACAGTGAGCTGGCGCCCCGTGCCGACGCCAGGGTGGGCGCGGTAATGCTGATGGCGCCGCTGAGCCTGATGTTCGGCCGCCACGCCCTGGCCGGCGTGCAGGTGCCGGCGCTGATCTACAGCGGCGACAACGACCAGTTGCTGGCCCTGGAGCACAACGCCGATGCCCTGGCGCGCAAGCTGCCGGTTACGCCTGATTACCGCCTGCTGGCCGGTGCCGGGCACTTCGTGTTCATGGCCCCCTGCGACGACGAGCAACACCTGCGCATGCCGGTGCTGTGCAAGGACGCCGAGGGTGTCGACCGTCGACATATCCATCGCTCGCTGCGCAGCGAGACCACGGCGTTCTTCAGCCAGGCACTGGGCGCACCGGAGCCCGCCGAGCGTTCAGCCGCGGCGGGCCAGCAGCAGGGTCAGGCCCACCCCTGACAGGGCGAGCAGGGCGGCGACGGCGAAGATCGAGGCATACCCCAGGCGCACCGCCACCACGCCCATCACCGGGCCGGCGATGGCCAGCGCCAGGTCGAAGAACACCGCGTAGGCACCCAGCCCGGCACCACGACTGCTGCTGGGTACCTGGCGGATCGCCTCGACGCCCAGGGCCGGGTAAACCAGCGACAGGCCGAAGCCGGTCAGCCCGGCGCCGAGCATCGCCCACAGCGGCGAGGGCGCCAGCCACAGCAAGGTCAAGCCCAGGACCTCGGTGGCCATGCAGACGATGGCCACGTTGTAGCCGCCGAAGCGGTTGACCGCGTTGACGAACAGCAGCCGCGAGAGGATGAAGCACAGGCCGAAGGCGCTCAGGCACCAGGCGGCGCCGACCCAGCCGCGCTCCAGGTAATACAGGGTGACGAAGGTGGTCAGGGTGCCGTAGCCAATCGATGCCAGGGTCAGCCCCAGGCCGCAGGGCGCCACCCGCCCGAATGCCGACCAGAACGGCAACCGTTCGCCGCCGGCTACCACGACTTCGGGGCGCGTGCGCAGCACCAGCAGGGCCAATAGTGCCAGCACCAACAGTGCCGGCCCGAGCACGGCGAAGCTCAGGCCGTCCACCAGCAGCACGCCGGCCGGCGCGCCTATCGCGATGGCGCCATAGGAGGCAATGCCGTTCCAGGAAATGACCCGGGCGGTATGTTCCGTCCCTACCTGGCCGATCCCCCAGCTCAAGGTCGCGACGCCGATCAGCCCCTGGGCGATGCCCAGCAGCAGCCGGCCGCCCAGCAGCAGCGCCAGGCTCAGCCAGGGCAGGGCGAGGGCCCAGGCCGACAGCAGGGTCAGCACGCCGCAGCCGGCGATGCCGTACAGGCCATAGCGGATGGCGCGCTTGCCGCCGAGGGTGTCCGCCACCCGCCCGGCGAAGGGCCGGCTGAGCAGGGTGGCCAGGTACTGCAGGCCGATGGTCAGGCCAGCGATCACCGCGCCGAAGCCCAGCTGATCGTGCACATGGCCAGGCAACACCGCGATCGGCAGGCCGATGCAAAGGAAGGCGATGAAGGTGTAGAAGACGATCGAGAGGATCTGCAGGGTGACACTGGAAGCGTGAGGGGCTGTCATGGGCTCGTTCGCGGGCGGGCGGTGGGGCTGTGCCCATCATGGCTGCGGCGCGAGGGAAAAGGAAGCAGGCTAACTAATTAAACGCATCGCGGGGCAAGCTCGCTCCTGCGAATGCTGCGAAGGCATTGCAGGAGCGGGCTTGCCCCGCGATGAAGATGACTCAGCGCTGGATCAGACCACTACACCCTGGCTGCGCAGGTAGTCGTCATAGGTGCCGCTGAAGTCCACCACGCCCTCGGGCGTCAGCTCGATGATGCGGGTGGCCAGCGACGACACGAACTCACGGTCGTGGCTGACGAACAGCAGGGTGCCCGGGTAGTTTTCCAGCGCCAGGTTCAGCGCCTCGATCGATTCCATGTCCAAGTGGTTGGTCGGTTCGTCCATCACCAGTACGTTGGGCTTTTGCAGGATCAGCTTGCCGAACAGCATGCGGCCCTGTTCACCACCGGAGATCACCTTCACCGACTTGAGGATCTCGTCGTTGGAGAACAGCATGCGCCCCAGGGTGCCGCGGATTACCTGCTCGCCGCTGGTCCACTGGCCCATCCAGTCGAACAGGGTCACGTCGTCCTCGAAATCGTGGGCGTGATCCTGGGCGTAGTAGCCCACTTCAGCGCTGTCGGTCCATTTCACCGCGCCCGCGTCCGGCTTCATCTCGCCGACCAGGGTACGCAGCAGGGTGGTCTTGCCGATACCGTTGGGGCCGATGATCGCCACGCGCTCGCCGGCTTCGATGGTGAAGCTGAAGTCCTTGAATAGCACCTTGTCGTCGAAGGCCTTGGCCATTCTCTCGACGATCACTGCCTGGCGGTGCAGCTTTTTCGTCTGCTCGAAGCGGATGAACGGGCTGACACGGCTCGATGGCTTGACCTCGGCCAGCTGGATCTTGTCGATCTGCTTGGCGCGCGAGGTGGCCTGTTTGGCCTTGGAGGCGTTGGCCGAGAAACGGCTGACGAAGGTCTGCAGCTCGGCGATCTGCGCCTTTTTCTTGGCGTTGTCCGACAGCAGTTGCTCGCGCGACTGGGTGGCCGCGGTCATGTACTCGTCGTAGTTGCCCGGGAACAGGCGCAGCTCACCGTAGTCCAGGTCGGCCATGTGGGTGCAGACGCTGTTGAGGAAGTGCCGGTCGTGGGAAATGATGATCATGGTGCTGTTACGCGCCGTGAGGATCGTTTCCAGCCAGCGGATGGTGTTGATGTCCAGGTGGTTGGTCGGCTCGTCGAGCAGCAGCACGTCCGGGTCGGAGAACAGCGCCTGGGCCAGCAGCACGCGCAGTTTCCAGCCTGGCGCCACTTCGCTCATCGGGCCGAAGTGCTGTTCCAGGGGAATGCCCAGGCCCAGCAGCAGCTCGCCGGCGCGGGAGTCGGCGGTGTAGCCGTCCATCTCGGCGAACTCGGTTTCCAGCTCGGCGACGGCCATGCCGTCTTCCTCGGTCATTTCCGGCAGCGAGTAGATGCGGTCACGCTCGGCCTTGACCTTGTACAGCTGCTCGTGGCCCATGATCACCGTGTCGATCACGGTGAAGTCCTCGTAGGCGAACTGGTCCTGGCGCAGCTTGCCCAGGCGGGTGTTCGGCTCGAGCATCACCTGGCCGCCGGATGGCTCCAGGTCACCGCCGAGGATCTTCATGAAGGTCGACTTGCCGCAACCGTTGGCGCCGATCAGGCCGTAGCGGTTGCCGTTGTTGAATTTGACCGAGACGTTTTCGAACAGGGGCTTGGAGCCGAACTGCATGGTGATATTGGCGGTAGAAATCAAGTGCTTGTCCTGCGGGGGTTCCAGAGGTGTATTTAGGCCCTGTCGTCAGTCTTGGGCCAATCTTGGGCCAATTCGACGCAGGGCAGCAGCTTCTCCAGCTCCCTCCAGTCCGAGGAGGAGCTGATCCATTTCGCGTAGGTAGAGGGCAACATCTCGACGCCATGGCCGAGCTGGTTCGCGATGAACGCTTCGGTTCATCCCAGTCATCAGGCACAGGGTTGCGTAGGTGTGGCGGGTGTCGTACTGCCGGCGTTCACGGATGTCCAGCGCCATGAGCGCTGACTTCAATTGGCGGATTGTAACACTTGGTTCGTTGATCCACAGCCCACCTTCGCCCGGCTGGAACACAAAATGGGCTTGGGGAAAAAGATGAGCGATGATGGCGGGTATCTGGAAGCGGGGCTGCGCGCGAGTTTTGAGGGCATCGGCTTCCTTTGATGATGGCATGTTGCTACATTGCGCCCCGCCAATTTCCAAGGATTGATGCTCGATATGAAACACGTTCTTTTCCTGACGCTTATCGCTGCCAGCGCCACGTTGAGCGGCTGCGTTGTCCAAAGCTCGTACAGCAAGACCATTTCCGTCACCAAGGATGCCCAGGGAAAAGTCGTGCAGACCGTTGAAACCGAGACTGTGGTCCAGCCTGGCCAGGGCTACCCAATGCGTCTTCAGTTGATCAAAGGCATTCAGCCAAACTGATCTCGCGCCTCAGGTAGAGGGCCCGCCATCTGGCGGGCTTTTTCGTCTGAAAGCCATTCCATGCAGATCACCGGGTAACACCGTTGCCTGACGGTCACCTGCGCGTACGCATCCATTCATCCGCGACATCACCCATGGTGCAGGGTGCTCCGCTCTTGATCCAGGCCATGAAGGTCCGATCGAACTTGAACGCCGCGCCGCATTCACCGAGCAGGAACTGCCGGACCTTCTGCGTATTGCGGTAGTTCTTGTCGAGCTGGGTCGTGCGGGTGATAGGTCCAGCGTGCCAGTCGAAGCTCATGTCCACTACCTTGGATGGCCAGGTTCGCTGGAGCCTAGCATCACTTGTTGTCTGGCGCCTCTGCGGCAGCCATGCGGCTTTCGCCGTGCGGGGTCCATCGTCATGGCTCAACGTATCCAATTCGCTGGGCGGCAGGTGCACATGCAGCTGCCGACGGCGCTGCTGAATGATCTTCTGGATGCGTCTCATCGGGGCACACCTCGATTGGCATCCTTGCGTAGAGCCGGAGTGAGTGATCAGTAAGCGCCTGTTTGCGCGATAGACCCACAATGTCTGACCAATGGCCATGATCCTGAAGCGGGCAGGCTGGAACGGGAGTTGCTTGAGTCAAGCAAACCCACCAGGCGGGAGTGCAGACATGTTCCAGGATGACTTCTATTTCATGAGCTTCGTGGTGGCCGCCGTGCTGGCCGTGGATGTGGTGGCGGTTTTCGTGTTCCTGCAGGCCAGTGCCTGATCCCCACGCCTGGGGATACGTCCCCGGAACTGGGGCTGGGCGCATGGGTGTCGCTCGGTTCGCTGGCGGTGATAAACTTTGCCGTTTGCCAGACAGGGAGTGTGGTATGGGCTTGCGTGAGAGGCATGCAGCGTTGCTGGAATGGCTGACGCCTCGGTGCAGACGCCAGATAGGGGGCGGCTTGGCTGCCGTCTGGGTGGTAGGTGTTTTGGTGCATCCAGCCTGACCTATATCGTAATCGTTGCCAGCGTCATCCTGATGGGGGCCTGGTCGCCCGCTTCGAAAGGCAAGCGCTGAGGAACATCGCCCAGGGGGTGATTGCGATTTCAAGGAGAACATCATCAAGACTTTGTCGAATTACTGGCGTGCGCTGATGGGGCGTGTAAAGGCTGCCACTGAGCGATTCACGGCCCGGCAACGCTGCGTTGTCGGTGGGGCCTTTCTGGTTGCCTGGGGCGTTGGAATTGTCGTGTTCCCTGGGGTCGATCTTGTCTTGCTGTATATCGCCTCCATGCTCATGTTCTTCAGCGCGGTGACCGTTCGGATCAACACGCGGCGCTGAGAGATCTTGGGTTGCATGGCAGCGGCTTTGCCGACACCCGGCCAAATCCGCTTTTGCCGATCCCTGCGCAGAGCTGAAACAGTTCATATAGCCGGATGAATGCCTGATTTTGCCTGTGGCACTCATTTGCGTGCTCCGCTTGTCTGCCAGCAGTGCCGACTTGCCGGGCGCTTGTAGACTCATCACTGCTGTACGCAAATCCTACTCATAAGGAGCATGAGTCATGACACAGCAACAGGCTTTCAAAGAAGAACTGGCCGCCGATATTCAGGTACCTCCAGGCTATACCTTCCTGAGCAGCGGGCGTTGCGAGGTGAAGAGCAAGGAAGGTGAGCGGGCCGGCGTGAACTTCGTCGAAGCGCAGATCCAGCAGTACAAATCCTTCATCCTCAGGACCACCGCCGGCGCGGGCACCTTCATGGTTCGCCTGGACTATTCCGGTGGCAGCGACAAGAACCTGCAGTACGTCAGCATCGATGACAGCTACTCCACCCAGGAGACCTTCAACATTCGCAGCGTTTCGATGAGCAACCTGCGCGGTTTGTTCGCCGCGGGCAAGAGCTCGGCCAACCTGAGCTTCTATGTGTTCGGCAAAGCTTGATCGCGATTGATTGACCTGTCCGGGCTCCGGTCGATTGAGGGCCGGAGTTCCGCGGTCATGCGCATGTGCTAGATTCCCATGCCTCGCAGGCATCGCAAGGCGATGTCGGTCCTGCCTGGCAGAAGGGAGCTGCGTCTTACTCATGTTCATCGACACGCCACGTCTCGTCCTGCGGCCTTGGGCCGAGCGGGACATCGAAGCCTTTGCCCGCGTCAACGCCGACCCTGAAGTCAGGCGCTACTACTACCCGGCAATACTGACGCCCGCTGAAACCCGCACGATGCTTGCCGAGTGCGATCGGCACTTGCAGGCGCACGGTTTCGGCTTTGTCGCGGTCGAGCGCAAGGCGGATGGCGCGTTGATCGGCGGGCTTGGCTTGTCCTCGACCGGGGACGAGATACCGGGCGGCCCGCATGTCGAAATCGGCTGGATCCTCGGGCGTGAACACTGGCGCAAAGGCTACGCCTTCGAGGCGGCCAGTGCGTGCCTGGCCTACGCCTGGTCGACCCTTGGCTTGCCCCAGGTCATCGGTTACACCTCCAGCATCAACACACCTTCCAGGGCATTGATGCAGAGGCTGGGGATGGGTTCGGATCCGAAGGAGGACTTCAGCGACGTGACGGTGCCTGAAGGCAATCCGTTGCGACCGCACGTGCTCTACCGGATCGACCGGCCCATCCAGGCGATATAGCGAACCGGCATACCGCGCCCGTCACCCTGGGGCTAGGCTTGTAGATCGTAAGCAGACTATTAAAAAGGGTGGTAGCTGTGTGACTCTGTCCAGGGCATCCTGCTGGGGTGGTTGGAGTCTGTATGAATCGCTTGATGATGGCATTGGCCGCAAGCCTGCTGCTGGCCGGTTGCGCGCATGATCCCGATATCCGGGCCGGGCGCGACAACACCTTCGGCGTGACCGCGAAAGCCCCGCCGGACTACCTCAACTGCGTCAAGGCCGAGCTTCCCGCAAACGCGACGACCTTTATCGTGCAGAACCAGGACGCCCTGGAGCTGTTTGTCGCCAGCCTTGATCCGAACAAGGCCGACGGCCTGGTGAAAGTCCAGGGCTCCCCTGGGCGGCAACAATACTCCGCCTATCAACGCGATGCCTGGTATGACAAGGGGCGCCTGCTCGATGCCGCGCAGATGTGTTCGAGGGTATGATCGCCGCTTCGCGGGGCGCTGCTGTTTGCCTCGTCCCGCGAAACAATCTTGTCCTACTTCACCTCGGACGATTCTCATGTTGAACGGATTCAACCATCTCACCCTGGCCGTTTCCAACCTCGCCGACAGCATCGTGTTCTACCAGCAGGTCCTGGGCTTCAGGCTCAGTGCACGGTGGGAGCGGGGTGCCTACCTGAGCCTGGGCGAGCTGTGGCTGTGCCTGTCGGCCGATCAGGTAGAGGCGGGCGACCTGCAGCGCACCTACACGCACTACGCGTTTTCCATTCGCCAGAGCGACTTCGCGGCCTTCGCCCAGCGCTTGCGCGAGCACGGCGTGCGTCTGTGGAAGCAGGACAGCAGCGAAGGAGACTCGCTGTACTTCCTCGACCCGGATGGCCACCAGCTCGAAGCCCATGTCGGCGATCTGCAATCGCGGCTGGCGGCCTGCCGGGCGAAGCCTTATGCGGGCATGGTGTTCTACGACTGACGCAGCCGCGCCATGCACAGCGCATCGACAAACACCCCATCGCGCACGCCGTAGTCACGCAACCGGCCTTCGACCTCGAAACCGAACTTGCGGTACAGCGCCAGTGCCGGTTCGTTGTCGGCGTAGACGGTGAGCTGGACCCGGCGCAGGTTCATCCAGTTGTCGGCAATGTCGAGGATGGCCGTCATCAGCCGTGAGCCGACGCCCTTGCCTTGCCAGGCCTGGGCAACGCCCATGAGCAGTTCGCCCAGGTGCGCCTGGCGGATGCGCGTGCTCTGGTCGAGGCCGATATTGCCGATCACCTGGCCTTGGTGCACCGCCACCAGGCGGATTTGTCGGTCATGGTAGGCGGCCAGGCGCTCGCGCCACACTTCGACGCCCTGGTAGGGCATCTGCAGCACCTGGCGGCACACCGCAGGTTCGTTGTAGAGCGCGGTGATGCCGTGCAGGTGCTGCTCGGCAAAGCGTTCGATGACGATGTCGGGTGAGGCGTCGTTCACTGTGTTTCCGTCCTTTGAAAACGAGTGGCGCTTCAGTGTACGGGGCGCCGCCGCGGGCTGGCCAGTGGCGATGGTTGGGCAAGAAAGCGGATGCGTGGTCGCGCCGCGATGGGTACAGTGCAGCGATCGTCATTCTGCCGGAGCCTGCGATGTCCTGTGCCTTCACCCTCATGCAATCGCCTGTCGGCGTACTGACCCTGGTGGCGCGGGGCGAGCGGCTGGCCGCCGTGTTGTGGGAGCAAGAGCGGGAGAACCGGGTACGCTTGGGCGAGCTGCACCGCGACGACCAGCACGGCGTGCTGCGCGAGACCGCCCGCCAGCTCGGCGAGTACTTCGCCGGGCAACGCCAGCGTTTCGAGCTGGATCTGGACTTTGCCGGAACCGCGTTCCAGCGCGAAGTGTGGGCGGCGCTGTTGAGCATTCCCTTCGGCGAGACCCGCAGCTACGGCCAGATCGCCCGGCAGATCGGCAAGCCCGATGCGGTTCGGGCGGTGGGCGCAGCCAATGGCCGCAACCCGATCTCGATCATCGCGCCCTGCCATCGGGTGATCGGGGCCTCGGGCAGCCTCACCGGTTTCGCCGGTGGCTTGCCGGCCAAGCAGTACCTGCTGGCGCTGGAAGGACGCCAGAGCCTGGCGCTGGACTTTTAGGTCAGTTGAGCCAGGCACACAATAGCGTCAACACCAGCGCCAGCACTGTGCCGGCAAACAGGCTGTAGTGGCGATGGGCGCGGCGGGAGTGGGCTTCGACTTCGCGCAGGTACTGCCCCGCAGGCGGGGCGTCCGGGCGGTGGCGCAGGCCTTCGGCGATATCGGCCAGGCGCCCGCGAATCAGGGTGCCCACCAGGTACCAGACACTGGCATAGCTGGCCAGGATCACCAGCGCATACTTCATGGGCGCGGCTCCAGCGGCCATGCCTGGGCAGTGCCAGTCGCGGTGTCGAGCAGCAGCAGGCCTGGCGCTGCATCGCCGAGGCAGGCAAGCAAGTTGCCTTCGGCATCCCACGCCGCGGACTGCCCGGCCCCCACATACTTGTCGGCGGGGCCGACGCAGTTGCTCATGATCACCGGCATGCGCAGCCGCCGGGCAACCTGCGGGTAATGCGCAGCCCCCGCGCGGATGCCTTCCTCGGTCTTGACCACGCTGACCAGGTAAAGGTCGGCACCCTGCGCCTGGGCGTGCGCGGCGTGCTCGAGGAACATCGATTCATAGCAGATGGCCGGCGCCACCTGGTGGCTGCCGGCGGCGAACACCAGCGAGGTGTTGCCGGGCACGAAGTAGTCGAGTTCGTCGTCATGCAGACGCTGCTTGGCATACACCAGCGGCGCCAGCTTCGGGCGCACGACCAGCATGCCGATGCGCACGCCGGCCATGGTCGGCAGCGGCAGCCCGACCGCCGCCGTCACGCCGAAGCGGTCGCACGCGGCTTGCAGCGGTACCAGTTGCGGCGAGTCGGCGGGCATGGCCAGTTGCCGGGCCAGCGTTGGTTCGTAGCCGGTCAAGGACAGTTCGGGGAACACCAGCAGTTCGGCGTCCAGGGCCGCGGCCTGTTCGATGGCGTGCAGATGGTGCGCGATGTTGGCGGCCAGATCGCCTTTGATCAAGGCCAGTTGTACTGCGCAGATCTTCATGGAGCATCCGTCCTTGGCATGTCGTCGGCTGTCGAGGATACAATCGAAGGCCGTTCCCTCCCAGTACCGATGTGTCGATTTCATGGACGAACACACAATGACCCACGCCGCCACCATACCCGTCGACTCGCTGATCGCCGCGCATGCCGCACAGGCGGGTTTTCGCCATTGTCGGGCAATTGAACTTGCGGACGACGGGCGGCCTGCCATGGCGCACTTCCTGCGCCTGATGACAAGCATGCCTGGCTGGATCGACTCACTGATGGTGCTGCGCAACCGCCTGGTCGCGCTGCTCGGCCTCAAGGACCTGGGCCGCCTGACCGCCATCGACCCGGCCCGCACCCCGGGCAGCTACCAGCCCGGAGAACGGGTGGGGATTTTCACCCTGGTGGCCAACACCGAGGATGAGGTGCTGCTGGTCGACCGCGACCAGCACCTGGACGTGCACATCGCCCTGCTGCGACGCCCGACGGCCGAGGGCCGTTGCGAGGTGCTGGTGAGCACCGTGGTGCGCACGCACAACCGGCTGGGCCGCCTGTACATGCTGCCGGTGGCGCCGTTCCATCGGCTGATCGCGCCCATCGCCCTGCGCCGCCTGGCGGGGTGACGCTCAAGACGGCGGCTGGGCGAAGCGCTGGCGGAACCAGTCGCCGAGCATGGCCTTCTCCGCGTATAGCCGGTCGTTGTTGCCCAGGCGGCCGGGGCGGCTGAGGTACATCTTGTCGCTCAGGTGCTCCTGGGCCTTGAGCGCGGGCTGGCCAGGCTGCTGCAGAGTGTAGTCGAGGTCGATGCTGGGCCAGGTGACTTCGCGCATGAAACGCACATCGTAGGCCTGGCTGTGCCAGGGCTCGAACTGGCCGGCCAGGTCGATGTCGCGGATGTCGATGACCAGTTGCTGGCCGGGCCGCAAGTAGCGCTGGCCGAGCTTCTGCAGGTGCTGGGTGAGGGCCTTCATCACCTGCGGGTCGGCGCCGCGGGTGTAGGCCCGGTTGTCGAGGCGGGCATCGCGGTATTTCTCGGGATGGTCGAAACGCACCTCGACCTGCGCGGTCGGGGTGCCCTGTGCCATGCTGTCTAGTGCCAGCACCATCAGCACGGCGCTGGCCAGGGTGGTTCGCATGATGCACCTCCGGGTTCGGGCGGTTTACCCGCTTATTTTACGCCGGTGCTGGAAAGAAGCAGAGGAATGATGCAATGACCGCGTTCAGGCGAATCGCCGCCAACAGCCGCGGGCGTGACCTCGCCGTGGGCGATATCCATGGGCATTTCGAGCGCCTGCGTGAATGCCTGGAGGCCGTCAGTTTCGATCCCCTGGTCGATCGGCTGTTCAGCGTCGGCGACCTGGTCGACCGCGGGCCGGGCAGCGCCCAGGCGCTGCAATGGCTGGCCGAGCCCTGGTTCCATGCGGTGCAGGGCAACCACGAGTCGTTGGCGGTCAACCACCTGCGCGGCGGCCGGATCGACCTGGACATGTACCGGGCGGCCGGTGGCGGATGGTTCCTCGATTTGCCAAAGGCCGAGCAGGTGCGTTTCGTCGAGGTGTTCGAACGCCTGCCGATCGCCTTGCAGGTCGACACGGCGGGCGGGCCGATCGGCCTGCTGCATGCCGACAGCCCGTTCGACGACTGGGCGCAGCTGTGCGCGAGCCTTCAGGCCGGAGATGACGTGCAGGTGCGCGAGGTGTGCCAGTGGTCGCGCCGGCGCCTCAAGGAGGGCGACAGCCGCCCGGTAAAGGGCCTGCGCGCCTTGCTGGTCGGGCATACACCGGTGCTGGAGATCAAGGTGCTGGGCAACGTCTGGCACCTGGATACCGGCGGCTGGAGCCGCGGTCACTTCAGCCTGCTGGACCTCGCCAGCCTGACGCTGGTCAACCCAACGCCAGGCGAGTGAGCACGCCAGCGGCGAGCAGGATCAGCATCATCCCGGACGCCCGCTCCAGCCAGGGCAGGGCATGGGCGAAGCGGCGCAGTACCTGGCGGTTACCGATAGCCAGCGCTACCAGCAGGTCCCACAGCAGGACGATGCTGAACATCCAGCTGCCGTAGGCCATCTTCACCAGGACCGTGCTGCTGGCGACCATGCTCGCGAGGCTTGCGTAGAACAACGCGTTCTTGGGGTTGAGAATGCCCGAGGCGAAACCCATGCCGAGGCTGCCCAGCCAGTTGCCGGCCGCTGTTGCCGCGCCATCGGCAGCCGGCACCAGGGCGCTGCGCCCGGCATGGCGCAGGAACAGTTGCCCGATGTACAGCAGGTAGGCGCAGCCGGCCAGCTGCAGGGCGATGAACAACGCGCTGCCCTCGCGCAGGAACGAAACCCCGGCGAAGGCCGCGACGATGAAGGCGCCGTTGGCCAGGGCGATGCCGAGGCAAGCGCCGCTGGCCACTCGCCAACCGGCATTGGCCGAAGTGCGGGCGACCAGGAAGAAGTCCGGGCCGGGCGAGAGCAGGGCGAGGAAATGGGCAATGGCGACGATGAGAAACGGCTGCATGGGACGCTTTCCGAACTGGGAGAAGCGCAGTCTGGCGCCGGCTGTCGTCGTGGTATTGAAGAAAATTGCAGGGCAGGACGCGGGCTAAATATCTGCCGGGGCTCGCCGATAAAGTGGCTCATCAACTTCACTGGAATGGATTCATGACCACTACCGAAACTCCGGCCACCTATCAGAAACCCAGCAACCTCGCAGGCTTGGGACGCCGCTGGGGCGGGCAGATGATCGATGTGCTGGTCACCTATGCCATCTTCTTCGTGACCTTCAGGATCGTCGAGTTCCTCCAGTTGTCCGAGCAAATCAGCGTCTTAATCAGCGTTGGCGCGCCGCTGGCCTACTATCTGCTTTCCGATGCCTTGCCCAATGGGCAGAGCGTGGGCAAGAAACTGCTGGGGATCTGCGTGGTCGATGAGCGCAGCTACCTGAATTGCACCATCGCCCAGTCTTTCGTGCGCAATATCACTACGCCGTTCCTCAGCATTCTCGACTGGATCTTCATCTTCTTCGGTTCACGCAAGCGTCTCGGTGACATGCTGGCGCACACCATCGTCATCAAGGCCTGAGGCATTCGCAGGTGTGCGCCGCATCGCCTCGGCGCGGCAATGCCGAGCGATACAGGCCCGGTGTCACCCCGGCATGGGCCTTGAACACCCGCTGGAAGTGCGCCTGATCCGCGAACCCCAGCGTATAGGCGATATCCGCCAGGGCCTGGCCCTGGCGCAACAGCCGGCGTGCCTGGTTGACCCGTGCATTGAGCAGGTAGGCATGGGGCGTCATCCCGGTTGCGGCGGCGAAGGCGCGGATCAACTGGTAGCGCCCCATGCCCGCCTGCCGGGCGAGCAGCGCCAGGTTCACTCCGGCAAGGTCATGTGCCTCGACCTGTGTGATCAGCTCGCGCAACAGCGACGGGCGTAGCGCCGGTGCCGGCAGCAGTTGCGGATGTGCGGCAAAATCATGATCGCCGATGAACGCCACCAGGGCAGCCTCTTTCTCGATCAGCCTTGCCCCTGAGAACAACAGCGCGTTCAAGGCGCAGAACTGCCGGTACATCGCCTTCGACCGGACGATACGGGCCGGTGCCCCCGGTTCACCTGCGCCAACCCCCGACTCCAGGCGCAGGCTGCCTAGCCAGGTGGCGTCCAGGTGCAGCATCTGATAGCTCCAGGCCTGTCCCGGCACGGGGTTGCAGGCGTGTACCTGCTGCGCCGGCACCAGCACCAGGGTTCCGGGTATCAGTCGTACCCGGCCTTCACCGGCCCCGGTGAAGTGGCTGGCCCCGGCATCCACTGCACCGATGGAAAAGGTTGGATGGCTGTGTGCCTTGTAGCAGGCGCGGCTATGGCAGGCGCGCCTGCTCTCGACATAGGGCAGGGCCGGATCGTGCCAGATTTCGCTGCTGGAGGTGGGCATGGCAGGCGGCCTGGGTGTGCGCAAAACGCCAGTCTAACCGCTAGCCACTGTTCCGGCCATTTGCCTGCTGGCTGTGCTTGACGCAAAGGCCAGGCGGGCGCGAGGCTGGCGTCCTGTCCAAGGAGAACAAGAATGGACCTGTCGAGCCTGCTGCTGTTCATCCCTGCCTGTTTCGCCCTGAACATGGCGCCGGGCCCCAACAACCTGCTGTCCTTGCACAATGCCAGCCGTTATGGCCTGCGCACCGCCTGCGTTGCCGGTGCCGGGCGCCTGCTCGCCTTCAGCGGCATGATCGCCCTGGCCGCGATGGGCCTGGCCGTGGTGCTGCACACCAGCGAGTACCTGTTCCTGGCGATCAAGGTGCTGGGCGCGGGTTACCTGTTCTATATCGCCTGGCAGCTGTGGCGCGCACCGGTCGGCGAGGCAGCGGTGGCCGGCGAGCAGCCTCGCGGCACCTGGAAACTGGCGCGCCAGGAGTTCTGGGTGGCGGCGGGCAATCCGAAGGCAATCCTGATCTTCACCGCGTTCCTGCCGCAGTTCGTCACAGTGGGCAGCGCCACTCCGGTCAGTGAACAGTTCCTGCGCTTGGGCGTGCTGTTCCTGTTGCTGGAGTGGGCGGCCATCGCCATCTATGCCGGGCTCGGCGCCTACCTGCAGCGCTGGTTCGAGCGCCCCGGGCCACGGCGCATGTTCAACCGGGTCAGCGCTTCGCTGCTCGGTTGCGCCGGGCTCGGGTTGCTGGCGGCGCGGCGCTAGTGTGGTGTTTTGCAAATACGACCAATAAAGCGCCGCGAGTTATGGTCGTTATTTGTGAAACACCACACTAGTACTGCCAGCGCACGCCCAGGTTGACACCGCTGCCCTCCTGCTGGCGGCTGTCCAGGTTGCTGCTGTACTGCACGCCGCCATGTAGGCTCAATGCCTGGTTCACCTGTGCAACCAGGCCGCCTTCGAGCTGCACCGAGGTGTAGCGGTAATCGGTCTTGATCTTGTCCACATCATCGAAGGTCAGGGTGTCGCGGCCTCCGTCGCCATGCCACAGGTTGATTTGTGCGTACGGTTGCAGAAGTCGAGTGCCGCCACCGCTGAAGGCGCCCTCCAGGCGCACACCTAAGCGTGCGGTCAGTTCCACCTGGGCATCGTGGCTGATACGCGAGACGCTGTCGGCGGCGCTGTCGAGCGCGACTTTCTGTGCAATCAGTTGCGCTTGCGGCTCCAGTGTCCAGCGCTCGGACAGGGCGATGGGGTAGCCGGATTCCACTGAGGCGGTCCAGGCATGGCCGTCGAGGTCAAGTTTGTCGCCTCGGTCCGAACGGGCCCGGCCATCGAGGTCGGTGTATTGCAACACGGTGTCCAGGTACCAGCGCTGGGGGCCGACAAGCGTCCAGTAGACGCCGACGCTGTCGCCGTCGAGCTCCAGGTCACCGACGCTGCGATCCTGCTTGGCCAGGGCGAAGCCCTTGACGTCTGCATCGAGGCGACTGTGGCTGACATACACGCCTACCTGCTGGCGATAGCCGTTCTCAGCGACCTTGGCGTAGAGGTCCTGGCCCACCTTGAAGCCATACAGGTCGCCATCCAGGCTTGGGCTGACGGTACCGCTCCACTGCTGGCGCAACGCACCGCCGTAGGCCTGGCCCCAACTGGCCGGCAGGGGGCCCTGGCCGGAAAGCAGACGCTGATCGCCCTGGCGTTGGTGGAAGGTGCCCAGTGCCTGCCGTGCGATGATCGCGGCGCCCCTTGGCGCTGCGGCATATACGGGCACTTCCGGGCGGTACAGGGGGAGGGTTTCGCCGGCCACCGGGGTGGGAAGTTCGGGTTGCCCGGGGGCCGGCGCCGCCACTGGCGGCGTAATGGATGGCTCGCCCGGAGTTGGTGCAGGTGGCGCGACCAGTGAGGAGCGCAGGTACCAGCTGTTTTCCGAGCCGGCGGTCACGCCACCCTTGAACAGGCGATAGTCATAGGCACCGGCCGACAATGTCTGCGTTTGCACGAAGGCAGCGTTGCTGCTCGTGGCGCCCTGGCGGGCCTCGACCACCTGGATGCCGTCTTGCGTGGTGGCGGCACCGGCGCCACCGAGGTTGTTGACTTCCAGTCGTGTGCTGCCGGTGAGGGTGCCTTGGCTGACCACCAGACGGTCGGAGGGTGCGTCGTCGCCGGCGAGCACGCTGTTGAGTCGCAACAGGCCGTTGTCGCCCTGGTAATTGCCGGTGATCGTCAGGCGGCCCTGGGCGTCGTTGCCAGTGCCGAGGTCAAGGGTGCCAGCGTTGCGCAGCGAGGCATTCTGCCCGGCGGTAAATGCCGAGACGATGCCCTGCCGGGAAGTCAGCGTGCTCGTCGCATCGACATCCAGCAAACCGCTGCCGCTGGCGGCGTCGCCGAGCGTCAGGGTGTCGTCCAGCGCGAGGTGGCTGTCGCGGGTGAGTTCGATGGTTTCCCAGTTGACATAGCGCTCGCCATTGATGATCCGGCTGCCGACGAAGCGCAGCGCGTCGCTACCCTCGCCGCCATCGAGAGTGGCGGTGAGGGTCGCTGGGCCCAGGCTGTCGATGGTCGCTTGGTCATTGCCGATGCCCATGTCGACTCGCCCGCCGATGGTGCCGCCGGACCAGGTGAAGATGTCGTCTCCGGCGCTCGCCAGGACGCTGCCTACCAGGTTGCCGCCGCTGATGCTGATGTTGTCCACGCCGCCACTGGTGCTGATGTTGCCGCCGATAGTGCCACCGCGCAGGATGATGGTGTCGTTGCCGAAACCACTCACCAGGTTGCCATCGATGCTGGTTTGCACTGTGGAGTCCTGGGACATTTCGAAGTAGTTGTCGGCGAGCTTCAGGTCGACCCGGCCGATACGACCACCACTGAAAATTGCCCTGTCGCCGTCTTCGAAGGCACCGATGATGTGCCCGTCGGACATGGTGAATTCATCGTATCCCTGACCTTGGTTCAGCGATTGAAGCGTGCCGCCGGTCATGGAGAACGTATCGATATCCTGGGTTTGCACGACAGCGCCCAGTGTATCGCCTGGGGCCACCGTCAGTGAGGCGCAGAATGCGTGCGAAGGCATGATGAACATCAGCAAGGAGGCAGGTGCAAGCAGGTACGTGGGGCGCATCGACAGATCTCCATTTCCGATCGGGAAGGCCGGCAAGCCTGTGCTGGCGCGGCCTTGTGCGACTTGTAGGGAAATGCGCTACACAGGACAACTGACAAAACTATCAGGTGGCCACGGGCCAGCCATATTTCTCCTCTGGAAACAATCGGTTAGTCGACGCGGGCGTGTACACCATGCCAGGAAAAATGACGCGCCGGGCCATCGGCTGATCCGCCATTTCCCTGCGCAACTGAGCCTTGTGCGGGCCTCGACTTGCTGAGAATGTTCGGTGTTTATGCCCGGATGTCTTCGGCCGGGTGACAAGCGGTGGGTCTATCCCGGGAGCGTGGTGTGAAGTGGTGGAGCAAGGCAGGTCGGCAAGACCCGCAGATCAAGGAGCTGAACGTCGCCCTGGAGCATTCCCGTTCACAGTTGGCGGCATCTGAGCAGCGCGCCCGTGAGGCGGAATCGAGGGCCGGGGAACTGGCGCGGGAGAACCAGGTGCTCGCCCACCTGGCCGGCAACCTCTCGGCGTTCTCGCATTCCCTGGAAATGACTCAGACCTCGTTCGCCAGCCTCGCCCACAGCATGGAGCAGGAAAGGCAGTACGCGATCCGTATCCAGGGCATCGCCAGCAGCAACCAGGCCAGCATCGACGCGATCGCGACCAACCTCGAACAGCTGGCCGATGCCTCCGGCGAGGCGTCGGAGAAGGTCGGCAGGCTCGATCACCAAGCCCAGCAGGTCGGCGGTGTGCTGGAGATCATCCGCGAGGTGGCGGACCAGACCAACCTGCTCGCGTTGAACGCGGCCATCGAAGCGGCGCGGGCGGGAGATGCCGGGCGCGGCTTTGCGGTGGTGGCCGATGAGGTCAGGACCCTGGCCAGGCGCACGGCGGACGCCACTGCCGAAATTGGCACGCTGGTCTCGGCCATTCGTGCCGACAGTGCGCAAAGCCGTGGGCATATTGCCAGCCTGGCCGAGCATTCGTCGTCATACAGCGGTGTCGGCCAGTCCGCGGCCAGTACCATGCGCCAGTTGCTCGACATGTCGACGGTGGCGGAAGGTTCCGCATCGGTATCGGCGCTGCGCAGCTTCTGCGAGCTGGCCAAGCTCGACCACCTGATCTACAAGTTCCGCGTCTACAAGGTGTTGTTCGGGGTCTCGCAGGAGCGCGGCTCGGACTTTACCGACCATACCCACTGTCGCCTGGGCAAGTGGTATCGCGAGGGGGATGGGGCCCTGCACTATGCGCATCTTGCAGGGTACAAGGATATCGACGCGCCCCATGCCGCCGTGCACCGCTGCGCATTCGACGCCATCGATGCCCATGCCAGCGGTGATACGGCAACGATGCTCAAGGCGGTGGCCGACATGGAGAGTGCCAGCCTTGCCGTGCAGGAGGGTTTGGAGCGCGTGGTCGCCAGTGGCGAGCAATCGCCTTCGTTGTTGCAGAGACGGCGCGAGAGCGAGGCTCAGTCGCGATAGAAAGTCTGCACCAGGTGATAGCCGAACTTGCTCTTGATCGGACCGTGCACCACCCGCAGGGGCTTCTTGAAGATCACCTGGTCGATGGCGCCGACCATCTGGCCCGGACGTATTTCACCCAGGTCGCCGCCGCGCTTGCCGGACGGGCAGGTGGAGAACTTCTTCGCCAGCACGTCGAAGGCCTCGCCGTTGGCGATGCGCTGCTTGAGCTTTTCGGCTTCGTCAGCGGTCTTGACCAGGATGTGGCGGGCTTGGGCTTTCATGGGGTTACCTGTGCTTCGGGGCAAAAGGGCGACATTATGCCTGATGTCGCCCTCAGCGTAACTCCGGGCGGTCGCGGAACTGCTGCAATGCCTCGGGGTTGGCCAGGGCGTCGGTGTTCTTCACCGGCCGGCCATGCACCACGTCGCGGATCGCCAGTTCCACCAGCTTGCCGCTGAGGGTGCGCGGGATGTCGCTGACCTGGACGATCACCGCCGGCACATGGCGCGGCGTGGTGAACTGGCGAATCACCTGGCGAATGCGCAGGCTGAGCGCCTCGTCGAGCTGCAAACCGTCGCGCAGGCGCACGAACAGCACCACGCGCACATCGTCATGCCAGTCCTGGCCGATGGCCACGCTCTCGAGCACCTCCTCGACCTTTTCCACCTGGCGGTAGATCTCGGCGGTGCCGATACGCACGCCGCCAGGATTGAGCACGGCGTCGGAGCGGCCATGGATGATCAGCCCGCCGCCAGGCACCTGCTCGGCGTAGTCGCCCTGGCACCAGACCCCTTCGAACTGGCTGAAGTAGGCGTCATGGTAGCGCTGGCCGTCAGCGTCGCCCCAGAAGCCGAGCGGCATCGAGGGGAAGGGGTGCACGCAGACCAGCTCGCCTTTCGCGCCGCTGATCGGCTGGCGCTGTTCATCCCAGACCTCCACCGCCATGCCCAGGCCCTTGCCGGCGATCTCGCCACGGCGCACCGGCAGCAGCGGGTTGCCGGCCACGAAGCAAGCGACGATATCGGTGCCACCGGACATCGAGGCCAGGCACACGTCGGCCTTTACCTTGGCGTAGACATAGTCGTAGCTGTGGGGTGACAACGGCGAGCCGGTGCAAAGGATCAGGCGCAGGCTGCCCAGGCCATGGGACTTCGCAGGCTCCACAGCGGCCTGCTCCAGGGCGGCGAGGTACTTGGGGCTGGTGCCGAAGGCGCGGATGCCTTCGGCGTCGATCAGATCGAGCAAACGCTCGGGCCCGGGGTGAAACGGCGAGCCGTCATACAGCACCAGGGTGGCGCCGACCGCCAACCCGCTGGCCAGCCAGTTCCACATCATCCAGCCACAGGTGGTGTAGTAGAACAGCACATCGTCGGCCTTGAGGTCGTTGTGCAGGCCGTGCTCCTTGAGGTGCTGCAGCAGCACGCCGCCGGCGCGGTGGACGATGCACTTGGGCACGCCGGTGGTGCCGCTGGAATACAGGATGTACAGCGGATGATCGAAGGGCAGCGCGGCGAAGGTCGGCGTCCCGCCGGGCGTGAAGTAGTCGGCCCACAGGCTCGTCAGCGTGCCGGTGAACTCATCGGCGCGGGTCTGCGGCCGGGTATGCGGCACCACCAGCAGCTGCTCGACGCTGGGTAGCTGGGCCACGACCTGGTTGATCTTCTCGACCTGATCGATGACCTTGCCGGCATATTGATAACCGGCGCAAACCACCAGCAGCCGAGGGGCGATCTGGCCGAAGCGGTCGATAATGCCGTGGCTGCCGAACTCCGGCGAACAGCTTGACCAGACCGCGCCGAGGCTGGTGGCGGCGAGCATGGCCACCAGGGTCTCCCAGGTGTTGGGCATGACTGCGGCGATCCGATCACCCGGCTTGATTCCGGCCTGACGAAAAGCCTGCTGCAAGCCGGCGACCTGCGCGGCCAGTTGATTGTGGGTGAGGCTGTGGCGGCCGCCGTCCTCGCGCACGGCCACCACGGCCGGGCGGTCGTCGCGGCGCTGCAGCAGATGTTCGGCGAAGTTCAGGGTGGCGCCGCGGAACCAGCGCGCGTCGGCCATGTGTTCGCCTTCCTCGAGGATGCTCGAAGGCGGCGTGTGCCACTGCACATGGAAGTACTTGGCGAGGGTCTGCCAGAACTGTGGGCGCTGCTCGATGCTCCAGCGGTGCAGGGCGGCGTAGTCGTCGAGCTGAAGGTTGAAGCGCCGCTTGACGCGACGCCGGAAGGCGTCCATCCGGCTGGCTTCGATCTGGGTGGTGGTGGGGCGCCAGAGTACGTCGTTCATGCCGGGAGTCTCGGTCAGGGCTGCGAGTCTTGTCGCGGTGCGAGCCCGCTCCTGTACTGGAGCGGGCGTGTCTTGCTCCACTCTAGCCGTTACTGGGCGAGCCAACCGCCATCGACGTTCCAGGCGGCGCCACGCACCTGGCTACCGGCCTCGCTGCACAGGAACAGCACCAGTTCGCCGAGGTGGCGGGGGGTGACGAAGGCCAGGGAGGGTTGCTTCTCGGCCAGCAGGTCGTGTTGCGCCTGCTGTGCATCGCCACCACTGGCGGCGCGGTCATCGATCTGCTTCTGCACCAGCGGCGTCAGTACCCACCCCGGGCAGATGGCGTTGCAGGTGACATTGCTGGTGGCGGTTTCCAGGCCGATCACTTTGGTCAGGCCCACCACACCATGCTTGGCGGCCACGTACGCAGCCTTGCCGGTGGAGCCGACCAGGCCGTGCACCGAGGCGATATTGACGATCCGCCCCCAGCCGCGCGCGCGCATGCCCGGCAACACCAGGCGGCTGCCATGGAACACCGCCGAGAGGTTCAGCGCGATGATCTTGTCCCAGGCCTCCACCGGAAACTGCTCGACCGGCGCCACATGCTGGATGCCGGCATTGTTGACGAGGATGTCGACCGCGCCGAACTCGCGCTCGGCCAGGGCGAACATCTGTTCGATCTGTGACACGTCGGACAGGTCGGCCGGATGATGGGCAACCTTGACCCCGAACCGTCTGATCTCGGCGATGGCCGCGGCTGGGTCGCCGAAACCGTTGAGCAGGATGTCGGCGCCGGCCTCGGCCAGCACCTGGGCTATTCCCAAGCCGATGCCGCTGGTGGAACCGGTGACCAGTGCGGTCTTGCCTTTGAGCGTCATGCCATTCTCCTTCATACGATGCCGGTGGCGTAGAACGTGGCGATGACCACGAACACGGCCAGGGTCTTGATCAGGGTAATACCGAAAATGTCTTTGTAGGCTTCGCGGTGGGTCAGCCCGGTGACCGCCAGCAAAGTGATCACCGCGCCGTTGTGCGGCAGGGTGTCCATGCCGCCGCTGGCCATGGCGGCGACCCGGTGCAGCACCTCCAGCGGGATGTTGGCGGCGTTGGCGGCGGCGATGAAACTGTCGCTCATGGCGGCCAGGGCGATGCTCATGCCGCCGGAGGCCGAGCCGGTGATGCCGGCCAGTAGGGTGACGGTGATGGCCTCGTTGACCAGCGGGTTGGGGATGCCGCGCAGGGCGTCGGCCAGCACCAGGAAGCCCGGCAGCGAGGCGATCACGGCGCCGAAGCCGTATTCCGAGGCCGTGTTCATTGCCGCCAGCAAGGCGCCGCTCACCGCGCTTTTGGTGCCTTCGGCCAGGCGCTGGCGAATGGTGCCGAAGGCGCACACCAGCACCATCAGGATGCCCACCAGCAACGCTGCCTGCACCGCCCAGATTGCCGTCAGCTTGGCCACGTCGCTCTGCACCGGCGCGGCCATGCCCGGCAGTTGCAGGGTGTGGCTGGTGCCGTACCACTGCGGGATCCAGTGGGTGAACAGCAGGTTCATCACGCCTACCAGCAGCAGCGGCGCCAGGGCCAGCCAGGGGTTGGGCAGGGCGATGTCGTCGGCGGTCTCCGGTTCGTTGCGCAGGTTGCTGCCATAACCTTCGCCCTTGCGCTGGGCCTTGTTGCGCTGGCGTTGCAGGTAGAGCATGCCGGCGCAGAACACGAACAGCGTGCCGATCAACCCCAGCCAGGGCGCGGCCCAGGCGGTGGTGTTGAAGAAGGTGCTGGGGATGATGTTCTGGATCTGCGGGGTGCCGGGCAGGGCGTCCATGGTGAAGGAGAACGCGCCCAGGGCGATGGTCGCCGGGATCAGCCGCTTGGGGATGTCGCTCTGGCGGAACATCTCGGCGGCGAACGGGTACACCGCGAACACCACCACGAACAACGACACGCCGCCGTAGGTGAGCAGGGCGCAGACCAGCACAATCACCAGCATGGCCTGGCGGGTGCCAAGCAGGCGGATGGCCGCGGCGACGATCGAGCGCGAGAAGCCCGACAGCTCGATCAGCTTGCCGAACACCGCGCCGAGCAGGAACACCGGGAAGTAGAGCTTGATGAAGCCGACCATTTTCTCCATGAACACCCCGGTGAAGGCCGGGGCCACGGCGGCGGGGTCGGTGAGCAGTACCGCGCCGAGGGCGGCGATGGGGGCGAAGAGGATCACGCTGTAGCCGCGGTAGGCGGCGAGCATCAGCAGGGCCAGGGCGGCCAGGGCGATGAGCACGGTCATCCTAAGGGGATCTCCAACTGTTGTTTTTATGGTTGGAAATAGAGATAGCGGGAATCGTGCCATCTTGTTAAGTTATTGATATATATGTAGAAAATTAAAATCTTTAAATTAACAATCTCTATCTTGAGACGGCTGCGTGGGAGCGGGCTTGCCCCGCGATTCGATTTTATGCGGCTTACGCCATCGCGGGGCAAGCCCGCTCCCACGATCCCTATTTTGAGATCTAAGTCTCATTATTGAGACTGCATTCCCAGCGCCACCATCTTTTTGTACAAGGTCGATCGTCCCAGACCCAATGCCTGCGCTGCCTCCGGCACATTTCCGGCACTGCGCGCCAATGCCTGCACAATCAGCCCACGTTCAAACTGCGCGCAGGCTTCCCGGTACCCCAATTGCGGCGCCGTCTCGGTCACCGGGCTCAACGGCCCCAGCGCGTTCGCCAGGTCATGCACGCCCAGTCGCGGCTGGTCCGCCAGCAAGGTCGCCCGCTCCAGCACGTTGCGCAATTCACGGATATTTCCCGGCCAGGCATGGCGGCCCAACAGCGCCTGGGCCTCGGCCTCCAGCTCGTACTGGCTGCCCAGCTCGGCGAGGATCGCCTCGCACAGCGCCGGCAGGTCTTCCAGGCGTTCGCGCAGTGGTGGCACCTGCACCGGCAGCACGTTCAGCCGGTAGTACAGGTCGGCGCGGAACGCACCGCGGGCCATGGCCGCCTGCAGGTCGATGGAGGTAGCGGCGATTATCCGCACGTCGCTGCGCAGCATCTGGTTGCTGCCCACCGGCTCGTATTCCTTTTCCTGCAGCACACGCAGCAGCTTGCTTTGCAGGGTCAACGGCATATCGCCGATCTCGTCGAGGAACAGCGTGCCGCCTTCGGCCAGTTGCAGCTTGCCGCTGCGACCCTTGCGGTCGGCGCCGGTGAAGGCGCCCGGGGCGGTGCCGAAGAACTCGGCCTCGAGCAGTGCCTCGGGGATCGCCGCACTGTTGATGCTGACGAAGGCCTTGTGCGCGCGGGCCGAGGTGGCGTGGATAGCGTGGGCCAGCAGTTCCTTGCCGGTGCCGGTCTCGCCCAGCAACAGCACCGGCGAGTCGCTGCCGGCCCCACGCCGGGCGCGGCGCTTGGCCTCGAGGCAGGCAGGGCTGCTGCCGACGAACTGGGCAAAGCTGTAGCGGGCTTGGCGCGCGCGCAGTTGCGAACGGGTCGAGGCCAGCTCCTGCTGCATGCTGGCGTAGCGCTTGAGCAGCGGCGACAGGCTGCGCAGCTCGTCGAACAGGGCGAAGCCGATGGCGCCGATCAGCGTGCCCTGGCCGTCGTGGATCGGCAGGCGCATCACCACCAGCGGCTCGTTCGGCGTGTCGAGCATGTCCAGCAGGATCGGCTTGCCGTTGCTCACCACCTCGCGCATGAGGCTGCCCGGGATCACCGCTTCGCACGGTTTGCCAATGGCGCTGGCGGCATCCTCCAGGCCGAAGCGACGGGCATAGCGCTCGTTCATCCAGACGATGCGCGCCTGGCGGTCGACGATCACCGTGCCTTCGCTGGACTGCTCGATGATCTCGAACAGTGAGCGGATGGCCAGTTGGCGGACCTGGGGGTAGTCCTTGAGGTTGTCGTGCATGCATTGGTCCAGCGGTTGGATGTGAGGGCGCTACAGGCGATCACCTGCGAGGATCGAACGCCTCGCGCAGCGCATCGCCGATGAATACCAGCAACGACAGGATCAGCGCCAGGGCAAAGAACGCGGTAAAGCCCAGCCACGGCGCCTCGAGGTGCTGCTTGCCCTGGGTCACCAGCTCACCCAGCGAGGCGCTGCCGGCGGGCATGCCGAAGCCGAGGAAATCCAGCGCGGTCAGGGTGGTGATCGCCCCGGTGAGCATGAACGGCACATAGGTCAGGGTCGCGTTGAGGGCGTTGGGCAGGATATGCCGCAGCATCACCTGGGTATCGGACAGCCCCAGGGCGCGGGCGGCCTTGACGTATTCCAGGTTGCGCCCACGAAGGAACTCGGCGCGCACCACATCCACCAGGGTCAGCCAGGAGAACAGCGCCATGATCCCCAGCAACCACCAGAAATCCGGCTCGACGAACCCCGACAGGATGATCAGCAGGTACAGCACCGGCAACCCCGACCACACCTCCAGCAGGCGCTGGCCGAGCAAGTCGACCCAACCGCCGTGGTAACCCTGCAGGGCGCCGGCCGTCACACCGATCAGCACGCTGAGCAGGGTCAGGGCGAAGGCGAACAAAAGCGAGACCCGCGTGCCGTACAGCACCCGCGCCAGCACGTCGCGGCCTTGGTCGTCGGTGCCCAGCCAGTTGCTCGTGCTGGGCGGGCTGGGGGTGGGCACCTGCAGGTTGTAGTTGGGGGTGTCGGCGCTGAACGGGATCGGCGCGAACAGCATCCAGCCGCCCTGGCCCTCGATCAGCTGGCGTACGTATTGGCTGCGGTAGTCCGGTTGGAACGGCAGTTGCCCGCCGAACTGCTGCTCGGTGTAGCGCTTGAGCGCCGGGGTGTATAGCTCGCCCTGGTAGCCGAGCAACAAGGGCTTGTCATTGGCCACCAGCTCCGCGCCCAGGCTCAGCAGCAACAGCCCGGCGAACAGCCACAGCGAGATCCAGCCGCGGCGGTTGTCGCGAAAACGCCGCAGGCGGCGCCGGGCGATGGGCGAGAACATCAGCGGCCCCTCGCGTCGAAGTCGATGCGCGGGTCGAGCACCGTGTAGCACAGGTCGCCCAGCAGGCGGATCAGCAGCCCGGCCAGGGTGAAGATGAACAGCGTGCCGAACACCACCGGGTAGTCCCGCGACACCGCCGCCTCGTAGCTCATGCGCCCGAGGCCGTCGAGGGAGAAGATCACCTCGATCAGCAGGGAGCCGGCGAAGAACACTGTGATCAGCGCCTGGGGCAGGCCGGCGACCACCAGCAACATGGCGTTGCGCAGCACATGGCCATACAACACGCGCCGTTCGCTCAGGCCCTTGGCGCGGGCAGTGACCACGTACTGGCGGGCGATCTCGTCGAGGAAGGCGTTCTTGGTCAGCAGGGTCAGGGTGGCGAAGCCGCCGATCACCAGGGCGCCGACCGGCAGCACCAGGTGCCAGAAGTAGTCGGCGACCTTGCCCAGCAGGCTGAGCTGGTCGAAGTCCTCCGACACCAGGCCGCGCACCGGGAACCAGTTGAGCGAGGTGCCGCCGGCGAATAGCACGATCAGCAGCAGGGCGAACAGGAACGAGGGCAGGGCGTAGCCGATCACGATCAGCGCGCTGCTCCAGGCGTCGAAACGACTGCCATGGCGGACCGCCTTGCGGATGCCCAGCGGGATCGACACCAGGTAGGTGATCAGCGTGGCCCAGAAGCCCAGCGACAGGGTCACCGGCAGTTTCTGCACGATCAGCTCGGTGACCTTGGCGCCGCGGAAGAAGCTCTGGCCGAAGTCCAGCCGGGCATATTGGCCGAGCATCAGCCATAGCCGTTCGGGGGCGGACTTGTCGAAGCCGTACTGGCGCTTGATCTCCTCGATCAGTTTGGGGTCCAGGCCACGGGTGGCGCGGGACCCGCCTTGCACCGCCTCGACCCGGGCGCCCGGCGTGCCGCCACCGATACCCTGCAGTCGCGCCACGGCCTGTTCCACCGGCCCGCCGGGGGCGGCCTGGACGATGGCGAAGTTCACCAGCAGGATCGCCAGCAGGGTGGGGATGATCAGCAGCAGGCGGCGCAGGATGTAGCCGGTCATGGCGCGCTCCCCAGGCGCTCGGCCATCTGCTGGGTGGTCAGTGCCCGCGGGCTGACTTCCCACCAGGTGTCCAGGCCTTCGTCATAGGCGGCCTGCACCTTGGGCAGGCCGAAGCGGTTCCACCACACCGTCGAGCTGCCAGGCGGGTAGTAGTTGGGGATCCAGTAGTAGTTCCATTGCAGCACCCGGTCCAGGGCGCGGGCGTGGCGCAGCATGTCGGCCTGGCTGGTGGCGCGCACCAGGCCGTCGAGCAGGCGGTCCACTGCCGGGTCCTTGAGCACCATCAGGTTGTTCGAGCCGGGGTCGTTGGCCGCGGCGGAACCGAAGTAGTTGTACTGCTCGCTGCCCGGCGACAGGGTCACCGGGTAGCCGGTGACGATCATGTCGTAGTCGCGGGCCATCACGCGGTTGACGTATTGGGCGGCGTCGACGTTGCGGATGTTCAGCTCGACGCCGATCTGCGCCAGGTTGCGCTTCCACGGCAGCAGCAGGCGCTCCAGCCCCGACTGGCCATTGAGAAAGGTGAAGCTCAGCGGCTGGCCCTGGGCGTTGACCAGGCGATCGCCCTGGGGATGCCAGCCGGCATCCTGCAGCAAGGCCAGC
Organism: Pseudomonas sp. CAM1A; assembly: GCF_047501685.1. NCBI lineage: Bacteria > Pseudomonadati > Pseudomonadota > Gammaproteobacteria > Pseudomonadales > Pseudomonadaceae > Pseudomonas > Pseudomonas sp. CAM1A. Next base: position 78,733 of record NZ_JBFNXP010000010.1, on the reverse strand, counting down.
GCCTGCAGCTGCTGCTGGCGGATGATGCCGGAGCCGTCGGTGGTCGGCGCAATGAACACTTGGCTGAACACTTCATCCGGCACCTGGCCGCGCAGCGGCTCAAGCAGCTTGAGCTCCTCGGCGTCGGGCAGGGCGCGGGCGGCCAGGGGGGTATTCGAATAGAGGCTCTGCTGGCGGATGTACATATTGCGCATCATCTGCCGGTTGCTCCACTCGAAATCCCAGAGCATGGCCAGGGCCTGGCGCACGCGGCGGTCCTTGAACTGCGGCTGGTCCAGGTTGAACACGAAGCCCTGGGCGATCTGCGGCTTGGCCGGGCCCAGGTGGGCGCGCTGCAGGCGCCCGTCATCCAGGGAGGCACCGTTGTAGCCGAGGGTGTAGGCAGTGGCGGAGTACTCGCGGTTGTAGTCGTAGCCACCGCCCTTGAGTACCTGGCGGGCCACTTCGGTGTCGCCGAAGAATTCGACGCCGATGCGGACGAAGTTGTACAGCCCGCGGGCGACCGGCAGGTCCCGCGCCCACCAGTTCGCATCGCGCTCGAAAGTGATGCTGCGGCCGTTGTCGATCCGGCCGATGCGATAGGGGCCGCTGCCCACGGGCTTGTCGAAACCGGCGCCGTTGGCGAAGTCGCGCTGGCGCCAGTCATGCTCGGGCAGCACCGGCAGGCCGGCCAGCTCCAGGGGCAGGGTGCGGCCATGGGGCTGCTTGAAGTCGAAGCGCACCTGGCGCGGGCCTTCGACGGTGACCCCGGCGACATCGGCAAACTGGGTGCGGAACTTGAGGCTGCCCTGGCTCATCAGCAGGTCGTAGCTGAAGCGTACGTCCTCGGCACGCACCGGCTTGCCGTCGGCGAAGGTGGCGCGCGGGTCGAGGTAGAAGCGCAACCAGGCGTCGCCGGGGCCGCGCTCCAGGCGCTGGGCGATCAGGCCGTAGACGGTGTAGGGCTCGTCGAGCGAACGCACGGCCAGCGGCGCGTACAGCCAGCCATCGACCTGGCTGACACCGATGCCTTTGTCGATGTAGGGCAGGATATGGTCGAACTGGCCGATCTCGATGGCCGAGCGGCGCAGGCTGCCGCCCTTGGGGGCGTCAGGGTTGACGTAGTCGAAGTGCTGGAAGTTCGCGGGGTAGCGGGGCGCTTCACCGTAGACGGTGAGGGCGTGGGTGGGGGCGGCGTGGGCTGACAAGGGCAGTATCAGGCACAAGCAACTTATCAGCACACCCCGAAGCCTGGCGTGGGAACGGGCCTGGTGGGAGCGTGTATCGTGGGAGCGGGCTTGCCCCGCGATAGCATTGTCTGGGCAGACGCCATCGCGGGGCAAGCCCGCTCCCACGCAGTTCACTCCCACGCAGCTTGCTTGCTGCAGACCTTCTCCTACGGGCAAGACCACGGCAATGCCGGATCAGTCCTGGCGGCTGGTCACTTCCAGCAGGTGGTAGCCGAACTGGGTCTTCACCGGGCCCTGAACGACATTCAGCGGCGCGCTGAAGACCACGGTGTCGAACTCACGAACCATCTGGCCCGGGCCGAACGAGCCCAGGTCGCCGCCCTGGCGGCTGGATGGGCAGGTGGAGTTGGCCTTGGCGATTTCGGCGAAGTCGGCGCCGCCTTCGATCTGCGCTTTGAGTTCGTTGCACTTCTCTTCGCTGGCAACCAGGATGTGGCGGGCGGTGGCTTTGGCCATGGGTACTGCTCCTTGGGGTCAAAAAGGCAAGCCTAGCGCACTTGCTCGTGCCGTGTCTCGCCAGGCTTGCCGCAGAGACTCACAGGCGCGCGGCGGCGTCGCGCAGCAGCGCCTCGGTGGCGTCCCAGCCCAGGCAGCCGTCGGTGATCGACACGCCGTACTTCAGCGCGCCCTTGCCCAGGGCCTGGCAGCCGTCGAACAGGTGGCCTTCGAGCATCACCCCGACCAGCGAGCGGTCACCGGCCAGGCGCTGGGCCAGCACGTCCTCGAACACAGCCGGCTGACGCGCCGGGTCCTTGCCACTGTTGGCGTGGCTGCAGTCGACCATGATGCGTGGCGCCAGACCTGCCTTGGCCAGGCCCTGGCGCGCCAGGGCGACGCTCTGGGCGTCGTAGTTCGGGCCCTTGTGCCCGCCACGCAGCACCAGGTGGGTGTCGGGGTTGCCCAGGGTCTCGATGATCGCCGGGTGGCCTTGCGCGTCCATGCCGAAGTGACGGTGCGGGTGGGCGGCGCTGCGCATGGCGTCGCAGGCGATGCCGATACCGCCGTCGGTGCCGTTCTTGAAGCCGACCGGCAGCTCCAGACCGCTGACCATCTCGCGGTGAATCTGCGACTCGGTGGTGCGCGCGCCGATGGCGGCCCAGCCCAGCAGGTCGTCGAAGTAGCCGGCGGCCATCGGCTGCAGCAGCTCGGTGGCGATCGGCAGGCCGCGTTCGAGCATGCCCAGCATCAGGCCACGGGACAGGGCGATACCGGCGTGCATGTCATCGCTGCCATCGAGGTGCGGGTCGTAGGCCAGGCCTTTCCAGCCCACCGTGGTGCGTGGTTTTTCCACGTAGGCGCGCATCACCAGCAGCAGCTTGTCGTCGACCTCGCGGCTGAGCGCGGCGAGGCGGTCGGCGTATTCGAGGGCCGAGCGCGGATCATGGATCGAACAGGGGCCGACCACCACCAGCAGGCGTTCGTCGCGGCCTTCGAGAATGGCGCGGATCGCCTGGCGCTGGGCATGGACTTGCTGGGTGAGTTCGCTGGACAGCGGCATCTGCTGCTTGAGCAGGTGCGGGCTGGGCAGGCGCTGGCTGACAGTGGTGTTGGCAGCGTGCGGCTGGGTCAGGGGCAGGGCGAGATTCGAGGCTTGCATGGCGTTTGTTCCCTGGGCGGACGGCGGGTTCTGGCCCGCGCGGTCGGCCCTATCGAGGTGTTCGACTGATCGTCAAATGGGGTGTCTGTGCGGCATTGCCACCGGAAATCGACCGAACGGAGGCGGCAGGCTGGCCCGAACGGAACTGGCTAAATCGCCATGCATAGGTGCGGTAATAGGTGGTGTAGTTCATGTCGCTGTCCTCAAGGTAATCGGTATGTTTCGTAGGTCCGGAAAAGCAAAACCCCCGGTCGGGGAGCCGACCGGGGGTTTGAGTATTCTCATGTTCGGCGGCCCCTCGAAGGTGGGCGCCGGATGGGTAATCGGCGCCTAGTGGCTAAACCAATACCCAAAATAAAAGCTGGCAACGGCGTTACGACCGGCAACGGCCAGCACGCGGTGCGCGGAGCGACCGGTGTGGTTGGCGTGGTTGCGGGTTTGTTTCGACATGTTGCTCTCCAGTGATTGGGTCCGAGCTTACTGCACCTTTGCGCGCGTGTTCAATCACTAAATGCTATCGGGGTCATTGTGGATCGGTAGTGGCCTCATCCCGGCACCCTGATCCGGGGTATGCCAATGGGGGATTTTCCCCGTTTTGCACCGATAGAACTCATAACCAATTGAAAAAACTGAATTAATTTAATGGCATGGCACTTGCTCACTTCCCCGCAGTATCCCTGTGTCCCCGGAGGTGCCCCATGTCGACCCCTCGCAAAGGCCCGGTCTTGTCCACCTTGCTGCTGGCCCTGCTGGGCTGGCAGGTCTCCAGCGAGGCCGCCGTGCAGTGCCAGCGCACGCTGGTGGCCAACGTGGTGGCGCTGGATCAGCCACTGATGTTCAACCGCCTCGGCGCGCAGAACGCCAACGGCATGATGTTCGCCCTGCGCCAGGACGTGGTGGACGAGCACCGCGTGCCCCTGAGCAAGGGTGGCGCCGCTGTGCCGGGCAAGGTCACCCTGCGCCCGGACAAGCGCCCGCGGCCGATCGTGCTGCGGGTGGCGGCGGGGGACTGCCTGACGGTCAACCTGAGCAACCTGCTGGCCTACCAGGCCAACCCCAACAAGCACGGCATCGATCACGACGAGAGCGAAGTCGAAGGCGAGGAAGAAGAGGGCGCCGAGGTCGAGAACGAGGGCAACGAGCACTTCGTCGCCGACGAGCAGGTCACCGATCGCCATGTGGGCTTCCAGGTCAACGGTCTGCAGGCGGTCAACAGCATCGGCGACATCGCCGCCAACACCGGGCGCAACGGCAACTTCCTGGTCGCCCCCGGCGGCACCCGCAGCTACACCCTGTACGCCGAGCGCGAAGGCGCCTTCGCCGTCACCAGCCTGGGCGCGACCTTCGGCGGGCAGGGCGGCGGCGGCAACGTCGCCAACGGCCTGTTCGGCCAGGTGGTGGTGGTGCCCAAGGCCGGGCGCACCTACCGCAACACCCTGACCGAGGAAGAGATGCGCCTGGCCACCACGGGGCGCACTGCCACCGGCCAGCCGGTGATCGACTACCAGGCTCGCTACCCCAACGTCGAGCCGTGGATCGCCGAGGGCAAGGCTGGCAAGCCGATCATCGCCATGGTCGACGGCAACGAGATCCAGAGCAGCGAGACAGACGCCATCGTCATGGGCCCCAACCCCGACGGCAGTTTTCCGGCCAGTACCTATCCGCTGGAAAGCGTCGGCAAGCGCAACCCGGCGCTGCCCAATCGTCTGGATGCGTTCCGCGACTTCGCCTCGCAGTTCGCCGACGAGGTCGCCGCGACCCAGGCCTTCCCCGCTTACTGGGCGGACCCGGTCATGGGCCATGTGCTCGAGCCGACTCGCGACTCGTTCATGATCAACTACGGCTCCGGCGGCATGGGCGCAGAGGTGGTGGCCAACCGTCTCGGCGTGGGGCCGATGCACGACTGCCTGTCGTGCGCCTACGAGGAATTCTTCCTCAGTGCCCACACAGTCGGCGATATCGGCACCCTGGTGGACATCCCGGCCAACGTCGGGCTGGAGAACATCCGCCCGGGTGAAACGCCGCCGGCCAGCGCCACCGGGGTCAAGGCGACCATGGCCCTGTACCCGGCGGAACCGGCCAACGTGCACCACAGCTACATCGGTGATTTCACCAAGTTCCGTAACACCCACAATGGCCACGAGCAGCACATCTTCCACCTGCACGGGCACCAGTGGCTGTTCAACCCCAACGATGACAACTCCGACTATATCGACGCCCAAGGCATCGGCCCGGGCGTGGGCTACACCTACGAAATTGCCAACGGCGGCTCCGGCAACCGCAACCGGGTCGCGGGCGACGCCATCTACCACTGCCATTTCTATCCGCACTTCGCCCAGGGCATGTGGGCCATGTGGCGGGTACATGATGTGTTCGAGCCGGGCACGCGCCTGGCGGTCAGCGGCGAGGGCGAGAACGGCTTCCACACCACGCCGTTCGCCCTGCGCAATGGCAAGCCCGCCCCGGGTGCCCGGGCTCTACCCGACGGCGAGATCATCGCCGGTACGCCGATCCCAGCCATTGTGCCGTTGCCGGGCAAGGCCATGGCGCCGATGCCGGGCAAGGTCACCGTCGTGCCTAAACTGGCCGAAACCCTGGTCGCCGGGCATGACGATGACGAAGAAGAGCAGGGCGACGATCACCCCGACGCGCCGGCCACGCCGCGTGCGGTTGGCTCCCTCGCGTTGGTCGATCGCAGCGAGACCAATCGCAACGCCGACGGCAGCCTGAAAAACCCCGGCTACCCGTTCTGGATCGGTGGCATGGAAAGCAGCGTCGGCCAGCGTCCGCCGACCCCGCCGCTGGACATGCTCGATCCGGCCCTGGCTCGGCAATTGAAAGACAGCGGCAAGGCGCTGTGGGCCAACCTCGACCCCAACCAGGTCGACGGCTGGGACGGCGGCCTGGGCAGACACACCCTCGACGGTGTGTCTGCCGGTGGCGACGCCGTGACCACCACCACCAAGCTGGACTTCTCCAAGGTGGTGCACAAGGCCAAGCCGATCTACCTGCCCGAAGAGGGCACCGAGGTCGAACAGGCGGCCATGCAGTTCCACGCCAAGGCCGAACATCCAAGCTTTGCCCTGATCCCCGGCAGCGCGCCGGTGGCCAAGGCCTTCCGCACCAACGGCGCCTTGCCCACGGCGGGCGCGCCGTACTATGAGCCGTGCATGGACGACCGCGGCAAGCGCCTGACCCAGTCTTCGGGGGGCGGCGAGTTCTTCAGCGGCGAAAACCTCACCGGCATGAGTTTCCGCGGTTCGTCCACCTTTACCGCCGACCGCCCGCGCATGTACAAGGCGGCCAACATCCAGTTCGACGCGGTGTACAACAAGGTCGGCTACCACTTCCCGCAGGCGCGCATCCTCGCCCTGTGGGAAGACGCCTGGCCGGTGATCACCAAGCAGCGCCCGCCAGAGCCTTTGGTGATGCGCATGAACACCTTCGACTGCACCCAGTACGTGCACACCAACCTGATCCCGTCGTTCTACGAGATGGACGACTACCAGGTACGCACCCCGACCGACGTGATCGGCCAGCATATCCACCTGCCCAAGTGGGACCTGACCGCCGCCGACGGCTCGGCCAACGGCTGGAACTACGAAGACGGCATCCTCTCGCCCGGCAGCGTGGTCGAGCGCGTGCATGCCATCCGCAGCTTCAACAACTGCACCGAGGGTGATACCCGCGACGGCACCGCTGCCTGCCCGAAAGCCAAGCAGCATCCGTACTTCGGGCGTTTCGGCCGGGCTGACTGGCTCGGCGCGCGCAGCGCCATGCAACGCTGGTTCGCCGACCCCCTGGTGAACGTGCACAACGTCGACCGTGGCCTGGGCACCATCTTCACCCATGACCACCTCGGCCCATCGACCCACCAGCAGCTCGGGCTGTATGCGACCGTGCTGGCCGAGCCCGCAGGCTCCACCTGGTACCACGCCGAGACCGGCGAACAGCTGTACAACCCGGCAACGCGCCAGGATGGCGGTCCGACCTCCTGGCAGGCGGTGATCCAGACCGGCGACCACGACGGCGATGGCAGGAACGACAGCTACCGCGAGTTCTTCCTCGAGTACAGCGACTTCCAGCATGCCTATGAAGCTGGCGTGTATGTCGGCGCCGGCCCCAATGGCGTACCGGACGGCCAGGCCTATCCGGCCACCGCCGACAGCTTCCGCTACGCCATCAACCCGCCCGTGCGGCAAAAGGCCTCGACGCTGCTCGAGTCGGTGGTCGAGTCCCGTGGCGGGCTGAGCCCAGGCTGCCCGACCCGGCCGTGCCCACAGGCAATCTCGGTGGATGACCCCGGCATGTTCGTCGTCAACTACCGCAACGAACCGCTGGCCCTGCGCGTGTTCGACCCGAACAAGGTCGGCCCGGACGGCAAGCGCGGCATGCAGGCCGACGGCCTCGGCGGCGACCTGGCCTACGCCATGCAGAGCCGCACCGACCGCGCCATCCCGGCGATGAACCTGGCGCCTTCGGCGATCACCCAGGCCACCGGCCCCACCGGCGGCACCACGCTGTTCCCGCCGCACGTGAACAAGGGCAGCGAGCCGGGTGACCCGTTCACGCCGCTGCTGCGCACCTACTCCGGTGACAACGTGCGCCTGCGCATGCATGCCGGTGGCCATGAGGAGGAACACAACGTCACCCTGCATGGCGTGAAGTGGCTGCAGAACGGCTCGGGCTTCGGCAACAGCTCCAACTCAGGGTGGAAAGCGTCGCAGATGGTGGGCATCTCCGAGCAGCTCGGGTTCATGGCGCCGGTATCGATGATCTCCAGTGCCGCTGCCACCAACGGCGACTACCTGTACTCGCTGGACGCCGCGCTGGAAGGCTACTGGAACGGCATCTGGGGCATCATGCGCAACTACACCGCGCAACGCGCCGACCTGTTTGCCCTGCCCAACAATCCGCAGCCGGTGGCCATGCGCAACACCGTCAATTTCGACGGCATCTGCCCGAAAACCACGGCCAACGCCAATGGCATCGGCACCCGGCCGACGGTCAAGCGCAGCTACGAGATCGTCGCGGCCCTGGCCAACGACATTCTCGAGAACCGCCACGGGGTCAGCATCAACGACCCGGCCGGCCTTGGCCAGCACGTCGGTGGCGCGCTCAAGGCCAATGGCGGCACCCTGGTGTTCAACAGCCGCAAGGTCGATATCCCCATGGCCACGGTCACCGACGAGGAGGATGGCGCGACGTTTACCGTAGGCGGGCACAGTTCGCCGCTGCACGACCCGACCGCGGTGCTGTACGTGCGCAAGGCCGACCTCGACGCCGGCACTGGCAAGCTCAAGGCCGGCGTGCCGGTCGAGCCGCTGGTGCTGCGCGCCAACGCCGGCGACTGCATCAGCATCACCCTGGAGAACCGCTTGCCGCTGATGATGCCCGACCTGCCCAGCAGCGCGGTGATGCAGAACGTGGTCAAGCGCGACCGCGCCGGTGGCGAGGGCTCCACGGCGTTCAACAACAACCTCATGCGCCCGTCCAGCCATGTCGGCCTGCATGCGCAGCTGCTGGCCTACGACATCACCAAGTCGGATGGCGTCAACGTCGGCCTCAACCCGGTGCAGACCGTGCCGCCGCGCAGCGGCAGCAGCGGCGCCTACCCGAGCCGGGTGTACCAGTACTACGCCGGGCACCTGGAGCGTGAAGGCAAGCCGGTGCTGCAACTGGGCCGCACCGTGGACAACATCAACACCACCGCCATCGAGTTCGGCGGCCTCAACCTGACCCCGGCGGATGTCATCAAGCAACCGCAGAAAGGCCTGGTGGGCGCCATGAGCGTGTTGCCGCAAAGCGCGACCTGGACCGAAGACACCGCCAGCCGCGCCCAGGCCACGGTGAAGGTCAGCGGCCAGCCCGACTACCGCGACTTCGTCACCGTGTGGCAGCGCTCGCTGAACATGCGCTGGGCCGATGGCCGGCCGGTGGAGGGTATCGCCACCGAGGGCAACGGCGTGCCCGGTGATCCGAAGGACAACGGCAACATGGCGATGAACTACAAGACCGAGCCGCTGTGGCTGCGCTTCGGCCTGGCGCCGGACGCGCCGTTCGGCCATGCCGACGGCTTCGGCTTCGCCGACGTGCCCAACGCCCACATGGCCTACAGCAATGCCCTGGTCGGCGGCGATCCGCAGACTCCGGTGCTCTGGGCCAAGCCCGGCCAGCCGGCGCGCAGCCATGTGCTGATGCCCAGCGGCGGCAGCCGCGGCATCACCTACCAGCTCGACGGGCACCTGTGGCCGCTGCACAACTACCAGCCTGAGAAGAACGACGTGAACGGCTACCCCATGGGCCTGCCGGGCATCGGCTCGGTGCGCTACGGCTACAACCCGATGGCGATGTACGTAGGCGCGCAGGAAAGCGTGCTGCCGGCGGCGCACTTCAGCTTCATGCTGCCCAGCGCCGGGGGTGCCAACGCCGTGCCGGGGGACTACCTGTTCCGCGACTATGCGGCGTATGGCAATGCCTCGGGGCTGTGGGGGATCCTGCGGGTGACCAACGAGCCACCGCCGGCGGTGGCGCCTGCGCAGTGAAGGGGGCCTGGCGGCCTGATCGGGAAGTGGGGAAGGCCGCCAGGTAGACAAACCAGCATTAAATTTTCTGTTTTTGTTGCCTAGCTGCGGACCCTCATGGTTATTATCCGCCAGCGCCCGGGGCCAGGAGCCCGGCGCAATTGGAAAGCCGACGGCCCACAGGTCATCGGTACCGCAGCCGAAGGGACCACCCAGGCTCAACGCTCGTGGCCCTTGCATGCCCCCATAAGGATGGTGAGGTTTCAATTGGTCACGCAGTCTGGAATCGTCGATATGACGGGCCATGCGCCCGTGCTCGCCACATGTCCCTCCACGTGCGCCATCCCCCGGTCGCACGCTGTGCGCCCCACTGCTGCGCGCGCCCGCGCCGCGCCCGGCCCCTGATCTCCCCCGCATGACCGACCCGACCGGCAGGACGCCCGTCGTCCTGCGCGCACCGAATAAAAACAATACTCACGGATGGCAGCCCGATGTTCGACACCCCCTCCACGCGCGGCATGGCCGGCGCGCAAGCCGCTTTTTTACCCGATAACTGGCACCACGGCGCACCGTTCGACAGCGATCAGTGCGTGCATGGCCTGTTCGAGGCGCAGGTGCGGCGGGCGCCGCAAGCCATCGCCGCGCGCCATGGCGAGGATGAGCTGAGCTATGCCGAGCTCAATGCCCGGGCCAACCGCCTGGCCCATCATCTGCGCGCCCAGGGTGTCGGCCCGGACGTGCGGGTCGGCCTGTGCCTCGAGCGATCGCTGGACATGCTGGTGGCCGTGCTCGCGGTGCTCAAGGCCGGGGGCGCCTATGTGCCGCTGGATCCCGCCTACCCGCGGGCGCGCCTGGCGCACATGCTGGCCGACAGCGCGCCGGCGGTGCTGCTTGGCCACGGCCGGGCACTGGCGCTGCTCGCGGGCCTGGAGCTGGCTGCGGTGGTGCTCGACCTGGACGAGGAGCACGCCTGGGCCGACCAGCCGGCCTTTGACCCCGACCCGCAGGCGGTCGGCCTCACGCCCCGTCACCTGGCTTATGTGATCTATACCTCCGGCTCCACCGGCACCCCCAAGGGGGTGATGGTCGAGCACCGTGGCCTGGTCGCGTTGAGCGCCGCCTGGGGCCGTTTCTATGCGCTGCAGGCGCCGTTGAATCACCTGCAGATGGCCGGTTTCTCGTTCGATGTGTTCAGCGCCGACCTGATCCGCGCGCTGGGCTTTGGCGGCACCCTGGTGCTGTGCCCGCGAGACACGCTGATGGACCCACCCGCGCTGTACCGCCTGCTGAGCGAGGCGCAGGTGGGCTTCGGCGACTTCGTGCCGGCGGTGCTCAACCCGCTGATGGACTGGGCCGAGGCAAACGGTCGCGACCTGTCGTTCCTGCGCACCGTGGTGTGCGGCTCGGACGTCTGGACCGCCCACAGCGCCCGCCAGCTGCGCCGCCTGTGCGGCGAGCGGGTGCGCATCGTGCAGGCCTACGGCGTGACCGAGGCCAGTATCGACAGTACCTGCCACGAAGTACCGGCGCTCGATATCGCCAACGCCGTGCTGCCTATCGGACGACCGCTGGCCAACTGCCGCGTCTACCTGTTCGACGCGCAGGGGCAGGCGAGCGAGGAGGGGGAGTTGTACCTCGGCGGCGTCGGTGTCGCGCGCGGCTATCTGAACCTGCCGCAGTTGAGCGCTGAACGCTTCATCGACAACCCCTATGTGGCAGGTGAGCGCCTGTACCGCACTGGCGACCTGGCGCGCCTGAACGCCGATGGCCAGCTCGAGTTCCTCGGCCGCGGCGACCAGCAGGCCAAGCTGCGCGGCCTGCGCCTGGAACTGGGCGAAATCGAGGCACGCCTGGCGCAAGTGCCCGGCGTACGCCAAAGCCTGGTGCTGCTGCGCCAGGACCCTCCGGGCGAGCCGCGCCTGGTGGCCTACTACGCCGCGCAGCCGGGCGCCGGCTTGACCCCGGCGGCCCTGCGCGAACAGCTGGGCGCGCATCTGCCGGACTACATGCTGCCGACCGCCTACGTGGCGCTGCCGGCCTTGCCCCTGACCGCCAATGGCAAGTTCGACCGCAGCGGCCTGCCCGCGCCGCAGGCCGGTGACTTCGAGCAAGCGTACTACCTGGCGCCGCAGGGCGCGCTGGAAACCACCCTGGCGGCCATCTGGGCCGAGGTGCTGGGCCTGGCGCAGGTCGGGCGCGATGACCACTTCTTCGCCCTCGGCGGCCACTCGCTGCTGGTCATGCGCGTCCTGGCCAGGATACGCCAGGACCTGGCCCGCGAAGTGGCGCCGGCGCTGCTGTTCGAAAACCCGCGGCTCAAGGACTTCGCCGAGCGGCTCCAGGCCAGCCGGGACGAGGCGCGCATGCCGATCGTCGCGATCGAACGATCCGGCGCGCAAACGTTGTCGTCTGCCCAGCAGCGCTTGTGGTTCCTGGCCCAGCTGGAGGGTGGCAACGCGGCCTACCACATGCCGCTGAACCTGCGCATCAAGGGCCCGTTGCAGGTGACGGCATTGGCCGCGAGCCTGGACCGCCTGGTGGCCCGCCACGAAGCGCTGCGCACCACCTTCACCAGCATCGAGGGCGAGGGTCGCCAGCTCATCGGCGCCGCGGACCAGGGCATGGCCTTCAGGCAGGTCGATCTGCATGACCTGCCTGATGCGCAGTCGCGCCTGGAGGCGTTGATCGAGGAGGAGGGCACCAGGCCTTTCGACCTGGCCCAAGGGCCACTGATGCGTGCCTGCCTGGTACGCCTGGCGGTGGATGAGCATGTGCTGCTGCTGACCCAGCATCACATCATCTCCGATGGCTGGTCGGTAGGCGTACTGACCCGTGACCTGGAGACGCTGTATACCGCCACCGTGCAAGGCCATGAGGCACTGTTGCCTGCGCTGGCGGTGCAGTACGTGGACTATGCCGCCTGGCACCGGCAGTGGCTCGCCGGCGAGCGCCTGGCCAGCCAACGCCGCTACTGGCGACAGGCGCTGGAAGGCGCGCCGGCGCTGTTGACGCTGCCGACCGACCACCCGCGCCCGGCCATGCAGGACTATCGCGGTGGTTATGTACCGCTGGTGCTGGACCGCGCCCTGACCGCACGCCTGAAGGCATTGTGCGCCGCCCAGGGCACCACGCTGTTCATGGCCCTGCTGGGGGCCTGGTCGCTGGTGCTGATGCGCCTGTCTGGCCAGGACGACGTGGTCATCGGCGTGCCCTCGGCCAACCGCCCGGACCCGGCGCTGGACGGGCTGATCGGCTTCTTCGTCAACACCCTGGCCTTGCGCGTCACCCGCAGCGGCGCCCCTTCGCTGACGCAATGGCTGCGCCAGGTCCGCCAGCTGACACTGCAGGCCCAGGCCCACCAGGACCTGCCCTTCGAACAGCTGGTGGAACTGCTCAACCCGTCGCGCAGCCTGGCCTACAGTCCGTTGTTCCAGGTGCTGTTCGCCTGGGAGCAGGACCAGGGCCAGACCCTGGCCTTGCCGGGCCTTGCAGTCAGCACCGTGCCGGCGCGCCAGCGGGTGGCCAAGTTCGACCTGCAACTGGCGCTGAGCGAGCGCGACGGGGAGGTCGTCGGCGGCCTGGAGTACGCCAGCGGGTTGTTCGAACCCGCTACCGTGGCGCGCTTCGGCGAATACCTGCGCCGCCTGTTGCAGGCCATGGTCGATGAACCCGCGCAGTCGATCGCCACGTTCGAACTGGTGGACGACGCTGAGCGCGGGCAGGTCCTGGAGGCCTTCAACCGCACGGCCCGCGACACCGCCAGCCAGCCGGGCTGCATGGCGCGCCTGGAGGCCATGGCCTGGCGCGAACCGGACGGCGTGGCGCTGGTCGCTGACGGGCAGTCCCTGAGCTACGCCGAATTGAACCGCGCGGCCAACCGCCTGGCCCACCACCTGATCGCCCAGGGTGTCGGCCCCGAGCAGCGGGTCGGCCTGTGCCTGGAACGCTCGGCGCAGATGGTCGTCGGCCTGCTGGCGATCCTCAAGGCGGGCGCGGCCTATGTGCCGTTCGACCCGGCCTATCCGGCCGAGCGCCTGGCCTTCATGCTCGCCGACGCCGCGCCGAGCCTGCTGTTGACCCAGGCCTCGCTGTGCCCGGGCCTGCCGCAGGCGGTCGAGCTGCTGTGCCTGGACCGCGACGCGGCCCGCTGGGCCGGCTGCCCGGCCAGCGATCCGCAGGTGGCGGTCAGCCCGGCGAACCTCGGTTATGTGCTCTACACCTCCGGCTCGACCGGCCGGCCCAAGGGCGTGGCCCATAGCCGCCGCGCCCTGGACAACCTGATCGGCTGGCAACTGGACGACGACCCGGCGCCGTGCCGGGTACTGCAGTTCGCCTCGCTGAACTTCGACGTGTCGTTCCAGGAGATCTGCAGCACCCTGTGCCAGGGCGGCACCTTGCTGCTGATGAGCGAAGCCGGGCGCAAGGACCTGGCCGCCCTGCGCCCGACCCTGGTGGCCCAGGAGGCGGGGCGCGCCTTCCTGCCGTTCGCCGTGCTGCAACAGCTGGCCGCGCTGACCGAGGCCGACGCGCCCGTGCCGGTTGCTGGCTGCGAGATCGTCACCGCCGGCGAGGCGCTACAGGTCAACGATGCGCTGCGCCGGTTGGTCCTCGGGCTGGGCGGCGCGCGCCTGCGCAACCAGTACGGGCCCACCGAGACCCATGTGGTCAGCCAGTTCAGCCTCGCCTGCGACGAGGCCGAGCACTGGCCGGAGGCGCCGCCGATCGGCAAGCCGATCGCCAATGCGCGGCTCTACGTGCTGGACGGCGACCTCAATCCGCTGCCAGTGGGGGTGTCCGGCGAGCTGTACATCGCCGGCGCCTGCCTGGCCCGCGGCTACCTCAACCGCAGCGCAGCGAGTGCCGAGCGCTTCCTGCCTGACCCGTTCAGCGCCGAGCCCGGCGCACGCATGTACCGCAGTGGCGACCTGGCGCGCTGGCAGGCCGACGGCAACCTCGAATACCTGGGCCGGGCCGACCAGCAGGTCAAGCTGCGCGGTTTCCGTATCGAACTGGGCGAGATCGACAGCCTGCTGCGCCAGCAACCGGGTGTGCGCGACGCCGCCGTGCTGTTGCGCGAGGACGTCGCCGGCGACCCACGCCTGGTGGCCTATGTGGTCGGCGAACAAGCGCCGCAGACCCTGCGCGCCGCGTTGCAGCGCCAGTTGCCCGAGCACATGCTGCCCAGCGCCTGGGTCAGCCTGGCGCAACTGCCGCTGACCCGCAACGGCAAGCTCGACCGCCAGGCATTGCCGGCGCCCGAGCGCGGCGGTGCGGCGCATTTCGAGGCGCCACGCGACGACACCGAGCGGCGCATGGCGCAGGTCTGGGCCGAGGTGCTCAAGTGCGAGCGGGTCGGCATCCACGACAATTTCTTCGACCTGGGCGGGCATTCGCTGTTGGCCACGCGCCTGGTCTACGCGATCAACCAGCGCCTGGGCACGCAGCTGTCGCTGAGCAGCCTGTTCCAGGCGCCCGTGCTGATGGACCTGGCCGCCCAGGCCAAAGCCACGGCGCACGGGCAGGCCGCGCCCGAGGGGCAGGCATTGCAGGCCGATCCTGCGAACCGCCACGCGCCATTCCCGCTCACCGATATCCAGCAGGCCTACTGGTTCGGCCGCGAAGCCAGCGTCAGCCTCGGCGGCGTCAGCGCCCACGGCTACGAGGAGCTGCGCATCCCGGCGTTCGATGTGCCGCGTTTCGAGGCCGCACTCAACCGCATGATCCAGCGCCACGACATGCTGCGGGTGGTGTTCCTCGGCGATGGCAGCCAGCAGGTGCTGGAGCAGGTCCCGCGCTACAGCATGGCCGTGCACGACCTGCGTGGCCTGGACGGCGAAGCGGCCAACCAGGCCTTGCTGGCCACCCGCGAGCGTCAGTCGCACCAGGTGCTCGATGCCAGTCGATGGCCGCTGTTCGACTTCAGCGTGTCGCTGCTCGAGCATGGCATCAGCCACCTGCATATCAGCCTCGACGCGTTGGTGGTCGATGCCGCCAGCACGCAGATCCTGGCCCGCGAGCTGATGGGGTTCTATCACCATCCCGAACGGGCGCTGCCCGAACCGGGCGTGACTTTCCGCGACTATGTGCTGGCCGAGCGCCGGCTGCGCGCCGACCAGCGCTACGCGCAGGCCCTGGACTACTGGCGCGGGCGCATCGAGCACCTGGCCCCGGCCCCGGACCTGCCACGGGTATGCCAGCCGGAAAGCATCGCCAACCCGCACTTCACCCGGCGCGATCGCGACATGCCCGCGCCGCAGTGGGCGCAGCTCAAGGCCATGGCCCGGCGCTTCGGCGTGACCCCGTCGGTGATGCTGCTGACCGCGTTCAGCGAGGTACTGGCGCTGTGGAGCCGGCAACCGCGCTTCACCCTCAGCCTGCCGCTGTTCAACCGCCTGCCGTTGCACCCGCAGGTGGACGCGATCATCGGTGATTTCACCTCGCTGGTGCTGCTGGAGGTGGCCATCGACGGCACCGCCAGCTTCACCGACAAGGCCCGCGCCGTGCAGGCACGCCTGTGGCAGGACATCGACCATTCGGTGGTCAGCGGCGTGCGTGTGCTGCGCGAATTGTCCCAGGCCCGTGGCGTGCAGCAGACGGCGATGCCGATCGTGTTCAACAGCACCCTGTCGGAAGCCGCGCCGGAGCTGGCCGAGTTCAACCTGGCCGACGCCCTGGGCGCGACGCTGGAACACAGCATCACCCAGACCCCGCACGTGTGGCTCGACCACACCCTGCTCGAGCTCGAAGGCCGCCTGCTGTTCAACTGGGACAGCATCGACGCACTGTTCCCCGAAGGCATGATCGGGCAGATGTTCGTCGCCTACAACGCGCTGCTTGATCGCCTGCTGGCCGCCGAGGCCTGGGCCGCGACCACGCCACAGCTGTTGCCCCAGGCCGGCTTGCCGCAAGCGCCGGCGGCGCCACGGGATCTGCCGCTGATGCATGCGCTGTTCGAGCGCCAGGCCCTGGCCACGCCAGAGGCCGTCGCGGTGCTGGGCGCCCGTGAGCTCAGCTACGGCCAGTTGCGCCAGGAGGCCCGGCAACTGGCCGCGCAGCTGCAAGCGCGCGGCGTGCAGCGCAATCGCCTGGTCGCGGTGGTGATGCAGCGCGGATGGGAGCAGGTGGTGGCGACGCTGGCGATCCTGTATGCCGGCGGCGCCTACCTGCCGCTTGATCCGAACCTGCCCAAGGCCCGCTTGCAGCACATCCTCGAACGCGCCGAGGCTACCGTGGCGCTGACTCAGCCTTGCCTGCTGGAGCAGGTGGCGTGGCCGGCGCAGATCACCGCGCTGACGGTCAGCGAGCAGGCGCACAGCCCGGCCGAAGCACTGCGCGAAGTGGACGTGCGCCCCGACGATCTCGCCTACGTGATCTACACCTCCGGCTCCACCGGTACGCCCAAGGGCGTGGTGATCGACCACCAGGGCGCGGCCAACACCTTGCTCGATATCAATCGGCGCTTCGCCGTGGGCCCGCAGGACCGCGTGCTGGCCATCTCGTCGCTGAGCTTCGACCTGTCGGTGTACGATTTCTTCGGCACCCTGGCGGCGGGCGCGGCGGTGGTGATGCTCGAACCGCAGTTGAGCCTCGACCCGGCGCACTGGGCCGCCCTGGTCGAGCGTCATCGGGTTAGCCTGTGGAATTCGGTGCCGGCGCTGCTGGGCATGCTGGTCGAGTACCTGGAGGGCGAGGGCAGGGCACTGCCGGCAAGCCTGCGCCTGGCCATGCTGTCCGGCGACTGGATCCCGCTGGCGTTGCCCGAACGCGCTTGGGCACTGCGCCCCGGGTTGCAGTTGATGAGCCTGGGCGGGGCCACCGAGGCGTCGATCTGGTCGATCGGCTACCCGATCACCCAGGTCGATCCGGCGTGGCGCAGCATTCCCTACGGCAAGGCCCTGGATCACCAGCGTTTCCACGTGCTGGACGAGGCCCTGCAGGTGCGCCCGACCTGGGCCACCGGCCATCTGTACATCGCTGGCATGGGCCTCGCCAAGGGCTACTGGCGCGACGAGGCGCTGAGCGCCAGGAGCTTCTTCGACCACCCGCTGACCGGTGAGCGCCTGTACCGCACCGGCGATCTCGGGCGCCTGCTGCCCGACGGCAACATCGAGTTCCTCGGCCGCGACGACAACCAGGTCAAGGTCCAGGGCTATCGCATCGAACTGGGCGAGATCGAAGCGGTGCTCAATCGCCACCCAGGCGTGCACAGCGCGGTGGTGCGCATCCTCGGCGAGGCCCAGGCGCAGAAACGCCTGGCCGGCTACGTGCTCAAGGCCGACCCGGCACTGCAGGCCGGCGATTTCGCCGGCTATCTGGCCGACAAGCTGCCGGCGTACATGCTGCCGTCATCGTTCACCTTCGTGGAGGCCTGGCCGCTGTCGGCCAACGGCAAGGTCGACAAGAGCCGCCTGCCCGAACCCGAGCAGGCGCCGGCCAGCGGCCCGCAGCTGCTGCTCGACGGCCCGCAGGAACAGCGCCTGGTGGCGATCGTCGAGCAGGTGCTGGGCCAGCCGGCCATCGCCGCCGATGCCAACCTGCTGAGCCTCGGCGCCACCTCCATCGACATCGTGCGCATCAGCAACGCGCTGTCCAGCGAGCTGGGTTTCCGCCCCCATGTGGCGCACCTGCTGGCGCAGCCGACCCTGCTCAACCTGCTGGCGCTGTACCGCCAGCGTCCCCAGCGTCAGGAAGCGCCGAGGGCACAGGCCGACGAGGTGCTGGACGATCCCCAGCAACGCGCACGTTTCAAGGCCGAGCAACGCGCACGGCGGCGTTTCGCCGACGATGCGCGGCAGGTGCCCCTGGGGGTGCCGGACGATCCGGCCTTTATCCAGCGTTATCGCGACTACCGCTCGGTGCGCCATTACCTGGAGCAGCCGATCAGCGCGCAGGCCTTTGCCGGGCTGCTGGCGATGCTGGCCCAGGGGCAGCTCGACGGCGAGGCGAAGTACCTGTTCCCCTCGGCCGGCGGCGCATATCCGCTGCAGACCTACCTGTACATCAAGCCCGGGCGGGTGCTCGGGGTACCCGGCGGCACCTACTACCACGACCCGGTCGCTCATCGCCTGATGGCCATGGGCGAGGGCGCACTGGATGCCGACACCTACGACTATTTCGTCAACCGGCCGGTCTACGAAGGCGCGGCGTTCGCGCTGTTCTTCGTTGCCGACCTGGCGGCGATCCGCCCGCTGTACGGTGACGGCAGCCGCGACTTCTGCCTGATCGAGGCCGGCGCCATGGCGCAATTGCTGACCATGGCCGCCGCCGACCTGGGGCTGGGCCTGTGCGGCGTCGGTTCGGTGGAGGCGCGCCAGTTGGCCGGGCTGTTCGAGCTGGGCGCCGACCATGCGCTGATCTATTCGATGGTGGGCGGCCTGCGCGCGGCCCATGCAACGCCAGCCACGCAGCCTGAGGTACTCGCCGTGACGGCGCAGGACGACAACGACATGGAGGAATTCGAAGTATGAACGCCCATCAACTGCTGGCGTTGTTCGATCGCCATGGCGTGGCCCTCGAAGTGGACGGCGACAAGCTGCGCTGCAAGGCACCCAAGGGGTTTCTCGATGACGCCCTGATGGCGGCGCTGAAGACCCACAAACAGGCGTTGATCGCCTTGCTCGCAGCGCCAGACGACAGCGCGCCGATCCCACGTCGCCCGGACGGGCAGGTCGATTGCCCGTTGTCCTTCTCGCAGCGGCAATTGTGGTTCCTCGACCAACTGGCGCCGGGCAACCCGTTCTACAACGTGCCCTCGGCGCTGCGGCTCAAGGGCCGCCTGGAGCTGGCCTTGCTGGAGCGCGCGCTGAACGTGCTGGTCGAACGCCATGCGATGTTGCGCACCACCTTCGCCAGCGTCGATGGCGAACCGCGCCAGGTGGTGCACGCGAGCCTGCCGCTGACCCTGGCCGTGCTGGACCTGGGCCCGTTGCCCGAAGCGCTGCGCCAGGAGCGCCTGGCCGCCGCCGTCGAAGCCGAGGCCCGCGCGCCGTTCGACCTGGCCCAGGGCCCGCTGCTGCGCTCGACGCTGCTGCGCCTGGGCGAGGATGATCATGTGTGGCTGTACAGCGTGCACCATATCGTCGCCGACGGCTGGTCGATGGGGGTGATCCTGCACGAGGTCGCCAACGTCTACGCCGAACTGCTGCGCGGCCAGCCGGCGCGCCTGGCGCCGCTGCCGATACAGTACGCCGACTACGCCTGCTGGCAGCGCCAACGCCTGGACGGTGCGGCGCTGCAGGGCCAGCTCGACTTCTGGCGGCGCACCCTGGCCGGCGCGCCGACCCTGCTGGAAATCCCCGGCGACCGCCCGCGCCCAGCCGTGCAGCGGTTCGTCGGCGCGACGTTCAGCTCGACACTGGGCGCCGACACCCTGGCCGAGCTCGACGCCTTGGCCCGGCACACCCAGGGCACGCGCTTCAATGTGCTGCTCGCAGCCCTCGACGTGCTGTTGTGGCGCTACAGCGGGCAGCGCGACCTGTGCGTGGGCACGCCGTTCGCCAACCGCGGCAGGGCCGAGCTCGAACCCCTGGTCGGGCACTTCGTCAACACCCTGGTGATCCGCCAGCAACTCGACCCGGCGCAGACTTTCGCCGAACTGCTGCGCGAAGTGCGCGGCAACATGCTGCAAATCCACGCGCACCACGACGTGCCGTTCGACCTTGTGGTCGAGGCGCTCAACCCACCCCGCGACCCCGGCCATTCACCGCTGTTCCAGGTGATGATGGTGGTGCAGAACACCCCGGGCGCAGCCGTCGCTTTGCCGGGCCTGGAACTCTCGCACCACGGCACCGGCAGCGCCACCGCCAAATTCGACCTGGCGTTCGAGTGGAGCGAGCGCGACGGTACCCTGCAGTTGCTGGTCGAGTACAACACCGACCTGTTCGACCGTTGCACCATCGAGCGCCTCAGTGGCCACTATCGCCATCTGCTTGCCCAGGTCGCCGCCGATCCCAAGCGGCCGTTGCGCGAGCTGTCGCTGCTGGAGGCGGCCGAGCGCGAGCAGGTGCTGCACGGCTGGAACCGGCCGGCCCCGCTGCCGATGCCGGTCGACTGCGTGCAGCGCCTGGTCGAGGCGCAGGTAGCACGTAACCCGCAAGCCTGCGCGGTGGTGTTCGAGGGCGAGGCGCTGAGCTATGCCGAACTCAATGCCCAGGCCAACCGCCTGGCGCGCCACCTGCGCACCCTGGGCGTCGGCCCGGATGTGCGCGTGGCGGTCTGCGTGGAGCGCTGCGCGGCGCTGCCGGTGGCGCTGCTGGCGGTGCTCAAGGCCGGTGGCGCCTATGTGCCGCTGGACCCGGACTACCCGGTCGGGCGCCTGGGCCACATGCTGGGCGACAGCACCCCGGCCGTACTGCTGACCCTGGGCGCGGCCCGCGCCACCCTCGGCCAGGCCATGCAGGCCTCGGGCTGGGAGGCGCCGGTACTCGACCTGCTGGCCGATGCGCCGTGCTGGGCGCACCTGGCTGCCGACAACCTCGCCACCCATGAGGTGGGCGTCACCCCCGAACACCTGGCCTACGTGATCTACACCTCGGGCACCACCGGCCTGCCCAAGGGCGTGATGGTCGCGCATCGCGGGCTGGGCAACCTGTTGCTGTGGTGCCTGGGCGTCTGCGGCGAAGCCGGGGCGATGCTGCACAAGATCCCGTTCGGTTTCGACGCCTCGGCCTGGGAAACCTTCTGGCCGCTGGCCACCGGCGGGCGCCTGGTGATCGCCCGGCCCGGCGGGCATCTGGAGCCCGGCTACCTGGCGCGGCTGGTGCGCGAGCAGGGCGTCACCGCGATGGTGTTCGTGCCGGCCATGCTGCAGCTGTTCCTGGAGGCGGAGGAGGCCGGCTTGTGCCACAGCCTGACCGATGTGTTCTGCGGCGGCGGCGAGCTGTCGCCGGCCCTGGCGCGGCTGTTGCGCGCACGCCTGCCCAAGGCGCGGCTGCACAACGTCTACGGGCCGACCGAGACCACGGTCATCAACAGCATCTGGACCCTGGCGCCGGGTGATGCGGTGCCGGCCCTGCGCTTGCCGATCGGCCGGCCCATCGCCAACAACCGCTTCCATGTGCTCGACGACTTCGATGCGCCGGTGCCCCCCGGTGTCACCGGCCACCTGCACATCGGTGGCGTGGGCGTCGCCCGTGGCTACCTCGGGTTGCCGGCGCTGACCGCCGAACGTTTCATCGACAGCCCGTTCGTGCCCGGTGATCGCCTTTACCGCAGCGGCGACCTGGCCCGCTACCGTGCCGACGGGCAACTGGAGTTCCTGGGGCGCGACGACTTCCAGGTCAAGCTGCGCGGCGTGCGCCTGGAGCTGGGCGAGGTCGAGGCGCGGTTGCAGTCCTTCCCCGGCATCAGCGCCAGTGTGGTGCTGATGCTGGGCGAGCAGGCCGAGCACCAGCGCCTGGTGGCTTGCTGCGTGGCGCCCGCCAGGCCGGACGAGCAGGCCGTGCGCGCGCACCTGGCCGACACCTTGCCCAGCGCCGTGCTGCCCAGTAGCTATCTGTGGCTCGACAGCATGCCGCTGACCGCCAATGGCAAGGTCGATCGCCAGGCGCTGGCCGAGCGCGCCGAGCACGACCTGGCCGCGCGCCAGGTCAACCTTGGCAGCCCCCGCGACCATATCGAACTGACCCTCTACCAGATCTGGAAAAGCCTGCTGCTGGCCCCGCAGATCGGTATCCGCGACAACTTCTTCGCTGTCGGCGGCACCTCCATCGCCGCGGTCAAGATGGCCTACCAGATCGGCCAGGCCTTCGAGGTCGAGGTCCCGGCGCGGGTGGTCCTCGGCCACCCGACCATCGAGGCCCAGGGCGGCTGGCTGAGAAACGGGGCCGCCACCCAAGGGGACAACGGCAACCTGATCACCTTCCGCCAGGGCGAGGGACGGCACAACGTGGTGTGTATCCACCCGGCCGGCGGCACCGCGTTCTGCTACCTGTCGCTGGCCAAGGCGCTACCCGAGGCGATTGGCGTGTACGGCGTGCAATCGCCGGGGCTCAACCCCGGCGAAGCCACCGAGCCCACGGTCGAGGCGATGGCCGCTGCCTACCTGCACCTGATCGAGCCCTTGGCGCGCGGCCCGCTGCTGCTCACCGGGCTGTCCTTCGGCGGCCTGGTGGCCTACGAAATGGCCCGGCGCCTACGCCTGGCCGGGCACGGCCAGGTCAGCGTGGTACTGCTCGACACCCAGGGCTCGGACGACCCGGCCTTCCGGGCGCAGATCGGTACCGTCGACATGGCCGAGTTCCGCGACAAGCTGGTGCGCTTCAACGGCATGTACCCCGGTATCGAGGACGCCCAGGTCGAGCGCTACTTCAACGTCTACAACCACAACCGCCTGGCCATGGCCGCCTACGCCTGCCCACCCCAGGCCGGGCGGGTGGTGCTGGTGCAGGCGCGGGAAGACATGGCCCGCGGGCAGTTGCGCGGGCTACGGGCGTTCTGGCGGCGCCGTGCCGGGGATGGCTACTTGGCCACGCTGGTGCAGGGCGGCCACTGGGACATGCTCGAAAGCGCCGAGATCCATCGGGTGTCACGCACCCTCCAGCGTGAACTGCAACGTATCGACGCCCAGGAGGGCAAATGATGAGCGTGCTCAAGGACACCGTGCTCGCGCGTTTTGCCGCTCAAGTACAACGAGACCCGCAGGCCCTGGCGGTGATCGATCAACAGACGCGGCTGAGCTATGCGCAGCTGGCCAGCGCCAGTGAACGCATCGCCCGGGGCTTGCGGGCGCGGGGCGTGTTGCCGGGCCAGGCGCTTGCGTTCTACCTGCCGCGTGGCTGGCAGGGGGTGGCGGCGCTGCTCGGCGCGCTCAAGGCCGGCGCCGTGGTGATGCCGCTGGACCGCGCCAGCCCCGACGAGCGCCGGGCCTTGATGCTGGCCGATGCCGACTGTGTCGGTGTGGTGAGCCTGGCGGATGCGCCCCAAGGGCTGCCGGGGCCGTGGGAGGCCAGTGTCGAGGCGTTGCTGGATTACCCCGAGCAACCGGCGCAGCCGTTGCCGCAGGCCTTCGCCGAGGTGATGTGCCTGTTCTACACCTCCGGCACCACCGGCATGCCCAAGGGCGTGGAGGTAGGGGAGCGCGGCCTGCTGCGCCTGGCGCAGGCCGGCAGCTATATCGAGATCCGCCCCGGCGACCGTTTTGCCTGCCTGTCCAACCCCGCCTTCGATGCCTGCAGCTTCGAGCTGTGGGCACCGTTGCTCAACGGCGGCTGCTGCGTGATGATCGCCGACCACGACCTGCTCGACGCCCGGTGCCTGGCCGAGGTGCTCGAAGCGCAGCGGGTCGACACCCTGTTCATCACCGTTTCGCTGTTCAATACCCTGAGCGCGGAGTACCCGGCCTGCTTCGCCAGCCTGCGCCAGGTGCTGACCGGCGGCGAGCAGGTCGGCGCCGTGGCGCTGCGCGCCTGGTACCAGGCCAATCCGCATAGCGCCTGCCGCCTGTTCAACGTGTACGGCCCCACCGAATGCACCACCTTCGCCCTGTGCCATGCAGTCCCACGGGAGTTTGCCGGCGACAGTGTGCCCATCGGCCTGCCGTTGCCGGACACCGGCATCCAGGTGCTCGACGCAGACCAGCAGCCGGTGGCGCCGGGCGCGGTCGGCGAGCTGTACCTCAGCGGCAGCGGCGTGGCCCGTGGCTACCGCAACCGCGCCGAGGAGACTGCGCGCGGATTCGTGCTGCTGCCCACGGCGGATGGCGACTTGCAGATGCACTACCGCACCGGCGACCTGGTGCGCATCAACGCGCAAGGGCTGGTCGAGTGCCTGGGGCGGGTAGACCGGCAGGTCAAGGTCCGCGGCTTCCGTATCGAGCCGGGCGAGGTGGAGCAGCGCCTGCGCGAACACCCGCAGGTGGCGCAGGCCTATGTCTGCAGCCGCCGGCAGGCCGCCGAGGACCACCAGTTGCTGGCCTTCCTCGTGCCACGCGGGGCATTGGACCACCGCGAGTTCGAGGCTTACCTGCGCGAGCATCTGGCGCCCTGGATGCGCCCGCAGCAACTGTTCCAGGTGCCGCGCCTGCCGCTGACCGCCAACGGCAAGATCGACCAGGCCGAGCTGCTGGCCCAGGCCACTCTGCCTTGGCGAGCGCCCGCCGAGGCGGGCATGCAATCGCCGCAACTGCACTGGCTGCTGGAGCAGGCCCGTGGCCTGCTTGGTCAGGCCGCCCTGGGCGCCGGGGACGACTGGCTCGGCAGTGGCGGCGATTCGCTCAAGGCCATGCGCCTGCGTTCGGCGATCCGCAGCCACTGGCACCAGGAAATCGCCATCGGGACATTGCTCGAGGAGCCGTTCGCCGCATTGGCCATGCGCCTGGAGCACGGGCAGGGCGGGCCCACGGCCTATCCGCCCGCGCCGGCCCCCCACGGCCGCCAAACCGGCTCGGCCAGCGGCGAACAGCGCCGCCTGTGGCTCGAACAGCAACGCCTGCCCGAATCGACCGCCTACAACGTGCCCATGGTGCTGCACCTGGCGCCGGGTGCGAACCCCGAGGCCCTGGCCGAAGCGCTGCGCCGCCTGGTGGCGCGCCATCCGGCGCTGCGCACCGCGTTCGTGGCAGGCGCCGACGGCCCGCAGCAGGTGATCACTGACGCGGCGGCAGTCTGTCGGCTGCTGGCACCCGGCCAATTGTCCGAGGACTCCTGGCCAGCTTTCGCCAACCTGGTGTTCGACACCCCCTTCGATCTGGCCAGCCCGAGCTTGCTGCGCGCCTGGGTGGCGCCGCATGCCGACGGCAGCTGCCGCTTGCTGCTGAATCTGCACCACAGCATCACCGACGGCTGGTCGATGAACCTGCTGTTCGATGATCTGGCCAGCCTGTACCAGGACACCCTGCTGGGGCGCGACAGCCAGGCACCGGCGCCGGCCCTGGACACCCTGGACTTTGCCCTGTGGCAGCGGCAATGGAGCGTCAGCCCGGCCTACCGTGAACAGCGCCGTGCCTTGGTGGCGTTGCACGCGCGCCATGGCGAGGCGACCTCGCCGCGCCCGGCCAGGCGCCCCGACGATGCCCGCGGGCGCCTGTATCGCCAGCCACTGGGTGAACGGCGCAGCGCCGCCCTCGAACGCTTTTGCGCCGAGCAGCGCCTGACCCGCTTCGACGTCCTGTTCAGCGTCTTCGCCTGGAGCCTGCACGCGGTGGTCGGTTGCGAGCGCCCGCGGATCGCCAGCCCGGTGGCCAACCGGCCACTGGCCGAGTTCGAGGACTGCGTGGGGATGTTCGCCAACACCGTGCTGATCCCCACCGACCTGCGTGCCACGCAACCCCTCGGCGAGCAATTGCGCCGACAGACCGCCACCGTGCGTGACGTGCTGGCCTTGCAGGACGTGGCCCTGGCCGATCTGGTCGAGGACCTGCGGCTGTCCTCGGGCCATGGCCTGTTCGATTACCTGTTCGTGCTGGAAAACACCGACTACGCCAAGCTCGCCGCCGCCCCGTTGCGGGCCAGCCTGGAGCCGTACGCGACGCCGCAGGCCAAGTGCCCGCTGAGCTTGCTGGTGGTGGGCGGAGACGGGCCACTGGAATGCTGGTGGGAATACCAGTGCAGCCATTTCGAGGCCGAGGAGGTGGCCGCGCTGGACAGGTTGCTGCACCAGGGCCTGGACCTGTTGCTGGCAGACCCCCGGGCGACCCTCGACAGCCTGGTGGCGCCTTGTCGGCAACGCTTGCCAGCGGCCAGCAAAGGCGCCGATGTCTGCCTGCCATTCGTCACGCTGGCCGACTGGTTCGAGCATCAGGTGCAGGCAACCCCCAAGGCCATGGCGTTGGTGGCCGGAGCGCGACAGCTGGACTACGTCGAGCTGGATGCGCTGGCCGACACCCTGGCGGCGACCCTGGCCAGCCGCTACGCAGGCGAAGGCCCGTTGACCATGGTGCTGCTGCTGGCGCCGTCGGTGGAGCATGTGGTCGCCTTGCTGGCCCTGGCCAAGCTCAACATCACCGCCGTACCGCTGGACCCGAGCTATCCGCTGACGGTACAGCGCCAGGTGCTGGCCCAGGCGCAAGCGTGTTGCGTGCTGTTCAGCACGGCCACGCAGGCGGCGTTGCAACCGCTGGATGTCGACGCCAGCCGCTGCCAGCGGGTCAACCTCGACGCCGCGCCGGCAAGCCTGACGCGGCCCCGGCACCGCGGCGAGCGCCCGCTGTACACGCTGTTCACTTCAGGCTCGACCGGTACGCCCAAGGGCGTGCAGGTGACCGACCGTACCCTGTGCAACCTGTTGCACTGGCAGCGCAATGGCGGGCAGTTGCCGGCCCGTTCGGTGACCTTGCAGTTCTCCATGCTGTCGTTCGACGTGGCGTTCCAGGAGCTGTTCGGCACCTTTTGCGGCGGCGGTTGCTACCACCTGATCGAACCGCACTGGCGCCAGGACGCCGAGGCGCTGCTGGGGTATCTGCAACAGGCGCGCATCGAACGGCTGTTCCTGCCCTGCGTGGCCTTGCAGCACCTGGCGCAGACCGCCGTGGCCCAGGGCATCTATCCCGCGTCCCTGCGCGAGGTGGTGACGGCCGGCGAACAGTTGCTGTGCAGCGAGGCGCTGCGCACCTGGTTCGACGGTATGCCCAAGGCCAGCCTGTTCAACCACTACGGCCCCACCGAAACCCATGTGGTCAGCGCCTACCGGCTGCCGCCGGACGTGCGCGGCTGGCCGCTGCGCGCGCCCATCGGCCAGGCGGTCGACAATGCGCGGCTGTTGCTGGTCGACGCCCTCGACCGCCCGGTGCCCATCGGCAGCCAGGGCTACCTGCTGGTGGCCGGGGCGATGGTTGCCCGCTGCTATCTGGGCGATGCCGCGCTCAACGCCGAGCGTTTCGTCGAACTGCCCCAGGCCGAGGGTGGCCGCTGCCTGTACTACCGTACCGGCGACCTGGCCTGGGCCGACGCCGAGGGCTGCCTGCACTACGTGGGCCGTGACGACCAGCAGGTCAAGCTCAGCGGCCATCGCCTGGAGCTGGGCCAGGTCGAGGCGGCGTTGATGGCGGTGAGCGGCGTGGCCAACGCCGTGGTGACGGTACAGGGCGAGCCTGCGCGCCTGGTCGCCTGGCTGCAGCTTGGTGGCACGCCGCCGACGGTGCAGGCCCTCGACCAGCAGGTGGCACGACAGCTGCCGGCCCATGTGCGCATCGACCAGTACCGACGGATCGACGCCTGGCCGCGCACCCCCAGCGGCAAGATCGAGCGCAAGGCGCTGGTCGGGCAGGGCGAGCCCCTGGAGCGCCGCCGCGTGGTGGCGGGCACGTCGAGCCCACTGGAGCTTGAGCTGGCGACGCTGTTCCGCGAGGTGATCGGCCACGACATTGAGCCGCAGCAGACGTTCTTCGAGGCCGGCGCCACCAGCCTGGGATTGATGCGCCTGCAGGCACGCTACAGCCAGGCCCTGACCCCTGCACCGAGCATGGCCGAGCTGTTCGAGCACATGACGATCCGCCGCCTGGCCGCGCATCTGGCGCGTGACGAAGCCACCCTGGCGCCGCGTGCGCGTGCCACCGATGCTCGCGAACAGCCGATGGCGATCATCGGCATGGCGGTCAACGTCGCCGGTGCCCGCGACCTCGGCGAGTTCTGGACGATGGTCCAGGACAATGCGCTGGGTATCGAGCACTTCGCCGCTGCCGACGGCCTGGTCGGTGCCCGCAGCCAATTGCACGGCATGCTCGACTTCGACCCCGAGTACTTCGGCATCAGCCGCCAGGAGGCGCGGTTGATGGACCCGCAGCAACGCCACCTGCTGCTGGCCTGCGTCCAGGCCCTGCAGCACGCCGGCATCGTGCCGTCAACGGATGGCCCGCGTATCGGCCTGGTGGCCAGTTGCGGTGAGACCACCTACTTCCAGCAGATGCTGCGCGAGCAGGGCGCCGACGAGTTGCCGGACGGCTTCCAGCTGGCCCTGCACCACGACAAGGACTTCCTCGCCACCAAGGCCGCCTATCACCTTGACCTTACGGGCCCGGCGCTGAGCGTACAGGCCGCCTGCGGCAGCTCGCTGATCGGCGTGCACTTGGCCTGCAACCTGCTGCGCCAGGGCGACAGCGACCTGATGCTGGCGGCCGGGGTGCTGATCGACCCGACCCTGGCCGACGGTTACCGCTATCGTTCGCAGCACATCTTCTCCCGCGACGGGCTGTGCAGGCCGTTCAGCGAAGACGCCAGCGGCACCCTCGGCGCCAGCGGCTACGGGGTGGTGGTGCTCAAGCCGCTGGCCCGCGCCCGCGCCGATGGCGACCGTATCTACGCGCTGGTGGAAGGCTCGGCGCTGAACAACGATGGCCGCGCCAAGATGAGCTACACCGCGCCGTCGGTGGCCGGGCAGGGCGCGGTAATCGCCCGGGCCCTGGACAAGGCCGGGGTGAGCGGCAGCGCCATCGGCTATGTCGAGGCCCATGGCACCGGCACCTTGCTCGGCGACCCGGTCGAGGTCGCCGCGCTGACCCAGGCATTCGGCGAGGCGCCAGCGGGCAGTTGCGCGCTGGCCTCGGTGAAGAGCCAGATCGGCCACCTGGGCGCGGCGGCAGGGGTGGTCGGGCTGATCCGCGCCACGCTGGCGGTGTACCACGGGGTGATCCCGCCCAACCTGGGTTACTCCGCCATCAACCCGCAGATCGACCTGGCGCGCTCGCCGTTCCGTATCCCGACCACGGCGCAACCCTGGCCACAGGGGCAGCGGCGCATGGCCGGGGTGAGCAGCTTCGGCATCGGCGGCACCAACGCCCATGTGATCGTCGGCGCGGTGCAGGCCGAGCCGCAGGTGCAGGAAGAGGGAATGCCACTGTTGCTGTTGTCGGCCCACAGCCGCACGGCGCTGGAGCGCGATATCAGCGTTGTCGGCGACTGGCTGCGGGCCAACCCCGGTGACCTGCAGGTGCTGCTGCGGCACTTGCAGGCCGGCCGTCGCCAGGGGCGCTGGCGTTTCGGGATGGTCTACCAGGCAGGCGATGCCCTGTCGCTGGCGGCGGTGCGCGAGGTCAATCCCTCGTCGGCCCGGCTGCTGGCCAGCGAGCATTCGCCCCAGGCCGTGCTGGCAGCCTGGTATGAGGGTGCGCAGATCCAGTGGCCGAGCCGTTCGGCGGCGCCGCCCTGGAACCTGCCGCCGTCCGCCTTCGACCTGGAAACCTACCGTTTCCAGGGGCACACGACGCCTGAGCGCAAGCCGCTGGCCGATTGGTTCCACCAGCGCCAATGGCAGCGCGTGCGGCGCCTGGGCACGGCGGCCGTGCACAAGGGCCAGCGCACGCTCGTGGTGTGCGCGCATGACGCCGCCGACGAAGGTGTGCTCGCGACATTGGGCCAAGCCTGCCAGCGGGTCGTGCACGTGCGGGCGGGCAAGGGTTTCCGTCAGCTTGCCGCAGACCGTTTCGAACTTGACGTGCTTGACGCCGAGGCACTGGGCCGCCTGTTCGACGCACTGCCAGGGGCGTTGGACTGGCTGCACGCCTTGCCCTTGTCGGTGAGCGGCGCGGTCGACGAGCGCAGCCTCGCGGCGGCGCAATGGGCCTGCCTGGATACGCCCGGCAGCCTGCTGCGGGCCTGGGGCCAGGCGCCGTGTGACGCCAGCCTGCGCCTGTGGCTGCTGTCGTGGCAGGCGTGCCCGGTGCAGGGCGCGGTGGCGCGGCCGGAGCTGGCGGCCCTGGCGGGGGTGAGCGAAGTGGCGCCCCAGGAATACCCGCTGCGCTGCCACTGGCTGGACTGCCCGAGCGCGGCGCTGGGCGAGCACGCCAGCGCCCTGGCCACCTTGCTGGGCGAGCCCGAGGCGTTGCCCCGGCGCCTGGCCCTGCGCGACGGCTACCTGTGGCAGCCGCGGCTGGTGCCCAGCCCGCTGCCGCCGGCCACGGCGCCAAGCCTTGCCCACACCGGCACGTTCCTGATCCTCGGTGCTGGCGGCATCGGCCGTACCCTGTGCCAACACCTGCTGCGCGCCGAGGGGCGGCGCGTGGTGCTGCTGTCGCGTTCGCCGACGGTGGACATGGATCACCCGCGGGTCGACTGGGTGCAGGCCGACCTTGCCGACCTGACGCGTTGGCCCCAGGTACTCGAGGACCTGGCCCGCCGCTATGGGCGCTTCGAGGGGGTGATCCACGCCGCGGGCGTTGGTGCCGGCAGCCTGATCCGGCACCGCGACGCCGGGGAGATGGCCGCCGCCATGGCCGCCAAGACCCGTGGCCTGCTCGCCGTGGAGGCGTTGATCGCACCGATGAAACCGGGCTTCGTGCTGTACTGCTCGTCCATGTCGGCACTGTTCGGCGGCGTGGGGCACCTGGACTACGCCGCGGCCAGCGGCGTGCTCGACGGTTTTGCCCATTACCGCGCAACGCCCGACGAGGGCTGCGTGCGCCTGGGGATCAACTGGGATATCTGGCGCGACACCGGCATGGCCACCCGCACCAACGGCAGCGATGCCGCGCACCAGCAGCACCTCAAGGTCGGGCTGTCGGCGGCGGAAGGCTGCGAGGTGTTCGAGCGGGCCATGGCCGCGCAACTGCCCCAGCTGCTGGTCTCGACCACGTCACTGGAAAACGCCCGGCGCTTCTATCCTGTGCGTCATGGCGTGGCGGCGGCGCAACCCCAAGCCGTGGTGCAGGCGAGCGGGAGCGAGCTGGCAGCGCGTCTGCGCGGTTGTCTGTGCCAGTGGCTGGGCGTGGACGCGCTGGCGGACGATGCGTCGCTGTACGACCTGGGCGCTGACTCGCTGACCTTGCTCGACCTGATCGATGAATTGCAGGGCGCCACCGGCCAGGTCGTGCAGTTGTCGCAGTTCAGCCCGCAGGTCAGCCTGGGCGAGGTGCTGGCCCTGGTTGCCGACGAGCCGGGGCAGGCCAAGGGCGACGCCGACCCATGGCGCCAGGCGCTGCGCATCGACCCCTGGCAGCAGGGCGACGGCCGCCAATGGCTGTACCTGATCCACCCGGTCGGCGGCGACGTCCAGGCCTACCGCGAGCTGGCCACGGCGCTGCATCCGGACCTTTGCGTGCGGGTGATCGCCGACCCGGTGCTGCGCCAGCCGGCGCTGCCCAACCTCTCGCTGCAGGCCCGTGCGCAGCTGTACCTGGACGCGATTCAGGCTGAACTGCCCGCCGGTGCGCGCTGGAGCCTGCTGGGCTGGTCCTTCGGCGCCTGGGTGGCCCAGACCCTGTGCGCCCTGGCCCTTGAATCCGGGCGCGAGGCGCCGACGCTGTACCTGGTCGATCCCCCCGCGCCGGATGCCGGCACCGAGTTGCAACAGATCGACGAGGCGCAGATCCAGCAGGTGTTCGAACGCGAGTTCGCCCTGCGCAATGGCGAGGCGGACGGTGCGCGCTATCTGGAGCGCCTGGTGACCTGCTGTCGCAACAACCTGGCGAGCATGCTCGGGCACGTGCCGCCAATGCTGGCGGACACGCCCGGGCGGCTGTTCATCGCCACCCGGCCCAACCCCTACGGCATCGGCAGCGGCTGGCAGGCGCAGGACCTGCGCCAGGCCTGGCAGGCATTGCTGCCGGGCCTGAGCGACTGGGCGGCACTGGATACCGACCACTACGGCATCGTCGCCGGCCCCTGGGCCCGGCAGATCGCCGAGGCGATCAATGCCGACCTGCAAGCGCAGGGGGAGGGTGTCCATGCTGGCTGAACAGGCCACGCCACCTGTGTGGCTCAGCCCCTTGCTGCGGGTATTGCAGACCGGGCCATTGCCGCTGCCGCTGGAGCGGCAGGCGTACTGGCGCCTGCTGCATCGGTGGCAGGCCGAGGTAGTGCTGCCGCTGCTCGCCGAGGCGCTGCCCGGGCACGCCCAGGCGCTGCTCACGCTGCAACGCCTGCACCAACGCGCCGGCCTGGGGTTGCGCGGGCGCGTCGGTGAGTGGCGCGCCGCGCTCAGGCCGGTACTGTTGCCCGCGTTTCGCCGGGCCTACGACGTCGAAGCGGCCTACGCCCAGGCCTACGAGAGTGCCCTGGACTACGGCCAGGCGCCAAGCAACCAGGCGATGATCGCCGGCCAGTTCGGTGATGCCGGGGCTTTCGCCCGGCATTACGCGCAATTGAGCACCGAGGCCAATGCCCAGGCTTTCGCCACGGCCAATGCGGCGGCCAGCAGCGAGGTCGCCGCCCGCGCCTATGCCAACGTTGACGAACAGGCGTGCGCCAGTGTCGTCGGCGCCTTGGCGCGGGTCTGCAGCTGGGCCTGCGCGACCTCGACCGAGCAGCGCATGGCGCCGGCCACGCACCTGGCGACGGGGCTGCTGAGCCTGGCGCGCCAACTCAATCAACACACATCAGGGAGCGAAGCATGGATCAACAGGGATTGAACGCCATCGAACGGATTGCCGGCGCCCAGCGCGCGCCGTACCGCAGCATCAGTGTGGAGCGGCTGACGCCGGTCATCGGTGCCGAGATCGGCGGGGTCGATTTGTCGCGTGATTTGTCGCCGGAACAGTTGCTGGAGATTCGCCGGGCGTTCCTGGAGAACCACGTGCTGGTGTTCCGCGACCAGCAACTGAGCGTCGAGCAGCACAAGGCTTTCGGGCGCCTGTTCGGCCAGCTGCGCGCCTTGCCCGTGGAGGACATCGACGGTGACGACGCCGAACTGGTGGTGATCCGTGCCAACGCCCAGTCGCGTTTCGTCGCCGGCGAGACCTGGCACACCGACGGCACCGCCGACTTGGAGCCGTCCATGGGCTCGATGCTGTATGTGAAGGAAACCCCGGCCATCGGCACCGGCGGCGACACCCTGTTCGCCAACATGCACCTGGCGCTGGAGATGCTGTCGCCGGCCATGCAGGCATTTCTCGGCACCTTGACCGCCATCCATGACGGCGAGATCCCGTGGAAGGGCTATACGCCGCCGCCCGGCCTGCCCAAGACCGAGCACCCGGTGGTGGTGCGCCATCCCGAGACCGGGCGGCCTTCGCTGTTCGTCAACTCGGGTTTCACCTCGCATATCGTGCAGTTGTCCGCCGGCGAGAGCCAGGTGCTGCTGAACATGCTGTTCGACCAGGTGGCCCGGGAACCGGTGCTCAGTTGCCGGGTGCGCTGGGCGCCCGGCACCCTGGTGTTCTGGGACAACCGCTGCACCCAGCATCATGCGGTGTGGGACTACTTCCCGCATTCGCGGTATGGCGAGCGGGTGACGATTCTCGGCGGGCGGCCGCAGGCCTAGGCCATCTGCCGCAACAACTGGTCGAGCACCAGCTCGCCAAAGGCCAGGTTGCCATGCAGCGGGTCGTCGACTTCACAGAACTCGACCCGCTGCAGCCCCCGGTCGTCATTGGCGGCTTCCCGCACATCGACCAGTTCCACGCCCAGCCCGCGCAGGCGCTCGACCAGCCGGGCCTGCGCCGTCAGAAACACCCGCGCGTCGGACATCGGTGGCACCCGTTGCGGCGGCAGCACGGCGTAGACCTTCACGTCCAGGGCCAGCGCCTGCTCGTAGAACGCCAGAGCAGGGCGTGACAAGGTGTCGATGATCGTGGCGAACAGCGGGCCTTCGAGAAAGCCGGGGTCGAACTCGCCGTCCGCGCCCTGGTAGCACAGCCAGTTCTGCGTGGTAGCCAGGTAGTGCAGGCTCAGGCCGATGCTGCAGACCAGGGGGCCGGGGATCCGCGCGAGGCTGGGAGCATCGAGCTGGGCGAGGGCCTGGCGGTACAGTTGCTCGAGCTCGGGGTCGCGCATTGCCACGTCGTCCGCTGTAAGGCTAAAGAAGTCGACGCCGAAATCGCGCCCGGCACCCAACGGCCCACCACCGAAGGCCAACCCCCGCGCCTTGGCGGCCAGTCCGACCACCGCGACATGGGAATCGCCCAGCAGCAGGAAACTAGGCGTAGTAGTCGAGCCTGGCGTCTTCACAGACAAGGTCCTCACAGGTTACGGACGGGGTGGCGACGATTGCCGCGGGCGCGGCCTCGGCAGCGAGGCCGGCAAAGAACTGGCGCATGACGAAGGCCACGCCCTCGGGCGTCACCTCGCGCTGGTTGGGCTGGTAGAAGGCGCCCTTGAACGGCGTGCCGGTGATGATCTCGTAGGAAGGGAAGTAGTCCACCTCGGGCAGATCCTGGCACAGCTGGCCGGCCACGGCGCGCAGCACCGACTTGGAATAGGTGGTGGCGCTGAGCACGTGTTCGCCGGTGGCGCTGGCGGTCAGCGGCACCGGCGAGACGGTGAGCAACAACTTCAGGTCCGGGTTCACCGCACGCATCAGCGCGATGGCGTCGGTCATGGCCTGGCAGGTGTCGGTGAAGCCGAAGTTGCGGAACTGGTGAACCTGCGGGTCGAACTCGCCGCGCACGGTGCCGGGGCACAGCGGATACACCACGCCGGTGTCGCGGTGGACCCAAGCCTCGGTCAGGCCGAGGGTGAAGACGAACACCTTGGCGCGGCGCACCGCCAGGCGGATCGCTGCCAGGGTTGCCTGGCGCGAGGCGAACAACGCCTGCTCGCTGGCGAAGCCGGTAGGCTCGACGGTGGGGCGGAAAGGGTCGAAATAGCGTCCGTCATGCGCCCAGGTCTCACGAGACTGGGGCTGATCATCCAGCGCCCATTGCAGCCACTGGCGCAGCATGGCCGGGGTATAGAGGTTGCCCGTGCGGAACGAGAACACCCCGTACTGTCGCGCCTTTCGCTCGTCCTCGGGCAAGTCGGCCGGAGCCGGCTCGGCATCGAGCCAGTTCATTTCCCGGGCCACCAGGGCACGGCCGATGTGCTGGGCAAAACAGGAGCCGGCGGTGACGATGGCATCCTTGGCGTCGATGTCGAAGGCGGGCGACCACAAATCGCCGACCTGTTCGGCAGGCCGCTCGGCAATCGCCGTGCGCCAGAAAGCGTGGGGCGGCAGGCATTG
The DNA here is from genome assembly GCF_047501685.1 of Pseudomonas sp. CAM1A. Lineage (NCBI taxonomy): Bacteria > Pseudomonadati > Pseudomonadota > Gammaproteobacteria > Pseudomonadales > Pseudomonadaceae > Pseudomonas > Pseudomonas sp. CAM1A. Next base: position 43,580 of record NZ_JBFNXP010000010.1, on the reverse strand, counting down.
ATAGGGGTTCATGGGTTATCCGCGCAGGTCGAGGGTGTAGATGAGGTCGTCATGCAACGTGCCGCGCAGCAGGTAGGCGTGGGGCACGCGGCGGGCGAGGGTGAAACCGCACTTTTCCAGGAGCCGGCAGGAGGCGTCGTTGCCGTCGGTGACAGTGGCTTCCAGCGAACCCAGGCCTTTATCGGCGGCGAATGCCAGGATGGCCCGCAGCGACTCGCTGCCCAGGCCCTTGCCGTGCCAGTGCGGCAGCAGCAGGTAGCCGAGCTCGGCGTGGCCGGGGCGCAGCACGCGCAGGCCGGTGACGCCAACGTCGCAGCCACTGGCCTTGTCGACCATCACCAGGCACAGCCAGTGCTCCGCCTCGGGCGACCACTGCGCCAGGCGATGCTCGAAACCACGGCGCACTTCGCTTTCCGGCAGTTCGTCGAACACATGGCGCATGGTCTCAGGCTCGCGGTGGAGCCTGAGGAACAGCGGCCAGTCAGCTTCGGTCAGGGTGCGCAGGTAGAGGCGGTCGGTGTGCAGCTCCAGCATCCGGTGCTCCTTGCGGGATTGGGGAGGGCAGGGAGTTTTGTACGCCGGACGCCGGGAATGTTCAAGGTTTTGACTGTATGCCGTCTCAAAGCCCTACCCAACGCACGCTGCCAGCCAACGGCACCACCTCGCCCGCTGGCGTGGGCAGTGCCCGCCCCAGCAGCCCCATGCCTTCGCTGACCAACACCCCATCGCGCACCAGGCACAGGTTGGACGGGGTATCCAGGCCTCGGGCAAGCACCGTCACCTGCTCTGTCTGCAGGTTGCAGTGCAGGAGCCTTCCCGAGAACCGGGTGAAGCCGCCATGTCGCGCTTCGCCTTGCCAGTCGGCCGTCAAAGGTTGCTGCACGCTGTCGCAGAGCTCCAGCACCAGCAGGTTGCCGTTGTGATCCAGGGCCAGGCCGGTGGGCAGTTGCAACCCCTGTACAACCACCTCGATGCGTCCATCGTCTGGCCAGACCCTTATGACCCGTCCGGCCCTGTCGGCGAAGTCGATGCCCTTGCGCACCGGGTCACCGTGCAGCTCGCCGGAGAACAGACTGATCAGCACCGCGTCCGTGTCGGGTTCGTACACCAGCGTGACGGGCACGGCTTCCTGGCCTTGGGGCAATTCGGGCAACGCGACGAGCACGCGCTCCTGCTGGCCATCGGCGAACTCCACCAACTGGTTGCTATCGGGCTTGACCGCCAGCCAACTGCGCCGGGTCGGGTGAAAGCACAGTGCGTTGAGGTTGCCGCGGCTGTGGAACACCGGCTCGGGCGGGTCGAACTGCAGGTCGAGCAACCTCGAGCCGCCGACATAGTCGGTCTGGCTGGCCAGGCAGCGTCCGTCAGCGCAGGCGATATCCGACAACCCCATGATTTCGTCGCGCAACATGCGCGCCTGCATGTTCATGGCGCGAAAGCCCTGTGCCAGGGTTTCCCGGGGCAGGTAGGCGCCGGGTGAGGCTGGATCCGCTCGCAGGCGGCTGATCCGGCCGCTGAAGGGCTGCTCGGGCAGGCCGGAGCCGGCCTCGGCCAGCAACAGGCTGCCATCGGCCTGCAGGCAGATGCCGCGTGGGTTGAGCAAGCCCTCGGCGACGAGGGTACTGGGGCGCAGCGTTTCGCGTGGCTGTGTGGGTACATGAACAGGTGCAGGCATCGGCTTCTCTCCGTGAGCAAACAGGGGTAGCGGCTACTGCGGTGGCTGCCACGGCTCGCCGGTGAGGTAGGCGCGCAGCAGCGCCCGCTGACTCGGCGACATCGAACGCACCACCGGCATGAACAGCGTGGTGCCTTTGTAGGCATCGGCGGTGCGGGCGAGGATCGGCCCCTTCGCCGCCATGATCGCGTCGGGCTGGTTCAGCGGCACGTACCGGGACATGGCAGGGAAGGCCAGGTAGTGAAAGCGCAGGACATTCGGGTATACCTGCTGCCAGGTGATGGTGCTGCCCGTGGCGATGCCGAAGTCGGTGCTGGCGAATTTGCGGAAGTTGGTGAAAAAACTGCCGGCGGCCAGGCCGTTGACGGAGTAGCTCAGGGCGACGAACCCGGCCTGTGCGTCGGTGCCGGGCTTGACCTTGACCGGCAGGCTGACCGCGAGCTGGCCGGCATCGACCACCAGGACCTCGGGCACGTCGAGGAAGTCCCAGTTTTCCGGCGCTCCGTAGGCCGGGCCGGAAGGGCCGGTATCGAGAAATATCTTGCTGAGGGTGGTTACCGGGCCACCCAGGTAGCGCACCTGCAGGGTGATCGACAGGCCGTCTGGGTAGTCCTCGGTGTAGACATTGCGCTGGTCGGCGTAGACCCGATAGACCGACTCGCAGGCATGCAACAGGGTGCCGGCGACGGCGCTGGGGGCGTCGACGTGCAGCACCGAGGTTTTCGTCGCCTGCTGCTGGCTGGCGTCGAGCGGCAAGTCGACCAGGCCGCCATACACGTAGTAGTTGAGCAGCAGGTCGCTGTTCGGATCGAGCGTGGCCAGGGGCACCGAGCCGGCGGTGAAGGTGACCGGCCCATAGTTGGCGTTGGGGCCGATGGGGCTGGTGATGTCGTCGCGCACGGCCCTGAAGGTCTGCTTCGGAATCAGGTTGACCATGTCGACGCTCAGCAGGCCGCTGCCGCCAAGCTCGGCGTAGGCGGTGGCGCCGGTGCTCTGGTTGACCAGTTGGCGTCCCGGCAGGCAGTTGGCGGGCTCGTTGGCAAAAGCCGGGGCCAGGGTGCCGATGACCCGACCGATGCTCGGGTTCGGGGTGTATTGACCCGCGGCGTAGTCGGCGTCCAGTTGCGCGGTGGTCATCGCCGGGCACATCTCGAACATCACGAAGCGCAACACGATCCCGGTCGCCCCCGGCGCCTGGATGATCGCGCGCAGCCCGGGGCTGTCGCGGTTCCAGCTGACGATGCTGGCGAGCGGGAAGGTCAGCTGGAAGGTGCCGCTCAGGCGGAACGAGCCCGGCGCGTCCATCGACGCGGGCAACAGCACGCGCTTCTTCACATCGAGGCTGCTGCACACGGTGTCGCAGCGGATCAGCAGCTGGGTATCGCTGTTGCCACCGATCTGCAGGCCGCCGACGAAGATCTGCGTGGTGGTCGTCGAGGTCGGGTCCAGGTCCACCATCATCGGGCCGGAATTGGTTGGCTGGCCGGTCGCCGGGTCCAGCGAACCGAGCAGGTACACCGGTTGCCCCACCAGGTCACCGCTGGTGCTGACGCTGCCGGGGCTGCCCTGCGAGCTGATCATGGCGCTTTGCAGGTCTACCAGGTGCTGCCCATAGTGGTTCCAGCCGCCGGCGGTGTAGTAGTTACCATTCGGCGCATTGAGCATGGCGTTCAACTGATCGTCGGTATAGGACTCGGCGCCCGGCGCCAGGGTCGAGGTGGTCAGGTCGAAGATCGGCCACTCGTCGTTGCCATCGAAGGGGATGGTCGGCGAGTTGTTCGGCAGGCTGACATCGGTGCGGATGCCACCCCAGAAGTTCAGGCGGGGGCCATTCAGGATGCTCATGGTTCAATCCTCGTCCTTGATGGTTTTGCCCAGGGGCGCATGGGCGAATTTGAACAGGTAGGAGTAGTCGGACTTGTAGGGGCTCTTCACCGGCGTGGCCATGGAGTGGCAGTTCATGCAGCTGCTGTTGGGCTGGATGTAGCTTTCCATGGTGACGTTGGCCGACAGTGCGGGCGTCGGCTGGCCCAGCGGATTGCCGGGGTTGTCGGGCATCAGCGGGCGCTGGGTGGTGACCAGCTGGTAGTACTTGAGCACGCTGCGTTGCAGCCCCGGGTCGGCGCGGTAGGCGGCGTTGACCTGTTGGGTGACATCGGCGATCGGGGTGACGCGGTTCAGCGGGTTGGGGGTCTGGAAGGTGGTGCCGGGCTTGGGCACGCAGACCAGTTGCGTGCCCTGGGTCTGCCAGTCGCAGGGCGACTGGTTGAGGCTTGCGGCGGGCGCGTCGGCGTTGAAGTAGGAATAGGCGGTGCCGGATGCAGGCTGGTCGACCCACTGGCCGCCCACCAGCGCCTTGGGCGGCACGTTGTCGATCTGCTCGAAGGTCGACCAGATCCACTGCGGATAACCTTTGGCCTTGGTGATCACGTGCAGGCCCACCAGGCCGAGGTAGGCCTCGGTCACGCCGTTGCGCCGGCCCTGGTCATCGAAGGTGGCCACCCGCGCCAGCATGGTCAGGTAGCGGCTGGCGTTGTCATGGGGGCCGAGGATGCGCCAGCTCGACTTGATCTCGATGACGCCATAGGGGAACTGGATATTGCGTGCCTTGGATACCACATCGGCGTTGTAGAACTGGTTGGCGACGATGTAGTTGTAGGACGCCTCGTTGGCCGAGATATCGTAGTAGGTCGGGTTACCGGCCTGGTCGATCAGCCAGCCGCCGACGGCCTGGTCGATGGCGTTGACCAGCGAGCTGTTCTTCAGCGCGGCGATGTTGATGATGCCCAGGCTCCTGGCGCCCTGCGGGGTGTTCCAAAGGCCAGGGTCGGCGCCACCCGGCAGGAAGATCTCGTCGACGGTCTTGTAGGTCTGCCAGACGGTGTAGCCGGCGTCTCCAGGCTGCCGGGTGCAGTCCGGGTTGCCGCGTTGGCGGTCCTGGGCGGGCCAGTTCAGGGCAATGAACAGTTGCCAGCTGTATTGGTCGAACTGCGCCTGGCCAGCCGTGGGGGCCGGTGCATTGGCAGGTGGCTGGCAGTTGAGCTGGGTGGCCAGGGGCGCTGGCTCGGCCTGTTCCCTGGCCAGCGCCGGCAGGCAGGCCAGGCCCAGCAGCAGTACGGAAAAACGCATCATCGGTTTCATGGCGATCCCTCGCTGGGCTCAGGGTTTGCGTTGCATCAGCTGGTTCCACTGCGCCTTGTGCCCGTTGCTCTGCCCGGCTGGCGGCTCGAACAGCTGGCAGGGCGGCGGGTTCGACGGGCACATGGCGGCGACCTGCGCCCAGGTCTGGGCGGGGTCGGGCTTGGCGATGCGAAAGCCGGTGTAGTTCTGGCTGACGATCGGTGCGTTGGCGACGCTGGCGTCCCCGGAAAAGTAGAACGACTGCGGTTGCCGGTAGGGTGGCTGGCCAGTGGCCTTGTTGTAGAAGGCATAGCCGAACAGGATCGGCCCCTGCGGCGACTCCAGGTCCAGGGCATAGGCCTGCACGCTGGCGTCCAGGTGCTGGCTGCGCGCGGCGCTGTAGGGCAGGTGCTTGATGAAGTCCTGCCGAGGCGGGTGGTTCATCGGCGAGAACATGCAGCAGGGCGGCATGTCCTTGGGCCGGTCCTGCGGGTAGGTGAGGAAGTAGGCCTTGTTACCCAGGGACACGAACGAGCAGGTGTAATTGTTGTTCTTGATCGGGAAGATCGGCAGGCAGTACTTCTCGTAGTGCTCCATCATGGCGCCGAAGCCGTCGCCGTCCGCTGGAATGTAGGTGGTGTCGTAGTAGCTGGTGCCACGCGACACGGTGTAGTCGGCCGGGGCCAGGGTGGCCGGTGGGTTGCTGTAGGGCGGCGGATTCTTCTGGTAGTTGTGCATCACCCGGTACATCGTCCAGTCGCTGATCCAGTACGCCGGAAAGAACGGATCGGACGGGTCGCTCGGTGCGCGTTTGGCGATGCAGTTGCCGTTGCTCGCATCGCACCCCAGGGTGTTGTGCACGCCCATGGTGAAATAGACGGCGCTGTCGTCCGCCTGGGCGACCAGCGCGGGGCACAGCAGCAGGACAAGCAGCAACAGTCGGTCGAGGATGCGGGTGTTCATGGGACACTCCTGTGAAGTGTGCCGGGTGACAGCCTCGTCACCCGGCGGTCCTGTCGGTCAGGCTTGCGGGTAGTCGCTCATGCTCAGTTCGATGGGTGGGTAGTTGCGTTTCACCAGGGCCTGGGCCCAGAGCTCCAGCACCGCCCGGCGGCTTTGCGGCATGTCCCGGGTGATGGGCATCGCCAGGGTGCTTTCCTCCTGGTACTCCTTGCTGATCAGCACGATGAGCTGGTCGACCGCGCCTTCTATGCGTGCCAGGGAGTTCAGCGGCATGTACTTGTTCATGATCGGGTACATGTAGAAGAACGGCTGCAGGATGAGCGGGTAGATGAAGCTTTCCCAGATCAACTGGCCGGCGTTCTGCTGCTTGTAGACCTGGTTCCAGGCATCGACGAACGCCTGCTGTATCTCCGGTTCCTGGGGCAGCACGCGCAGCGGCGCGAGGAAGTCGGTATAGGTTTGCATCAGCTTGAAGCTGAACGGGACCTGCGGCGGCTGCCCGCCCTCATGCACGAAGAAGCGCAAGGTCGGGAAGCCCGACGCCACGGCCTTGACGGTCAGCAGGGCAACCCCGTTGGCGTCGGTGGTGATCTGCGTGGTGCTGAACTGCACGTTGCCCTTCGGCTCATCCTTCAGCGTGCCCTGGCCCTGAATGGGCTTGGCGAACGCCAGGCTGGGGCTCAGGGCCACCGAACCTGGCGTGGGCAGGTACTGCTGGTAGCTCACCGCTTTCATGCCGGTGGTCGGGCCGGCGGGGTGGGTCGCCGTGAGTCTGCGGCCCGTGCCTTCGCTCAGCTGGCGGGTGAGCGACGGGGTACCGACGAACTGCGGCAGGTTGGGGGTGTTGTTGGCGGGATCGTCCGGGTCCTCCAGGAACAGCGTGAAGTCCGCCGGGTTGCTGAACGCCAGGTAGTAGTCGGTGGTGCACATCATGTAGGCGTTGTTGTACTCGGCCACCGTCAGCACGGTGCCGGCCGGCGCGGGCAGGCCGTCGTACTGCACCATGATCTGCAAGGTCCTGGTGTCGCCGACATCGATGAAACTGGCGCTCTCGACCACTTCGGCGGTCCACATCTGCTGGGTCGCCGCCTGCACCGGCGTGGTGCCTTGCTGCTGCAGCTCCAGCGCGCCGCTTTGCAACTGCTTCTGCGCCTCGGCGCTCAGCGGCAGGTCGAGGATCCCCGAACGTTTGTCGAAGGCTGCCTGCTGATAGTCGTCATAGCCGAAACTGGCCAACGGCGTGAATTGCTCGCCCTGGCGTATCCCCAGCTGGTAGTTGCCAGCATCGAACTTCGCCGGCTCAGGAATCTTGGCATTCGCATCGAGCGCATAGCTGGGGAACCCGTTGAGCAGGTCCAGCGACAGGGTATCGTCATGCACCTGCGCCGAGATCACGCCCAATGTCATGGGTTTGAAGTCCACGCCGTCCTTCTGCAACTGTACCGGTTTGCAAGGCACCAGCCGCCGCCCGGCGGGCGCCGTGGGAAACTCGTCGTCGAACCACAGGCCCAGGGTGCCGGCGGTGCGGCTGTAGGCGGGGTTGAAGAAGATGCTGCCGACATTGTCCATGCCTTTCTGGTACATCGCCTGCACGTTGGCCAGGATCTTCGAGTCTACGGTGTGGGTGATGATGGGAGGTTGGTCATTGAAAACGCCGTTCATGTCGTAGCAGGTCAGGTAGGTAGAGAAGCGGAACATCAGCCCTTTGGCCTTCTGCTGCTCCATCTGTTGCTGCAGGTTCTGCAGCAGTTGCGAGTTGCCGAGGGCCCAGCTCAGGTTCTCTTTGGGGAAGCAAGTCTGCCAGGTGGTGGTCACATAGATCAGGCCACCGAGGGTCGCCCAGTTGAAGTTGAGGAAACGGTCGAGCATGCGGTGCTCGCGCATGAGCGTCAGGCCGCACTGAGCGTTGCCAAGTACCAGTCGGTCGAAATACAGCGCGGTGAAGGTGTTCTGCCAGGGACTGACGTCGACGAAACGCGCCGGGGTGGGGGCGTCGCTGCCGAACGGGTTGCCGAACAGGTTGTAGGTCTGGTTGATCAGCGGGTCCTGGCTGACATAGCCGCCACCGGGCAGCTCGCCGCCGGTGATGACGGAGGCGGTCGCCGGGATCGTGGGGTCTGCCGGCGTGTAGTTGACGGTGCCGCAGGCGTTGTCGCCGAACAGGTTCCACTCGCCGGGGATCATCACGCTGGGATTCTGCGAGACGTTGCCCGGCACCTGGGTCACATAGGTGGGTGCTTCGAGCAGCACTTGCGGGGCGATGACCCATGGCATCAACTTGCTGCTGGCATTCGCCGGGTTGATCCCGTAGTACTCGAGGAAACGCCAGTTCAGGCGCATCTTCGAGGCATCGTAGAGGGGGAACATGTCGTTGTTGTTGGCGGTCGGCGGGCTCCAGAACATATGGCCGCCGAGGTAGATGCGCGGGAAGTTCAGTACGCTCATGTCGTGCTCCTTAGCGTTGCCACTGGGCGCGTTTCAGCGACCAGACAAAGTCCAGTTTGTTGTACCCGGCGAATTCGGACGCCGGCACTTCGGCGGTCGGATAGACAATCCCGCCCTGCTGTTTCTGGGCGAAATTGAAATAGCCCTTGGTCTTGGAGTAGGCCGCCGTGCCATGGCAGGCAAAGCACGAGGACTGGCTCTGGAAGGCCGACTCGAGCTGGGAGTTGGCCAGCACCGTCGGAGTGGTCTCGGACTGGGTGCCGATCAGGTCGTATTGCGCCAGATCCGGGTACAGGGCCTGGAACGTGGTGTTGGCCGCCTGCGCCGCCGGGGTCGGCCCGGTGCTGTTGCTCATCGGGGTGGACGGAATCGCGTTGGTCACGGTGTATTTGCCGTTGTTGCGATTCTCGAAGGTGGTCCAGACCCATTGCGGGTTCAGCTTGTTGACCACGTGCAGGCCACTGAGCGCGGCGTAGCCGACCTGGTACTGGCCGTTGTCCTGCTGGTAGTAGGCCTGGGCGATGTAGTAGCCATCGCCTTGCAGTTGCTGCTGATAATCCGGGTCATTGCCGATCCACAGCCAGGCGGCCTTGAGCTCCCAGGCGGTGGAGGGAAATGCCAGGTTGCTGGTCAAGGCGGCCTGGCCGTTCACGTTGTACACCTGCTTTTGCACGATGTAGTCGAAGGTGTCTTCGCCCATCAACAGCTGGAAGCGCACCGGTTGCCCCTGTTGCGCGGTCGGCACCGCGCCGCCCATTTCCAGGATCAGGCCATCCACCTGCTGCACGGCATTGAGGTTGTGGAACGTGCGGTTGACGTTCAGGCCCTGGGCCTGGGCGGCCTGCAGCACCGCGGCCGGCACCGGCTCGCTCTGGCCCCAGGGCAGTGGCGCGGCGCCATTGCTCAGGTAGACCTGGTCCGAGGGTTTGAGGGTTTCCCAGACCCGGTTGGGGCTGTTGCTCTCGACTGGTTGGTTCAGGCAGACGAACCAGTTCCAGCTCATGGTTTCCGGCCCTTGGGCGAAGGTCTGCCGGGCCTGGTCGACATTGCCGCCAAACTGCATGAACTGGTTGCAATCAAAGGGGGTGGTGCCCTCGGCCTGGGCCAGTCCGGCCAGTGCGCTGAGGACGGTTATTGAGATGGCTCGCCGCATGTAAGCTCCTTGGCTTTGGCCAGGTCGGTGTATGAGTGCCCCAGAAAATGCTGCAGGAGCAGTTGCTTCACCGCTGTCGCCGGCAGGCTGCCCGGCAACGGCAGATCACAATCGGTAATGAGCAGTGGCCCGGTCTGCGCGCTGGCGGGCAGGCGGCCGTGGCTGCCACGGACCATCGAGGTGTCGAGCGGGATCAGGTCCATGTAGTAGCGAAAGCCGAGTTTCTTCTGCAGCAGACGGCGCGCCACTTTCAACCTGGGGAAGCGGATGGCGGGGTCGATGAACAGCTCCAGCGGGTCGTAGCCGGGCTTGCGGTGGATGTCCACGGTGCGGGCGAAGTCCGGTGCCTTGCGATCGTCGAGCCAGTAGCGGTAGTCGAACCAGTGGTCCGCGGCGGCCACGGCGACCAGTTCGCCACTGCGCGCATGGTCCAGCTGCCAGGCCTGCTGCTCGGTCCTGTCCAGCACCCGCTCGATGCCGGGCTGGCCTTGTAACAGGGCTTTGACCCGAGGGATGTCGCGGGCGTGGCGGACGTAGACATGGGCAATCTGGTGGTCGACCACGGCGAAGGCATCGCTGGCACCGGGGTCGAGCAGTTCCCAGGTCAGCGACTGGCGCACCTGCAGCAGGCCTTCGGCGCGCAACAGGCGATTGATCGACACCGATTGACTGACTGCCTCGATGCCGTACTCCGACAGCAGCATCACGGCCGCGCCTTGCGCCTTGGCGAAGCCCAGCAGGCGGCCGACCTCGGCGTCGATGGCCCGCACTTCGTCGACGATCGACGGATGGTCCGGCCCCAGCCGTTGCAGGCAGTAGTCCAGGTGCGGCAGATAGACCAGCTGCAGGTCCGGGCGATCGAGCTGGAACTCGGCAATGGCGCAGTCGACGATCCAGCGGCTGGAGGCGATGCCGGCGGCCGGCCCCCAGAACGCCGGGAACGGGAACGCGCCGATCTGCTCTTCGATCCGCGCATGCAGGTCTGCCGGGGACGAGTACAGGCCGAACAGCTTGCGGCCATCGGCCGGGTAGTGCGGGCGCGGGGTGATGGCGGCATCGACGTCGGCGTACATGTTGTACCACCAGAACAACTGGCTGCAGCGAAAGCCCGGCAGTTCGCGCTTGAGCGTCTGCCAGACCTTCTCGCCCTGGATCAGGGCGTTGGGTTGCAGCCAGAAACGCACTTCGGCCTGGTCGCGAAAGTACCAGCCGTTGCCGACGATGCCGTGCCCGGCCGGTGGCAGGCCGGTGAGGATCGAGGCCTGCACCGTGGAGGTGACGGCAGGGAACACCGGTTGCAGGCTGGCCATCCTGGCCTTTTGCAACAGCCGGTTGATGTGCGGCGTTGCCGCGCCAAGCAGCGCGGGCGTCAGCCCGACCACGTTGATCAGCAGCAGCGGCTGGCGGGGCTGTTCAGAGGGCATCGGCACACACCTCCTGTGCGTGGGGTTGCAGCAGGCGACGCTGGCGCAACTGATCCTCGACCCAGCGCAGTTCGTCGCTGATGCCCTGTTGCTGGGCAGGGGCGGTGGTGGGTCGCAGTTGCGCAGGCAGAACGCCCCAACTGTAGGTTTCCACTTCCAGCACGGGGCGGATGTCCTCGTGCGCAGCGAGAAAATCGAAGGTCTGCGCCAGGGCGGCCTGGCTGGCGCCGAGCTCCGGCAGCAGCAGGTGTTCGCTGAACAGCGGGATGTGGAAGTGAACCCTTAACTCTTGGTAGCGCCCGGGCTCCGCCAGGCAGGCGGTGAGCGCAGCCGGCAGGTCCGCCCAGGCGCACAGGTGGCCTTGGCTGTCGCGTGCCTGCACCTGGTGCAGATAGGTGGCTTCGGCAAAGCTGCCCAGCACTTCGAGCACCTGCGCGCAGCGGCTCGGGTCCTGGCTCGGCAGGCGGCAGATCATCGCGTTGGACAGCTGGATCTTGCCGATGGGCACCCCGGCCTGGCGCAGCCTTTCCAGGGACTGCCGGCAGTCCTCGAACATCACCGCCTGGTGGCAGACGTCGAAACACAGCGCCAGGTACCCATGGTGTGGGTCGCTGGCCTGCCAGTGGCGGAAGAAAGCGATGGCCTGGTCGGTGGTCTGCAGCACGCAGTCCGGCTCCATTTCCAGGCAGATCACGATCTTCCTGCCGGTCTCCTGATGCAGCCGGGCCAGTGCCGCCGTGAGCTGGCGTAGCTGTTCCTCGGCACGCTGCTGCAGCGTCGGGCTCCAGTGGGCCGCGTAGCCCAGCGGCACGCTGGAAATCACCCCTTGCCGGCAGTCTGGCGGCAGGGCCTCGGCCAGCAGCCGCGCCAGTTCCAGGCTGTACGCCAGCCGCTGCGGCTCAGCCCAGCTGGGCAGGTAGACAGCGGCTTTCACCGCGCCGTCATGGAATTGCCCATACGGGAAGCCGTTGAGCGAGGTCAGGCGCAGCCCGCTTTGCCGCAGCAGGTCGAGAAACGCCTGCCGTGCCGGCGCTTGGCGCAACTCGGATACGGCGCGGGCGCTGATCCACAGCCCGCTGTCTTGCACATCGAGCCCGCGCAGTCGGCGCACCCCCTGGAAGTGTTGCTCGATGGAGGCGCGCAGCGCGGCCAGGTCAGGTGCCGGGTGCACATTGCCGCAATAGCCGAGCTGCGAGGCGCTCCAACCCCGGCCAGTGCTCATTTGACCACCGGATCCTGGCCGCGCAGGGCCGAGTTTTCCTGCCACTGGCGACGCTGGTCGATGGGCAGCGGGGTGCTGACCAGGGCCTTGTCCAGCTGGCCGCTCTGGGCAAAGAAGTCCACCGGGTTGTGGAACAGCACCTGTTCGACCTGGGCTTCGCTGAAGCCTGCGGCCAGCATCGCCTGGCCGGTCTTGGGCACCTTGAGCGGGTCACTGATGCCCCAGTCGGCGGCGCTGTTGACCACCATTTTTTCCGTGCCGTACTGCTGCAGCAGCGCGACCATGCGCTGCTCGGACATCTTGGTGTTGGGGTAGATGGAGTGGCCGCGCCAGCAGTCGCTGTCGAGCACCAGCGGCAGGGTCAGTTCGTTGAGGTGGTCGATGATCACCAGGTGTTCGGCGATGCCGACTTCGCGGATCACCGCCAGGGTGCGCTTGGTGCCGCCGATCTTGTCGCGGTGTGGCGTGTGCACCAGCACCGGCAGGTTGAATTGCCGCGCCAGCTCAAGCTGCGCGGCGAGAAAGCGGTCTTCTTCGGGGGTGATGTCGTCGTAGCCGATTTCACCCACCGCCACCACCCCGTCCTTGACCAGATAGCGCGGCAGGACCTCCAGTACCTCATTGGCGATCGACAGGTCGTTGGCCTCCTTGGGGTTGAGGCCGATGGTGCAGAAGTGATGGATGCCGAACATGCTGGCGCGAAAGCGTTCCCAACCCAGCAGGGTGTCGAAGTAGTCGACGAAGCTGCCGAGGCTGGTCCTGGCCTGGCCCTGCCAGAACGCCGGTTCGATCACCCCGGTGATGCCGGCGGCAGCCATGTTCTGGTAGTCGTCGGTGGTGCGGCTGACCATATGGATATGCGGGTCGAAGTACTTGGGCATGGTGAATCCTCGTCAGGGAGAAGGCATCGTCGGGAATCAGGTCGGCAAGTGGGCGGCCAGCTGGTCATGCCAGCCGGAAGGCAGGCATTGCTGGCGGCACAGGCCGAGCAGTCGCTGGTGCTGCGCCGGGCTGAGCAGGCTGAAGGCAATCGCCAGGTACAGACCGCCGGAGACCGGACGCGCGGCAGCCAGTTGCTCATCCAGCAGATCAAGGGCCAGTTGGTTGAGGGAGACGCCCTGGCGCTGGCTCAGGCCGCGCAGGCGGCTCACGTCCAGCCCCATGCCGAGCGCTTTGAGCACCAGCTGGTGGAACGCCCGCTCCGGGTAGTGGCGGGACGGATAGAGGGTGTCGAGGGCGAGGGCGGCGAACACCTGGCTGTTGCTGGTACGCCCGGCCTGCAAGGCCAGCTCCACGCACGCGCCACGGCTGTCGAGCCAATCCAGGGCCTTGAGCAGGGCGACCTTTTCGTGGTCGTCGCCCCACAGGAACAGTTGGCGCAGCAAAGGCAGCTGCCCGGCCTGGGGTTGCTGGCCGAGGACCTGCGCCAACAGCAGCGCGCGCGCCACTTGCAACTGGCTCCAGCCCTCATCGTCGGGCATGGCCCGGTCGCTGATCCGGCGCTTGCACTGGCTGCTCAGCAGGGCGGCGGTGTTGGCGTCCGGCGCCTGCCCGAGGCGCGCCTGTGCCTGGTGCCACCACTGCAACTCGGCCTGATCGAGTTGCGCGACCAAGGCCTGCTGCCGTGCGGCCAGGCAGTCGTGGCGCATCTCCAGCGCCGCCGTGGGCGACGAAGCGATATGACTGTTCATGTTGGTTTGATCCAGCGTTGGAGGTGTGGAAGCAGGAAGAACACCAGGACGCACAACAGGCTGCCCAGGGGCTGGTCGGCCACCGCCAGCACCAGGGCATCGAACAGTGGCAGGGCCGCCAGCCCAGCGCCGATGAAGGCGCGTACTTGTCGGCGCCGCGGATCGGCGAGGTGCAGCCAGTAGTGCCAGCCCAACCAGCCCAGCCACAGCAGCAACACCGGCCAGAACCACAGGGTGTCGGCGTAGGCCGCCAGGGCCAGCGGGCTGAGCATCAGCAGCAGGGGCAGGCGGCTGAGCAACTGGTTGAGGTGCTCCTGGCGCGCCAGGTAGGTCAGGCCGCTGATGTACACGCCCAGCAGGATCGCGCACAGCCAGATGGGCTGCGCCGGCACCGCCAGGCTGGCCGCCGCGGTGAGGTACAGCGCCGAGCGGCACGCGCCCATCAGCCAGACGCTGTGGGCGTATTTCTTGTGCAGCAGGTTGTAGCCGAGAATGCAGCCCACCAGCAGGGTGACGCTGGCCAGCAGCCAATGGGGCTGCTCGATCAGCCGGCTCAGCCCCAGGGCCGCGGCTGCCGCCAGCAGCAGTGCCAGGCAGGTGGCCAGGCGCACCTGACGGCGGCTGACCAGGCCCTGGGTGATCGGCCTCGGGTTGTGATGCTGTTGGTCCCAGTCGGCATCCAGCAGGTCGTTGAGCAGCATGCCGGCCAGGTACAGCAGCGACAGCATGGCCAACAGCAGGATCCACACCAGTGACGAGGGTGGTGCCAGGGCCCCGGCGCTGCTGGCCAACAGTGCGGCGGCCAGGGTGTTGGTCCATACCGTGGGCAGGTTGGAGACGCGGCCGACGGTCATCCAGGTCTTCATCTGGTTCATTGCGCAACGCCTTCGCCGAGGGTCAGCGGATTGCCGCGATAACTGGCAAGGCGCAGCAATGCCTGTTCCATCAGGCCGTCGTCGATCTCGTGCAGGTCCACCGATGCGCCGATGCCGCTGAGCATGGGGATGGACAGCTGGCCGCCCAGGTGCTGGCGAAACTCCTCGAGCCCGAGCAACACCCGCGAACGCCCATGCGCATCCTTCAGGTTCAGCTCCGCTGGGCACAGGTTGAAACCGAGCTTGAGCAACAGGCTCAAGATCCGCTCGCTGTCGGCATCGCTCAACAGCCCCAGGGCATTGGCATAGAGCCCGTCGAGGGCCATGCCCACTGCCACCGCCTCACCATGGCGCAGGCGGTGCTGGCTGAAATTCTCCAGCTTGTGCGCCGCCCAATGGCCGTAGTCCAGGGGACGCCCGTTGCCGCGTTCGAAGGGATCGCCAGCGCCGGTGATGTGCCCCAGGTGCAGCTCTGCGCAACGGCGGATGGCGTAACGACTGGCCGGATGGTCGAAGTGGGCGAGGGCATCGGCCTCCCGCTCCATCCACTCGAAGAAGGCGCGGTCCTTGATCAGCGCCACCTTGACGGCCTCGGCCAGCCCGGCAATGCGGTCGCGGTGGGCAAGTGTGGTGAGCAGTTGGAAGTCATTGATCACCGCACTGGCGGGGTAGAAGGCGCCGAGCAGGTTCTTCTGGCCGAAGGCGTTGATGCCGTTCTTCACGCCGATGCCGGCGTCGTTCTGTGCCAGTACCGTGCTGGGGATGCGGATCAGGCGCATGCCCCGGTGAAAGGTGGCGCAGGCGTAGCCCACCGCGTCCAGCACGGCGCCGCCGCCCAAGGCCAGAACGAAGCAGTGGCGGTCCAGTCCATGGCTCAGCATGTCGCTGTAGAGCTGTTGCAGTACCTGTGCGTCCTTGCTCAGCTCACCGGCCGGCACGGCGATGGGCGCGGCTTTCAGGTTCAGGTCTGCGTCATGGGCGGCAAAGTAGGCGTCGATCTGGCCCGGCAGCTGCGGTGCGCAGCGCAGCAGCTGTTCGTCGGCGAAGACCAGCACCGTTACGCGGCCACGCTGCTGTGCGGTGAGCTGGCGATGCAGGCAGGTGTTGAGCGGATCGAACAGGTGGTCGGTGAACACCACGGGGTAGTCGTAACTGACCGTGAAACGCCCGCGCAGTGGCTCACCCTTGCGCAAGGCCTTGAACAGGCTGTACCCGGCGATGAACAGCGCGGGCAGGACCATGCCGGCGAGCAGGGTCACCAGCAGCGCGTTCTGCGCGACCAGGAAGGTGCCGATGGCGCTGTAGGCCAGTGCCAGGCCGGCATTGGCCAGGGTAGTGACCAGGATGAAGGCGCGTAGCGGATAGCGCTGCATGCCGGCCGCCACCACCGAGGTTTCCGCCAGCACCGGCACGCCGCGCAGGCAGATCAACGACAGCGTGCCCAGCCGATACGCCAGTTGCCCCGGCTGGCGCTGGTGCAGGCCCAGGCGGCTGGACAACAGGCGAAAATACCCGGCCCCCAGCGCATACCCCAGCCCGGCGCCCAGGCACAGGCCGATGAAGATCACCAGGTAGCCGCCAATGCTGCCAAGCGTCGCCACCGCAAGCAGCGCGACCATGCTCGACGGCACGGGTAGTACCACGTCCAGCGCCAGCAAGCCGATCAGCAGCAACGCCAGGGTAAGCATTTGGGCCGGGGTCGAAGGCAGGAAGTGTTCGAGGTGGGAGAGGAAAGTCTGGATCTGTTGTTCGAATAACACAAAGCTGGCGATCACCAGGCCTGAGAAACACAGTACTGACAACCAGAAATGTTTGCCCGGCCCTCTTTGCGAGAGCGCACGATACCTGCGGCTGCGCTTCATCAAGCGTCCCTCTTGTTATTTGACTGATTTCCGTTTCAGCAATCGAGCGTCACGCCCCATAGGCGCGAGGACAGGGACTCCTTTGAACTAAATGGCGGGGGAGTTGTAGTTATAATGTTGGCGAAGACAAACACAAAACTAGTCGGCCGCTTCGCTTTTGCAAGTAAATGTGGGGCGGGCGTTAGATAAATCGCGCTGTTTTTACGATGGTGTTAGAAGGCTTGCGAATTATTAATCATGACTATATATAAGTGATTAATCTTGATGTTTTAGGGGGCTGAGTTGATGAATGATAATCAATTAAGTTAATTCTTGTCCTTTGATGTGCAAGTTTATAGTTGGAGCCGAAGCTAGATAGTCTTCTAACTAGTGCGCAGCTATTTAAAATCACGCGTACTGAATGAAGACGCGTTACTCACCGCATTGATACAACCCGGGCAACAAACTACCGACACGGCTGGCGGCAGATCGCGTTGCCCGCTCAGCGACGGTAATCCTGGCACATTCGCCCAGGGAGAACACCAGGGAGAACATCTGTACTCCACAGCTGGCAGGACGCCGCCTGGAGGCTGAGTTGAGGTAATATCGCCACCTCGCCACCGGCAGCCGAACGCGCCAGACAAAGGATTGCATGCCCGCCAACCTGTCCCTGCATCATCTGTTCTTCTGCGTCGTGCTCGGAGCGCTCGCCGGCTGCCGGCCCGAGCCCGCACCGCCCCTCGACCAGCAACTGTATATCTGGCAACGCCAATGGCAACCCGCCCACGAGCAGGCCCTGGCGCACAGCCGCGCCGACTTTTCGACCTTGCGCGTGCTGGCCTTGCAAGCGCAGCCCAAGGCCGGGTGGAGCAGGGCGCTGGTCGACCTGCCACGGCTCAAGGCCGATGGCCGGCCGGTGATCGCCGTGGTGCGCCTGGACGGCCAGCTGCCGGCGCTCGACCTGCAGGAGGCAGGCCCACAGATGGCGCGTCTGCTGGCGGACTGGCAGGCCGCAGGTGTGCCCCTTGTCGGGCTGGAGATCGACCATGACAGCGGCAGCGCCCGCCTTGCGGGCTATGGCGAATTTCTTCTGAAACTGCGCGAGCAACTGCCGCCGGGCCTGAAGCTGAGCATTACCGCATTGCCCGCCTGGCTCGACAGCCCGCAGCTGCCGGCGCTGTTGCAGGCGGTGGACAGCAGTGTGCTGCAGGTGCACGCAGTGAGCGACCCGCGCCAGGGGTTGTTCGACCCGGTAAAAGCCCGGAAATGGGCCGAACGATGGAGTCGCGTCAGCGACAAGCCGTTCTACCTGGCCTTGCCCGCCTATGGCGTCGCATTGCTGCCCGATACCGGTGGCGCGCCCATTGTGGAAAGCGAAACACCGTTGAACCGTGGTGGCGAACGCCGCGAACTGCTGGCCGATCCACAACAGCTGGCGGACCTGGGCAGCCAATTGCGCAACCAGCCACCTGCGCACCTGGCCGGGTTGATCTGGTTCCGCCTGCCACTGCCCGGCGACCGCCGCGCCTGGAGCCTGACCACTTTGACGGCGGTGGCGCGAGGCGACGCGCTCGCCAGCCACTGGCAGGTCGAACTGTCCGGGCAGGCGGGGCTGCGCGACATCACGCTGGTCAACGTCGGCAATCTCGACCTGCCGATGCCTGCGCGGGTGGAACTGGACGTCGCATCCTGTGACGCTGCCGACGGGCTCAACGGCTACCGCTTGCAGCAAGCCTCGCAACACCTCATCTTCAACCGCCAGTCCAGCGCGCGTCTCGCCGCTGGCGGCCGGCGCGTCCTCGGCTGGGCGCGCTGCCATGGAATCGATCAAGGAGCATGGAATGTCTACCCGTAACTGGCCCCGGCGCCTGCTGTACCTGTCCCTGAGCGTGCCGGCCGTTCCGGCGCTGGCCTGTGGCCCGGACTTCCCGATGCAGTTGCTCGGCGACCGAGCGCAGACCCTGGCCGAGTTGCCGGAGGGCAATTTCGGCTTCGAGGTGAATCGCCTCGGCGAGCAGATCGCAGGCCTCAAGCCCGCCACCGATGCGACCCTGACCCCTTACTGGGACGGTGACGACAACGACCGACCTTACCGCGAGCAGCGCAGCCGTATTGAGGCCGACGAGTTGCCGCAAGCGCTGCGCGAGAAGGTCGCGCAACTGCGTGCCCTGGCGGATCCGCAACAGGTGCTGGAGCAGGGCGCCGAACTGCCGGATGAACTGCGCCTGTACATTGCCGGCGCAGTGGCTTTCGACAGCGACGACCACGCCCTGGCGGCGGATTATTTCGCCCAGGTGCTGGCCCTGCCCGCTGAACAACGCAAGCTGCGCAGCACCTGGGCGGCCTACTCGCTGGGGCGGGCCTTGATGGCCAGGAGCATCGAGGCCAGTGATGATCCGCAGCAGACGCCGCAGGCCCTGCAAGCCCAGGCGCGCGAAGCTTTCCAAAAAGCCCGCGCGCTCAGCGCCGAAGGCTTCAGCGACCCATTGGAGCTGGGGGTTGCCAGCCTTGGCGAGGAAGCCCGCCTGGCCAAGCTCGCCGGCGACTGGAACAGCGCCATCCGCTTGTATGCCAGCCAGAGCCGTCTGGGCTCGGGCAGCGGCTACAGCTCGCTCAGGCAGCTTGCCAACGAACTGGTGAGCCTGCCGGATGAACAGCTGAAGACGCACTTGGCACAACCGATGCCGCGCAAGCTGCTCACCGCCTATCTGCTCAGCCATGTTGGTTGGGACTACGACGGCCAGCCGCCAACCCAGGCCCGGCGCCTGCCCGCGTTGCTGCAGGCCAGTGTCGGCGACAAGCTGGAAGACGCCGACCGCTTGGCGGCGTTGACCTACCAGCAAGGCAACTATGCCGCGACCAGGAGCTATCTGCAGCAGGCTGGCGATAGCGGCCTTGCCTGGTGGCTGCGCGCCAAGCTGGCCTTGCGCGATGGCGACAAGGCCCAGGCCGCAGCGGCCTATGCCAAGGCCGCCGCCGCGTTCCCCCGCGAAGAGTCGTGGGGCTCGAGACAGACACCTGATTGGGACTACGAAAGCGTGAAGCCCGGCTGCCGGGTCGAAGGCGAGGGCGCGATCCTGGCGCTGGAGCGCGGCGATTATCTGCAGGCGTTCGACCTGCTGTACCGCAGCCAGGACATCTACTGGCAGGACACCGCCAACGTGGCCGACCGCGTGCTGACCCTGGACGAGCTCAAGGGCTATGTCGATGCCCATGTGCCGGCGCCAGCGGCGCCCAAGGTGGAAGAGGGCGGCTATGCACCGCGGCCGGTGGCGACGCAGCTGCGCGAGCTGCTGGGCCGACGCCTGCTGCGCGAGGGCCGTTACGATGAGGCGCCCGGCTACTTCGCCACGGCCCAATTGCAGGCCGACGCCAAGGCCTATGGCCAGCACCGCCAGGAGGCCGTCTCGCGCTGGACACCCACGGGCCGCGCCGAGGCGCTGTTTGCCGCGGCCACCTTGGCACGCGGCGCCGGCATGGAGATCCTCGGCTACGAAATGGCGCCGGACTATGCCTGGCTGGGCGGCAGCTTCAGCCTGGGCAGCGCCACCCTGCAGCCCGGGCCGTTCATCGGTGCCGGCGAGGTGCAGCGCCAGCTGGCGACCGAGGCCAAGCCCGACCAGCGTTACCACTATCGTTATGTCGCCGCCGACCTGGCCAACCAGGCTGCGGACCAGTTGCCGCGCAGCAGCCAGGCCTTCGCCGCGGTGTTGTGCACGGCAGCGGGCTGGGTGCCCGGCAGCGAGCAGGAAAGCGCACTGTACAAGCGCTATGTCCAGCAGGGGCCGTTTGTGCAGTGGGCAGAGGATTTCGGCAACCAGTGCGAAGCGCCGCAGTTCGACCAGGCCAACAAACGCTACGTGACAGAGAAGCTGGATGCCGCACGGGCGGCGTTGCGGCCGTACAAGGCGCAGGTGCTACCGGTGGGGTTGGTGGTGTTGGCGGGGGCTGCCTGGGTGTGGGTGCGCCGGCGCAAGGCCAAGGTGTGAAACAAAAGGGGGCGGCCATCAGCCGCCCCCTGACCTTCACTTCTGTGCAGTCTTCACCCCTGCTTCCTGCTTCACCGTTTCCTCAAGCGTGAAACGGCCCAGCGGGTTCTGCAGGAAGTTCTGAATATTGCTGCGCGAGATGTTGATGTACGGGCTGTAGTACAGGTCGATCCAGTGCACGTCCTGCTTGGCCAGCTTCTGCAGGTCCTGGTACATCTGCCCGCGCTTGACCGGGTCGGTCTCCACCCGGGCCGCGGCCACCAGGTCCTTGACCTTGTCGTTGTGGTAGCGGGTCATGTAGTTCTGGTTGGTGTCGTGGCCAAGCACGAAGGTGGTCTTCTGGTCCGGGTCGAGCACGTCGTTGGTCCAGTACATCACCGACAGGTCGTAGTCGCCATCGACCAGCATCTGCCAGCTCTGGGTCGGGTCGACCTTCTGCAGGTTGGCGGTGATGCCGACATCGGCCAGCTGCTTCTGTACCAGCACGGCGATCTGCTCGTCGGCCTCGTTGCCGGCGTTGACCACATAATTGATCTTCAGCCCCTCGGCACCGGCCTTCTTCAGCAGTTCACGGGCCTTGTCCGGGTCGAACGGGCGTTGCGGGTTGTTGGCATTGTGGTACAGCGCGCCCTTGGGAATGTACGAATAGGCCGCTTCGCCATGACCGAAGGTCACGGTTTCCACCAGCGCCTTCTTGTCGATCGCCAGGTCGATGGCTTCGCGCACCTCGACCTTGCCCAGCAGGCCTTTCTCATGGTTGATGAGCAGGTGGTCCTCGCGGGTCGACGGGTCGATGTGGATGGTCAGGCTCTTGTCTTTCTGCAGCGCGTCGACGCGGGAGAACGGCACGAAGATCGCCGAGTCCAGCTCGCCGGCCTGGACCTTGAGCATGCGCGTGTTGTCGTCGGGGATGGAGATCCACTCCACGCCGTCCAGGCTGACCTTGTCGGCTTCCCAGAAGTAGGGGTTCTTCTCCAGGATCACGCGGTCGCCGCGCAGCCATTCCTTGACCTTGAACGCGCCGGAGGTCACCGGCTCCTGGGCGTAGGCCTCTTCGCCGATGGTGTCCATGGCCTTTTTCGACAGGATCGACACGTTGGCGGTCGCCAGCTGTGCGAGGAACGGCACCGACTTGTTCTTCAGGGTCACCACCAGGGTGCGGTCGTCCGGTGCTTCGGCCTTGTCGATGATCTTGTAGGAGTCGGCCCACAGCGAGCCGGGGTTGTCGCGAATGCGCAGCAGGGAGAACGCCGCATCGCTGGCAGTCAGCGGCGAGCCGTCGGAGAACTTGGCTTCACGCACCTTGAAGGTGTAGGTCAGGCCGTCGTCGGAAACCTTCCAGCTTTCGGCCAGGCCCGGCAGCAGCTTGGTGCCGCTGTTGTCGACGCGCACCAGCACGTCGTAGACGTTGGCGAAGACCCAGCTGTCGCGGTTCTGCGCGCTCTTGATCGGGTCGAAGGTAGTGCTCTCCTCGCGGCAGCCGATGGTCAGCACGCCGGCGGCCTGGGCCATGCCGCCGGCCAGGGTGCTGGCGGCCAGCACGGCGGCGGTGAGTAACTTCAATGCGGTGGGTTTCATGCTCAAGCTCCGTTTGATGGTCATGTGGGGTGGGTCAGCACGGCAGGCGCGGGTGGACGCAGGCATGGTAGCGGCCAGTTTCTGCGTGGCTGGGGGGAATGGCTGCGCCGCACTGGGGCAACGCGTGGCGGCAACGTGGGTGAAAGGCGCAGCCGGACGGTGGCTGCAGCGGGCTCGGCGGCTCGCCGGCCAGCGGCTGCTGCGGCAGGCGCCGGGCCGGGTCGATGTCGGCGATGGACTGCACCAGCGCGGCGGTGTAGGGATGGCGCGGGTCGTCGAAGACCTCGGCCACCGGGCCTTCCTCGACGATCCGCCCCAGGTACATCACCGCCACGCGGTCGCACAGGTGGCGCACCACGCCCAGGTCGTGGGTGATGAACAGCAGGGCCAGGCCCATGCGCTGACGCAGTTCCAGCAGCAGGTTGATGATCTGCCCCTGGATCGACACGTCGAGGGCGGCAACGCACTCGTCGGCGACGATCAGCCTGGGCTCGACGGCCAGCGCCCGGGCGATGCCGACCCGCTGGCACTGGCCGCCACTGAGCGAGCCGGGCTTGCGGTTGGCCAGCTCGGCGCGCAGACCGACCAGGCCGAGCAGTTCGGTGACCCGGGCGGGGATCTGCGCGGTGGGCACCTTGCGCTGCACCTGCAGCACCTCGGCGAGGATCTGGCCGACGCGCTGGCGCGGGTTGAGCGCGCTGTACGGGTCCTGGAAGATCATTGCGGTCTCACGGCGCAGGCGCTCGATATCCAGGCGGTTGCCCTGGCGCATGTCGCTGCCATCGAACAGCACCTGGCCGCTGCTGGCCGGGGTCAGCTGCAGGATGGCCCGGGCCAGGGTGCTCTTGCCGCAACCCGACTCGCCCACCAGGCCCAGGGCCTGGCCGGCGGCAAGGCTCAGCGACGCGCCGTTGACGGCGTTGACCTTGCGTGGACGCAGGTTCAACACGCCGCCGCCCGGGGCGGGGAACTGCACATGCAGGTCGTTGACCTGCAACAGCGTGGTCATGACAGGCCTCCGGCCAGCAGCGGGGTATGGCAGGCCAGGCGATGGCCGGGGCCGGAGACGCGCAGTTCCGGCAGATGTGCCCGGCAGTCCGGCGTGGCCTGCGGGCAGCGCGGTTCGAATCGGCACCCGGCGGGCAGGGCGTCGAGCAGCGGCGGTTGCCCGGCAATGGTGTTCATCAGCCCCGCGTGCCGCCGCGCCGCGGGGTGGCAGGCCAGCAATCCGGCGCTGTAGGGATGGCGCGGCTGGCTCAGTAGAGCCTGCTTGGCGCCGTGTTCACACAGGCGCCCGGCGTACATCACGGCGATGCTGTCGCAGGTCTGCGCCACCACGCCGAGGTCGTGGCTGATCAGGATCATCGACAGGCCGCGGCGGTCGCGCAGCTCCAGCAGCAGGCGCAGGATCTGCGCCTGCACGGTGACGTCCAGCGCCGTGGTCGGCTCGTCGGCGATCAGCACCTTGGGGTTGCAGCCCAGGGCCACGGCGATCATTGCCCGTTGCCGCATGCCGCCGGAGAACTCGTGGGGATAGCTGTCGACGCGGGTTTTCGGGTCGGGGATACCGACCTGGCGCAGCACTTCGATGGCCTCGGCCCGTGCCTCGTGGCGCGAGGCGCCCTGGTGCAGGCGGATGCCCTCGGCGATCTGCGCGCCGATGCGCATCAGCGGGTCGAGGTGGCTGCTGGGGTTCTGGAAGATCATGCCCAGCTCGCGACCGCGCATTCGGCGCATGCCGGCCTCGTCCAGGCGCAGCAGGTCGTTGCCGGCCAGACGCACGGCCTGGCCCTCAAGGCGCAGGTTCGGTGACGGCAGCAGGCGCATCAGGCCGCGACAGGCCAGGGTCTTGCCCGAACCGCTTTCGCCCACCAGGCCGAGGATCTCGCCCTCGCCGAGGTCGAACGACAGGCGATCGACCAGGGTGATCTCGCGTTGGCCGGCGCGGGCGATGACGCTCAGTTCGCGGACCTGGAGCAGGGCAGGGCTCATGTGCGGTCTCCCAGCAGCTCGGCGACGCCGTCGGCCAGCAGGCTGAAGCCCATGGCCAGGGTCACCACGGCCAGGCCCGGGAAGGTGCAGATCCACCAGGCGCTGGTGATGAAACTCTGCCCCTCGGCGACCATGGTGCCCCACTCCGGGGTGGGCGGCTGCACGCCAAGGCCCAGGTAGCTGACGGCCGCGCCGTTGAGCAGCACCAGCACGGCGTCCGACATGCAGAACACCACCGAGCCGAACAGGGCGTTGGGCAGCAGGTGGCCGAACAGCACACGTCGATGGCTGAACCCCAGGCTCCTGGCCGCCAGGGCGAAATCGCCTTGCTTAAGCACCAGGATCTGCGAGCGGATCAGCCGCGCATAGGACACCCAGCCGACCAGGGCCATGGCGATGTAGAAGCTGCCCAGGCCAGGGCCGAGGATGGCCATGATCGCCAGCATCAGCACCAGGAACGGGAAGGCCAGGACGATATCGACCAGGCGCATGCAGACGTTGTCCAGCAACCCGCCGACATAGCCGGAAACCGCGCCGATGCAGGTGCCGAGCAGAAACGGGAAGATCACCCCGATCAGCGCCATCTGCAGGTCGATGCGCGCCCCCCAGATCACCCGCGAAAGGATGTCGCGACCAAAGTTGTCGGTGCCGAACGGGTTGGCCAGGCTGGGCGCGGCCAAGCGCAGGTCGGCGTTCTGCGCCAACGGGTCGAACGGCGCGACCCATGGCGCGCACAAGGCCAGCAGGCACCAGCCGAGGACGATCGCCAGGCCGCAGTACAGCGTCAGGCGGCCATTGCCCAGATGCCAGGCCAGACGCCAGCGCAGCGCCAGTGCGGGGCTCTGGCTCATTGGATGTTCACCCGTGGGTCGAGGGCGGTGGTCACCACGTCGGCGATGAAGTTCACCGCCACCGTGGCGCAGGCCAGCACCATGGCCACGCCCTGGACCACCATGTAGTCGCGGGTAAAGATGCCGCGCACCAGCAGCTGGCCGACGCCGGGCAGTGAGAACAGGCTTTCGATCACCACGGTGCCGCTGATCAGCCAGCCGATGTTGACCGCCAGCAGGTTGATGGTCGGCAACATGGCGTTGGGCAGGACGTGCCGGCGCAGAATCGCCCCTTCGCCCAGGCCGCGGGCGCGGGCGGCGGTGACGTGGTCGGCCTGCAGCTCAAGGAGAATGCTCGCGCGCAGGTTGCGCACCAGCACCGCCGAGAGCGCCAGGGCGATGGTCAGGCACGGCAACACCAAATGGTGCAGCTTGTCTGGCCAGGTGCGGCCATAGCCGGACACCGGGAACAGCCCCCAGTGCACGCTGAACAGCAGGATCAGCATCAGCCCCAGCCAGAAGGCCGGCAGGCCGAGCCCGGCGGTGGTGAACAGGCGGATCAGGTTGTCGGCCCAGCCGCCCTTGTGCCGGGCGGCGACGGTGGCCAGCGGCACGGCGATCAGCAACGCCAGCAGCACGCTGCCCAGTACCAGCAACAAAGTCGGCTCGATGCGCCCGGCGATCAGCGGCAGGGCATCGACCTTATACAGCAGTGACTTGCCCAGGTCGCCGTTGAGCAGGTTCTTCAGGAAATACAGGTACTGCACCCAGATCGGCTCGTCGAGGCCGAACTGGGCGCGAATCTTCGCGATCGCGTCCGGCGTACTGCGCGCGCCCAGCAGCACCCGCGCCGGATCGCCCGGGATCGAGCGCACCAGCACGAAGGTGATGATGCTGATGCCCAGCAGTACCGGCAGCAGTTGCAACGGGCGGATCAGGACGAACCGGTAACGTGCCAGGTTCATCGATCAACCCCGGTTGCGTTGCAGGAAGTCCAGCAACACCGGGAAATAGGCCTGGGGTTCTTCGTAGAACGGCATGTGGCTGCTGTTGGGGAACACGTGCAGCTCGGCGCGGCCGTGCAGGGCCAGGTTCATGCGCATGGCGCAGGCGGGAGTCAGCTCGTCATGCTGGCCGGTGGTGATCAGCACCGGCATGCGGAACTCGCCCATCTGCTCGAGGCGGTTCCAGTCCTTGAGGTTGCCGATATAAAGGAACTCGTTGGGGCCCTGCATGGTGCTGTACGGGCCCATGTTCCAGTCGCCCAGCGAGCGCTGGATCGGTGCCGGCCACTGCTCGAGGCGGCAGACATGGCGGTAGTTGAGCAGGGTGATGGCCGCCTGGTACTGGGGATGGTCGAGGGTGCCCAGGGCCTCGTGGCGCTGCATCATCGCCACGGTCTCGCTGCCCAGCGCGGCACGCAGGCGCGCAAGCTCGGTGATCAGGTGCGGGATGTCGCCGACGGTGTTCTCGAGAATCAGGCTTTTCAGCGCCTGTGGGTGATGAATGGCGTACTCGATTGCCAGCCAGCCGCCCCAGGAATGCCCCAGCATGTGCACGCGCCCCAGGTCCAGGGCCTGGCGCACGCGTTCGACCTCGGCCACATAGCGGGTGATGTTCCACAGGCTGTCGTCATCCGGGCGGTCGGAGGCGCCAGTGCCCAGCTGGTCGAAGGCGACCACGCGGATACCCTTGTCCTTGAGCCAGGCATGGGCGTCGCGCAGGTAGTCGCAGGGCAGCCCCGGCCCGCCATTGAGGCACAGCAGCACCTCGTCCCCTGCGCCAAAGCTGTACACCACGACGTTGTGGCCATCGACCTCTACATCGAACCGCTGGTCAGGTTGCATCTCACGCCACATCGCTACTCTCCTGTTGGCCATGGCTTGGGGCTATAACTAGCGCAGGAGATTTCGTCGCCTACAAGCTAGTGTTTCCTATAGGTTTTGTATGGCAGTCCCGCGCCAAGCCGTGGCATTCTACGTGCCGGACTTCAAGTTGGAAATCCACAAGGAACACAGGGAGTGTCAGGTATGCAGGCCAAGGTGGCTGAACTCAATTCGCGTCTGGCGTCAGGCAACAGCCTGGACGAACAGATGGACAGCGTCGCCGACCTGGCGGCGCAACTAGGCTTCGACGCCCTGGTGTATGACTACAGCCCGGTACCGCTGGACCACACCGGCGAGCTGATCACCCCGTCCGTGGTCAGGCTGCGCCAGACCCCGAAGGACTGGCAGGACCTGTGGTGCTCCGAGGGCTTCTACCAGATCGACCCGGTGCAGCAGGTGGCCGTGTCCTCCATCGCCCCCTTCGTCTGGTCGTACCTGCCCAAGGGCGAGACCGTCCTGCAGCGCCTGATCGACAGGCGCCATGCCCCGGTGGTCGGCTACTTGCACGATGCGCAGCTGACCTGCGGGGTAACCGTACCCATCCACCTGCCGCGCGGCGGCCTGGCGACCCTGACCGGCCTGCGCCCCCAGGCCAGCCAGCGCGACCTGGACGACGCCCGGGAGCAGCTTGCCGATTTCAGCCTGATCGCCCATGCCTTGCAGGAGGCCGCCCATCCATTGCTGGCCAAGGAGTCGGCCACCCGCGTCATCCGCCTGACCCGCCGCGAAGTCGAGTGCCTGCGCTGGGCCGCCGAGGGCCTGACGGCAGGGGAGATCGCCGACAAGCTCAACCGCTCGCTGGCGACGATTTCCCTGCACCTGACCTCGGCCATGCACAAGTTGGGGGCCAAGAACCGCGTCCAGGCGGTCGCCCGGGCGGTGCATTACCGCCTGCTCGACCCGTGAAAGGGGCAAAAAAAACCGAAAACCTAGCGAACTCTCTAGTTATGCCGCGTTGCGCGTAGGGTTATCGTGTGTTCCATGATTCACACGGAGCCGGATGAAATGGAACTCACCCCATCGCGCGAAGGTTTTGCCCCCTTTGGCGACTACCAGACCTGGTATCGCGTCACCGGCGACCTGGCCTGTGGCCGCACCCCCCTGGTCATCCTCCACGGCGGCCCGGGCTGCACCTACGACTATGTCGATGCCTATAAAGATGTCGCCGCTGGCGGCTACCCGGTCATCCACTACGACCAGCTGGGCAACGGCCGCTCGACCCACCTGCCGCAGATGCCGTCGTCGTTCTGGACGGTGAAGCTGTTCCTGGATGAGCTCGACAACCTGCTCGAGCACCTGGGCATCAGCGAGCGCTACGCACTGCTGGGCCAGTCCTGGGGCGGCATGCTCGCCAGTGAACACGCGGTGCGCCAGCCCCGGGGCCTGCGCTGCCTGGTGATCGCCAATTCGCCGGCCGACATGCGCACCTGGGTGCGCGAGGCCAACCGCCTGCGCGAAGAACTGCCCAAGGACGTCCAGGACACCCTGCTGCGCCACGAAGCCGTGGGCGACTACACCGCGGCCGACTACATCGCCGCCACCCAGGTGTTCTACGACCGTCATGTGTGCCGGCTCAAGCCCTGGCCGGAAGAGGTGGCACGCACCTTCGCCCAGGTCGAGGCCGATCCGACCGTGTACCACGCGATGACCGGGCCCAACGAATTTCACATCATCGGCAGCACCAAGGACTGGACCATCGTCGACCGTCTGCCGCGAATCAACGTGCCGAGCCTGCTGATCTCCGGGCGCTATGACGAGGCCACGCCGCTGGTGGTCAAGCCATACCTGGACCTGATCCCGGGCATCCGCTGGGCGCTGTTCGAAAACTCCAGCCACATGCCGCATGTTGAAGAGCGGGTGGCGTGCATGGGCACCGTGGTCAAGTTCCTCGACGAAAGTCTGTAGCTTCAACGGCCGCCAGCCGGCCGACAGTTTCCCTTCCTCAGGCCTGTTCGGGTTCAACCCGGCGGGCCTGAGTTTTATCGCTTCCCTGCACCAGCCCGTTTCCACGCGGTGATTAACAACCGTACGCCCCAGCGCTATCCTTGATTCAGGTCCCCAAGGAACCTCACCATGCGCCGGCTGATAATGCTGTTACTGATCACCGCCATCCCAGGCTGCCAAACCCCACTGCCAACCGCCAACCCGCAGATGGCCTGGGTCGACCTGTCGCTGCCATTCCCCAACGACCGCGTCCTGCTGGCCGAACGCCTGGACAAGCAACGCCTGGACGAAGGCCGTTTCTTCCAGGTCAGCCCCGGCAGTCACGAGTTGGTCGTGCGCTTCGACTATGAAACGAACGGTGGAGGAGGCATGAGCATGCTGGGCGGCACCACCGTCCGCCAGTGCTACCTCACCCTCGATTACGCCCATTTCCAGGCTGGCCAGCGCTATGTGCTGGAAGCCCGCTCCATGGCCCTGACTCCCGAGGCAAGGCTGTACAATGCCGCCCGGGAGATCGTCGCAGAGGTCAGTGAGTTCTACTGCCTGATGTGACCGAGCCCAGTTCATTGACTGTTCGTGAAGGAATTCAACCGTTGTGTGACGCATGAGTCGTTCGCTGTTCATTTCCCTGGATGGCCCCAAGGGCACCGGCAAGACCACACTGCTGGAAGCCCTCACCAAAGCACTGAGGGCGGACAACAGGAAAGTGATCCGCATCAGCGAGAAGAAAAGCGATCCGTACCGGGGCGAAACCATGGTCCTGGTCAACCAGTTCGTCAGGAAACCCAGCCGGGACCTGGAAATGCAGGTTTGTCAGCGCCTGGCGCACAGCCGTGCCTGGATTTCCCAACACGTACTGGCCAAGCAGCCAGCAGACAGCATCATCCTGATCGATCGCTGGTACCCGTCCGATGCGGCGTTTCGCCGGCTGGTACCGTTTGCCGAGATCCTGCGGTTGAACATCGAACGCCACGTGCGGGTGCCGGACCTGCATGTGGGCGTTGTCACCGACCCTGAAATCTCGTGGAACAGGGCAGCGGCGCGGTCGCGCGGGTTGAGCAGTACCGTGATGCACGCGCTGGAGGAGCATGTCGCGTGCACCCAAGCGTTCGCGCAAGTGGTTGCCGATCAAGGGTGGTTTTTATGCCGCAATGAAGGAACGCTTGAAGAGGCGACGCAGGCGCTGGTATCAGAGATCCGTAGCCTGCTTTGATTGGCCTGTATCAGGCCTGCAGGAGCAGGTTGTATTTGTCCTCCTCACGGGAAATTTTCACTATTTCAGTGAAAGTGTTCACGCGCACAGCCGGTTTTTCCCAGGCGCCGGGCACGCCAGACTGGCTGGCAATCACCTGACCAGGAGCTTGACGTGAACACACAAGACCATCCCCTCGTTTCCCTTGCCATCCTCAAGGCCAAGCCAGGCCAGGCAGCGGCGCTGAAAGAGGCCTTGCTGGCCTTGATCGAGCCGACCCGGGCCGAACCTGGCAATCGTGACTACATGCTGTTCGAGCGCAGCGATGAGCCCGGGACGTTTTACATGCGCGAAGCGTTCGACCATCAACAGGCCCTGGACACCCACTTGGCCACCGAACACTTTCAGTGTTTTGCCGAGCAGGCTGACCAGCTGCTGGCGGAGCCATTGCAACTGATCTTCCTTGATCCAGTGTCCAGTGTCGTTGCGCCCCATCCCTGATAAGCCTGCGAGTCACCAGACCAACCGCCAAGCGGGCGCCGTGATTGCGCAGGCGCTCAACGACGCACCGCGAGGCGCACCAGCAAGGGCAGGGCCAGGGCCCAGACCGGCGCCAGCAGCAAGCCCGTGACCACTGGCCCCAGGGGCAAGACGACATCGGCCAGTCTGGCACCGCCCAGGTACGCCAGCGGCCCACCCAGCGCGCCGACTGCCGCACCGCGCCAGAACGGCCATCCCACCCATGCCAGGCTGTGGCGCAAGCCGCTGGCCAGCACCAGCCACAGCAGCGCCAGCCACAAGGGCAGTGGCCATGCCTCGAAACGAAACAAACCGATCGCTCCCAGCAGGCCATCCAGCATGCAACCGGCCAAGGTCACGCGTAGCAGCGCGCCGACTTCGGCGCTCCGGGCCGGGCACAGTTTGAGGTGCACGGCCATGCCCAGCGGCACCAGCAGCAATAGCCACGCAACCTTTGCGCCCAGCACGCAAGCCCACCAGCCAATCTGCAGCCACAGCGCATTGGCGATCAGCCAGCCAGCAGGCATCGTCATTGCCCGGGCAACGGCGCCCTTCGCGCCTGGGGCGCGGCCCACAGCAGTTGCGCCACGCCGATGGCCCGTTCCTCGAAGCCGCCCTGGCAGTAGCACAGGTAGAACTCCCACAGGCGCTGGAACGTCTCGTCGTAGCCTAGTGCCGCCAATGTGTTGCGCCCCTGGCGCAGGTTGTCGCGCCAGTGCCGCAGGGTCAGCGCGTAGTCGGCGCCGAAATCTTCCAGGTGCACCAGGTTGAGCGCGGTGCGGCGGCTGGCGGTGTCCAGCAACACGCTGAGCGAGGGCAGGGCGCCACCGGGGAAGATGTAGCGCTGGATGAAGTCCACCGAGCGCCGCGACTGGGCGTAGCGCTGGTCGCGGATGGTAATGGCCTGCAGCAACATCAGCCCGTCGGGCTTGAGCAGTGACGCGCACTGGCGGAAGTACACCGGCAGGTAGCGGTGGCCCACCGCTTCGATCATCTCGATGGAGACCAGTTTGTCGAACGTGCCCGTCAGGTCGCGGTAGTCGTCGCACAGCACTGTCACCTGCTGCTCCAGGCCAAGGGCCTTCACCCGTTGCAGGGTGTGGGTGTACTGCGCGTGCGACAAGGTCGTGGTGGTCACCCGGCAGCCGTGGCGGGTAGCGGCGTGGATGGCCAGGCTGCCCCAGCCGCAGCCGATTTCCAGCAGGTGGTCGTGCGGGCCAAGCTCAAGCTTCTGGCAGATGCGCTCCAGCTTGCGCCGCTGCGCCTGCTCCAGGGATTGCGCGGGGTGCTCGAACTGCGCGGCCGAATACATCATGGTCGGGTCCAGCAGTTGCTCGAACAGGGTATTGCCCAGGTCGTAATGGGCCAGGATGTTGCGACGGGCGCCACGCCGGTTGTTGCGGTTCAGGCGGTGCAGCAGGCGCAGGGCAGGGCGGCCCAGGCGGGCCAGGCCACCCTCGAGGGCGTCGAGCACATCGAGGTTGGCCACGAACAGGCGGGTGACCAACGCCAGGTCCGGGCTGCGCCAGTAGCCATGGATGTAGGCTTCGCCCGCACCGATCGAACCATTGCCGGCGACCAGGCTCCAGGTGGCGTCATCGAGTATCTCTACCTCGGCCTGCAGCGTGCTGCCGGGGTCGCCGAACGCCCACTGCCGACCGTGGCAAAGCAGGCGCAGATGGCCATGGCGCAGCTTGCCCAGCTGGGCGAGCACGGCCTTGCGCGCCAATCCGCCGAGCAGTGGCGCCAGGCCCGCGGACTTGCTAACGCTCAGGGTGGGAGTCGGCATGATCGGGGTCCTCGCAAGGGTGGCCGAGCGCCAGGTTGCCCCGGCTGGCGGTGTGGTCGTGGATGGGCGTGCGTTTGACCAACAGGCGCAGTGCTTGCCAGTAGATGGCCGAGACGGTGCGCAGGCTGATCCAGGGGAAGGCCAGGACGTAGTCGCGCACGGCCTTGCGATCCAGCGGTCGGCGCTTCAGGGCCAGGTCGGCCTCGAACACTTTCCGGTCGCCTTGCCAGTTCTCCATGTGGATGCGCACCTGTGCCTGGTCCAGGTGAAAGCGCACGCGATAGTCCATGTCCAAGGGCATGAACGGCGAAACATGAAAGCGCTTGGCCATGGCGAAAGTTGTCGCCAGGTCGCCTTGCACCGGCAGCACATAGTGGAAGCGCTGGCGCCACGGCGTGTTACGCACCTCCAACAGGATCGCCGCCAGGTGCCCGTCGCGGTCATCGCAGAAATAGAAGCTCACCGGATTGAACGACAGCCCCCAGCAGCGCAGCTGGGTCAGCAGGCGTACCGGCCCTTCGGGCGTTTGTCCCGTGGCCTGGCGTACCAGCAGGCGCGCGGCCTCGGCCAGCGGCAGGCCTTGGCGGGTGAGCGCCGGCAGATAGTCGGTTTCCCGCCAGCACAGCGGGGCCAGGCGCCAACGCCCCAGCCAGCGAGACAGGCCCATCAGCCAGGCTTGTTCGTCCAGGTCCAGGTAGAACAGGCCGATCCGGTAACGGAAGGCATGGGGCCGGGGGCTCAGGCGCCGATGGCTGAGCCAGCCCAGGCACAGGCCACTGTTCACAACTGCTCTCCGAAATGCCTGGCCACCTGCAACGCGCTGACCACGCCGTCCTCGTGGAAGCCGTTGCCCCAGTAGGCGCCGCAGAAATAGCTGTGCTGTTGGCCTTGCAGTTGGGTTTGCCGGGCCTGCGCGGCGGATGCCGCCAGGCTGTACTGCGGGTGGGCATAGCTGAAGCGGGCGAGGATCTGCGCAGGGTCGATCAGCGCAGTCTGGTTCAGGCTAACGCAGAAGGTCGTCGCTGCCTGGAGGCCCTGCAGGATGTTCATGTTGTAGGTCACCGCGGCCGGCGCCTGCTCGGGGCCGCCCAGGCGGTAGTTCCAGCTGGCCCAGGCGTTGCGGCGGCGTGGTAGCAGGCGGGTGTCGGTGTGCAGCACCACGTCGTTGTCGGCATAGCTGATGGCGCCCAGCGCCGCTCGCTCGTGCACGCTCGGGGCTTCCAGCAGGGCCAGAGCCTGGTCGCTGTGGCAGGCGAACACCACGTTGTCGAAGCGCTCGGTGCCGGCGTCGCTGACCAGGGTGACACCCCCTTCGTCGCGGCCGACCCGGTGCACCTTGCAGTCAAGGCGAATGCGTTCGGCGAAGGGGCGGCACAGCGGGGCGACATAACTGCGCGAACCGCCGGCGACGACACGCCACTGCGGGCGCTGGTTCACCGACAGCAAGCCGTGGTTGCGACAGAAGCGTACGAAGAACGCCAGCGGGAAGCCGAGCATGTCGGCACGGGACATCGACCAGATCGCCGAGCCCATGGGCACGATGTAATGCTCGATGAAACGCGGGCCGTAGCCGCGCTCCTGAAGATACGCGCCCAAGGTGGTGGTGGCGTCGATACGCTGTTGCTCGAGGTCGGCGAGGGCCTGGCGGTTGAAACGCAGGATATCGCGGAGCATGCCCCAGAAGCCCGGCGACAGCAGGTTGCGGCGCTGGGCGAACAAGGTGTTCAGGTCGTGCCCGTTGTATTCCACGCCACTGCGCGGATCATGCACGGAGAAACTCATCTGGGTCGGCTGCGAGGCGACCCCGAGCGCTTCGAGCAAACGGATGAAATGGGGATAGGTCCAGTCGTTGAAGACAATGAACCCGGTGTCGATGGCATGCCGCTCACCGCGCCACGCCACGTCGATGGTGTGGGTGTGGCCACCGACCCAGCCGGCAGCCTCGAATACCGTTACTTCGTGCTTGCGCGACAGCAGGTAGGCGCAGGTCAGGCCGGCGATGCCGCTGCCGATGATGGCTATGCGCATGGTTGCTCAGTCCGCTTCTCGGCGTGCCAGACGCCGGCCCAATGCCAGGCGCGCCCGTGCCGGCAGCGCCCCGAGCAGGCGCAATCCCCAGGTGAACAGGCTCGGAAAGTTGATTTCCAGGGGCCGGCGCGGCAGCCGCGTGACGATGTGCCGGGCGGCGCGCTGGGCCGACCACAGCTGCGGCATCGGGAAATCGTTGCGCCGGGTCAGCGGCGTATCGACGAAGCCCGGGTTGACCAGGGTGACGTCGATGCCGGCTTGCGCCAGGTCGATGCGCTGCGACTCCACCAGGTAGCGCACGGCGGCCTTGGACGCGCCATAGGCACCGGCCCGGGGCAAGGCCAGCCAGGTCACCGAGCTGCCCATCACCACCAGGTGGGGACGTGCGCCGGCCCGCAGCAGGGGCAGGGCGGCCGCCAGGCAATGACTGAGGCCCAGCAGGTTGGTGCGCATCACCCGCTCGACCAGTGCCGGGTCGAACCGGCCGGGCTCCAGATACTCGCAGGTACCGGCGTTGAAGATCGCCAGGTCCAGGGCGCCCCAGGCCTGGCGGATGCGGTCTGCTATCTGCGCGACCTGCGCCGGATCGTCCAGGTCGCCGTTGGCCAGTAGCACCTGCCCGGGAAAGCGCTCGGCAAACGGCACCAGTTGCTCGGTCCGGCGACCGCCCAGGGCAACCTGATGGCCTTGTTCCAGCAGGCACTGCGCGAGCGCCGCGCCGATGCCGCTGCTGGCACCGGTCAACCAGCAGCGGCTCATGCCAAGCGGCCCTTGAGCCAGCGAATCGCCCCGCCCATCAACGGAATATGCTCGTAGAGCAGCGCACCGGCATCGAAGAAGTCCTGGTGCAAATGCACCCGGTCCCGCCATTGCAGGTAGCTGCAGCCTTGCAGGGAAACCGGGCGACCGCCGGCCAGCCGTGGGTGACGAAACTGCAGGGTCCAGCGCAGGTAGCCCTGCCCGGGTATCACCTCGTCGGCACCGGCGAAGACATAGTGGATATCATGGGCATTGGCATACAGCTGGGCGAAGTAGGCCCGCAGGTCCTTCAGCCCATCGATCCTATGCAGAGGGTCGCGGAAAGCGATGTCTTCGCTGTACAGGTTTTCCAGCGCATCGAGGTGGGCCCCATCGAGCTGGGCGAAGCGCTCGGCGAATTGCTGCAGGTACGTTGACATGCTCGGCTCCGGGCAATCCTGTACAACCTGGTATTTTTGTACAGGTATAGTGGAAGCCTACGATTAAATCTGTACAAGTCAACGTTCTTGTACAGATATTTTGCTCAGCGCCCTGCGGCCTTCAGTTGAAGACGCAGGTCGGCGACTTCGGCTTCCAGCTCGCGCACTCGTTGCTCGGCGGCGACCTGAGCCGAAACGTCGTGCTGGATGCCGATGTAGTAGGTGAGCTGGTCCGCCTCGTTGCGCACCGGGGTGATGGACAATTCATTCCAGAACAGGCTGCCATCCTGGCGGTAGTTGCGCAGCACCTGGCGGCAGGGCTGGCCCGCGCGAATTGCCTCGCGGATGATGGCGATTCCGGCCTGGTCATGGTCCTGGCCCTGGAGGAAGCGGCAGTCCTGGTAGAGGATATCGTCCGCGCAGTAGCCGGTGAGGCGCTCGAAGGCGGGGTTGGCGTAGATCAGGATGCTGTCGTGGCCTTCCTGCTCGGCGACGACGATGCCATCGTTGGAGTGCTCGACCATCAGTTGCAGGAGTTTTGCGTTGATCATTGCAGCCACCCGTGAAAAGCCTGAACGGTAAGCCGGCACTGTACGAAGTACCGGCGCGATTCGCTACATAATGGCCTACCTGCGCTCCACGCAGAAAGAATGTATGGGTTTAGAATGTGCCACCTTTCCGACGACCGCTCGTGATGACCGAAGCCACCTCACCCGATTTACTGCCCATGCGCGACGTGGTCAGCCTGACCGGCATCAATCCGGTGACCTTGCGTGCCTGGGAGCGGCGCCACGGGCTGATCCGTCCGCAGCGCACCGACGGCGGCCATCGCCTGTACACGCCCGCCGACGTGCAGCGTATCCGCGACATCCTGCACTGGACAGCCAACGGCGTGCCGATCAGCAAGGTCGGCGAAATGCTTGCCACCCAGTGTCAGGTGCCCATGCAGCAGGACTCGGCCTTCCACGCCTGGCGCGCCAGCGTGAAACGGGCGGCGATGGCATTCGATGCACGGGCGCTGGAAGGTGTCCATGGCCAGCTGTTCACGCTCCTGCCCAAGGCCACCGTGCTGCGTGAAGTGCTGCTGCCGGTGTGGCAGGACATGGCGGCGGGCAGGGCCTTCGGGGAACGCAGCCAATGGTTGTTCCTCGACACTTTCCTGCGCGCCCGCTTGCTGCTGCGCCTGCAGATGAACCAGGCCGATGCGCCAAGGGTGCTGCTGGCCGGCACCGAGGGGCATGCCGAACTGCCGTTGCTGTGTACCGGCCTGCTGCTGAGCGGCGAGCAACAGCACGTCGACGTGCTCGGCTGCGGGCAGCCGCTGGAGGAGCTTGCGCTGGTGTGCGCGGCGACCCAGCCGGCGGCGTTGGTGATCGCGGTGCAGGGGCCGGTGAACGTTAGCCTGGCCAGACGACTGCGCGCGTTGCAGATGGAGGTTGCCTGCCCGCTGGCCCTGACCGGGGTGGCGGGTTCGCAAGCGGCGTTGCAGGGCATCCCGCTGCGTGTGCTGGACGAGCAGGGGGACGATGTGGCGGGGATGCTCAACGCCTTGCTAAGGGGCGCCCTGGATCTCTGAAAACCGGGCGGTGGCCCGGCAAGCGCTTGATCCAGTATCGGCACCTACTCCGGCAACCCTGCCCGGCGCAGCCCTTCAGCGAGCAGGGTGAGGTCTTCATCCCGATAGATCGGCAGCCATTCCCTCAGTTGCGAGACCCGCAGATTCGGGTCCAGCTCACGCAGCCTTGTCATGGCCTGCCTGGCCTCGCCCTCCCGCCCCATGTGTGCCTGGCTGGCCGCGACCAGCACGGTGGCGGCCAGCAGGCTGGACAGATTGCCCAGGGCCTTTTCGGCCCAGCCCAGGGCGCAATCGAAGCGCCCGGCAAAAAAGTGGGCCAGGGCCATGCCCACGTGCATCCGGAACATTTCCGGATCCAGGGGGCTCAGGCGTGCCGCGTGCTCCAGGTTGGCGATGGCGACGTCGGCCTCGCCGCGTAGCGCGCGCAGGATCCCGCCAAGGAACCAGGCCGGCGCCAGGTTGGGGTTGAGCAGTCGAGCGCGGTCGAGCAGGGCGATACCTTGGTCGAGGTCCCTGGCCAGGTGGCCCAGCGCATGGCCGCCGCGGGTCAGGGCAACGGCGTCGTCGCGGCCCAGTTCCACGGCCAGTCTGGCCAGCCGTGCGCCTTCGGCTATTTCACGCGGGCGATCGGCCATCCAGCCGTTGAGCTTGCGCCAGAAATGACACCAGGCAGCCATCCCATAGGCCGAGGCGAAGTCCGGGTCCAGTTCGATGGCGGTGTAGAACAGCGCCAATGCCTGCTCCACAGCCTCGCGCGTGCCTAGGTGCAGCTTCGCGGTGCCGCGCAGGTAGTAGTCGTAGGCGCACAGGCTGCCCGTAGGCTTGCGCTTGGCCCGCTCTATCTCGGCGCGTTCGAGTTGTGGCGCGATCGCCCCGACCACGCTTTCGGCGATCTGGTCCTGGAGTTCGAAGATATCGTCGAGCTGCCCTTCGAAGCGTTCCGCCCAGATATGCGTACCGCTGCTGGCGTCGATCAACTGGCCGGTGATACGGACCCTGTTCGCCACTTTGCGCACGCTGCCTTCGAGCACATAGCGCACACCCAGGGTGCGCCCCACCTCGATGAGGTCGACTGGGCGGTGCTTGAAGGTAAAACTGGAGTTGCGAGCGATGACGAACAGCCAACGGATGCGCGACAGGGCAACAATGATGTCTTCGACGATGCCATCGGCAAAATAGTCCTGCCCCGGGTCGCCACTCAGGTTAAGGAAGGGCAGGACCGTGATGGACGGTTTGTCCGGCAGGGCGAGGCTTTGCTCCGCTGACTGCTCGGCTGGCTCCGTGGCGGGCTGTTCGAGGCTGGGTACTTCCCGGGTTTCGCCGACGAAACGATAGCCCTTGCGGGCGACCGTGCGCAGCAGGCGCTGGGCCTCGCCAGTGTCGCCGATGGCCTTGCGCACTGCATTGATATGGCTGGTGACCGTCGACTCGGAGACCACCCGCCCGCTCCAGACCGTCTGCAGTAACTCGTCCTTGCTGATCACCCGGTCACGCTGGCTCACCAGCAACAGCAACAGATCGAAGACCTGCGGGCCGATGGTCACCACCTGGCCGCGCAGGGCCAGCTCCCGGCGCTGTTGATCGAGCACGTAGTCTTCAAACACGAATTGCAACGTCTTGTCCCCTGGCCGAGCGCCTTAGGCATCGTGTCCGAGGCGATTGCTTCATAAGTGTCGCCGTCGATGATACGGCAGCGCGAAAGGGCCTGCACTGTCCGCGCGGGCTTGGACGCAAAACCAAGCTTTCTTGAAGGTAAATACAGCCTCAAGGCAAAGACTCCCAAGGGCCCGGAGCGCATCTTGAGCCTGCATCGACGGCAATGGTTGCGGTCGAGAACAGGAGAGACCCCATGAAGATCGTTGTCATCGGAGGCACCGGCCTTATCGGCTCGAAACTCGTCAAAAGCCTGAGTGAGCGCGGCCATGAAGCCGTGGCGGCGGCGCCCAGCACAGGCGTCGACAGCATCACCCGCGAAGGGCTCGCAGCGGCCATGGACGGTGCGGACGTGGTCGTCGATGTCGCCAACGCACCGTCCTGGGAAGACCAGGCCGTGCTGGAGTTCTTCCAGACATCGACCCGCAACCTGCTGGCCGCCGAGGCGGCGGCCGGGGTTCGCCACCATGTCGCGCTGTCGATCGTCGGTTGCGAGCGCCTGCCGGAAAACGGCTACTTCCGCGCCAAGGTCGCCCAGGAAGCGATTATCAAGGCCTCGAGCATCCCCTACACCCTGGTACGGGCCACGCAGTTCTTCGAATTCGTCGGCGGCATCGCCCAGGCGGCCACCGTGGCTGACGAGGTGCGCCTGTCGCCGGCGCTGATCCAGCCGATGGCCTCGGCCGACGTTGCGGCGGCGCTGCTCGATGTAGCGCTTGCGGCGCCGGTCAACGGCACCCTCGAAGTGGCCGGGCCAGAGGCCATGCCTCTTGACGAGCTGGTCCGGCGCTTCCTGCGCCTGACCGGCGATGCGCGCACAGTCGTCGCGGACGTGCATGCCCGCTATTTCGGCGCCGAGCTCGATGACCAGTCCCTGACCCCGGGTAGCGCGGCACGCCTGGGCGGCACCCGCTTCGAGGATTGGCTCGCGCGTTCCTGAGAAACAGCAACCTCCATCGCAAACAACCTTCACCAGGAGTCCATCATGTCCAGTCGAATCCTCGGCGCCGTGGTCGTCGCGGCACTGTTCCTTACCACGGCAGCGATCAACCCGGCGTCGGCCGACGAGCGCCCGGTCAGCAAGGTCACTGTCGTGTTCGACAAGCCCTTGCCGAATGTCCCCGGCAAGAGCATGCGCGGCGTGATCGTCGACTATGCCCCGGGGGCGTCGTCGCCGTCCCACCGGCATCCGAATTCTGCCTTCATCTACGCCACCGTGCTCGAAGGTGAGGTACGCAGCAGCGTCAACGGCGAACCGGAGAAAACCTACACGGCAGGCGAGAACTGGTACGAGGCGCCTGGCGCGTTCCATGGCGTCAGTGCCAATGCCAGTGACACCAAGCCCGCACGCTTGATGGCGGTATTCGTGCTCGACAGCACCGAGACCGTGCTGGTGACCCCCAGCGCGAAGTAAGCAACGTCACGACTGAAGGCCCCCGGTGGCTGGCAAGCTGCCGGGGCACCGCACAGGAATCCGCATAATGAACACGCTCGAGGAGCCTGTCGCCACGGGCGACAGCACCAAGCCCAAGCAGAAAAAGCGCATTGGCATCGTGCTGTGCATCGTCGCCCTGGCGGTGCTGGCCGCAGGGTGGGCCATTGCCCGCTCGAGCAGTGCGACGTCTACCGACAATGCCTACGTGCGCGGCGATGTCACCTCGCTGGCTGCCAAGGTGGCGGGTTATGTCGTGGCGGTCGAGGTCGAGGACAATCAACGCGTGCAGGCAGGGCAGGTACTGTTTCGGATCGACGACCGCGACTATCGGGCGCAGCTCGCGCAGGCCGAGGCCAACCTCAAGGCGGCCGAGGCGAGCCTGGCCAATGTCGAGGCCCAGACCCAGCTGCAACACGCGCAGATCCGCGAGGCGCAGGCCAGCGTGCAGTCGGCGGTCGCCCAGCGCGGGCTGGCCAACAAGACTCACGAGCGCAGCCGCAAGCTGATCGTGTTCAGTGCCGTCAGCCAGTCGGTGGTTGATCAGACCGATGCTGCCCGCAGCAGCGCCCAGGCAACGGTAGCGGCCGCATCGGCCACGCTCGAGGCCCAGCAGCAACGCATCGCCGTGCTGATGGCCCAGCGTGAGTCGGCCCTGGCGACGATCGCCCAGGCGCAGGCCGCGCGCGACCTGGCAGGGCTGGAGCTGGAGCACACGGTAGTACGCGCGCCAGTGTCCGGTGTTGTCGGCAACCGCCAGGTGCGCGTCGGGCGTTTCGTTACCCCGGGCGGGGCAGTGCTGGACCTTGTCCCCGTGGAGAGTGTGTGGGTGGTGGCGAACTTCAAGGAAACCCAGGTTGCGCAGATTCAACCGGGGCAGCGGGCGCAGGTGACGATCGACGGTTATCCGGACGGCGCGCTCGAAGGCGTGGTCGACAGCTTTGCGCCAGGCAGTGGTGCCGCGTTCAGCCTGCTGCCAGCGGACAACGCAACGGGCAACTTCGTGCGGGTGGTGCAGCGCGTGCCGGTGAAGATCCGCCTGGTGCACAACCCGCTGCCGGGGCGCATCGTGCCGGGGCTGTCGGCACGGGTCGAGGTTGAAACTGGAGGCGGCTCGTGAACACTCCCGGCCCCGGCGTCCAGAACGCTGCATCGATCGAAGGCCGATCACTGCAGGGGCTGCTGCTGATCGTCGGGATCATCCTGGCCGCACTGACCGAGGCCTTCGCCAGCAGCGTGCTGGTACTTGGCCGTAACGACATGCTGGGCGATACCCACGCAACGCCGGACGAATTCGCCTGGCTGGATGTTGGCTACACCGCCAGCAAGCTCATTGGCTTCATGAGTGCCGCCTGGTTTGTGGCGCGTATCCAGCCACGTCAGGTGATCATCGCGGCGACCTTGGTCATGGGGCTGGCTTGCGGTGTGTCTGCCTTTACCGACAGCCTTGACCTGCTGACCGTGCTGCGCGTGCTCCAGGGGTTGGCCGGCGGTGTGCTGCTGGTGGGCGGGCAGGCCTTGATCTTTCTCGTCTGCCCACGCGACCAGCAACCTGTACTCCAGGCACTTTTCGCCATGGGCGCGGTGGTTGCGCCCGCCACCCTGACGCCAGCCTTGCAAGGGTGGCTGATCGACAGCCAGTCATGGACCTGGATCTTCTTCAGTGTCTTGCCCCTGGCCCTGGCCGCGACAGGCGTCCTGCTGATGGCGGGCGTGCCGAACGTCGCGCTGCCGACCGCCCCAAGGTCCGACGCCGTGGGCATGCTCTTGGCGTTCTCCAGCCTCGGCTGCCTTACCTACGTGCTGAGCCAGGGCAGCCGCTGGGACTGGTTCGCAGAACTGCACATCCTCGGCGCCACGGCAGTCGGCGTCGCGGCCTTGCTGCTGTTTCTCGGTCATCAGTTGCTGAGCAACCGCCAGGGCCTGCTCGACTTCAGCCTGTTCCGCTGCCGCGACTTCACCTTCGCCTTCATCGTCAGTTTCGTCGCGGGTGCGGCGTTGTTCGGCAGTGCCTACCTGATCCCGGCATTTGCCCTGACGGTGCTGGCCTTCACGCCCACCGACGCCGGCTTGTTGCTGTTGCCCAGTGGCGCGTGTTTCATCGGCGCGCTGCTGTTGGCGGCCTATCTCATCCAGGCCCGTGGCGTGGCGCCATTCGCCACGGTGCCCTTCGGCATCCTGATGATCATGGGGGCGATGTGGATGCTGTCGGGTTCGACCAGTGAAAGTGGCGCACCGGACATGCTGGGCGGCGTGCTGTTGCGCGGTCTGGGGCTGGGCTTTCTGTTCCTTTCCATCACCCTGATCGCCTTCGACAAGCTGGCGCCTGAAAACCTCGCCAGCGGGATCGGCCTGTTCAACGTCGGGCGCCAACTGGGCGGGCTGATGGGCGTCGCCGGCTTCCAGACACTCATCGACCAGCAGCTGGCGCACAATGCGGCAGTGCTGGGCGCCCATGTCACGGCCGGCGCCGCCACGGTCATCGAGCGGCTCGGCATCACGGTCGCCATGCTGCAGGGCAGGGGGCTGGACACCCTCGCGGCCGGCCGGGCTTCGCTGGCGCTGCTGGGGCGCGCCGTGTCAGGGCAGTCAGCGGTAATCGCCTTCGATGTGGCGTTCACTGCCGTGGTACTGCTGTTCGCTGTCGCGGCGCCTTTGCTGGTGTGCATCAAGGGCCTGCTTGCGCGCAGCGCCAGGCCGCCCCGCGGGTAGATCCCAGCGGATTGATGTAGAACTCGAGAACTTGACGGAAAATGAATCGCCCCGCAGCACAAGCTTTGGAGCGATCCACGTTTACAGGCCTAGCCGGGCAGGCTCAGGTGTAGCAAGGGGAAGGGCCGGCCCTCGCCATCCAGCGCAGAGCGACCTGTTTG
This sequence comes from Pseudomonas sp. CAM1A, assembly GCF_047501685.1. Classification (NCBI taxonomy): domain Bacteria; kingdom Pseudomonadati; phylum Pseudomonadota; class Gammaproteobacteria; order Pseudomonadales; family Pseudomonadaceae; genus Pseudomonas; species Pseudomonas sp. CAM1A. Next base: position 712 of record NZ_JBFNXP010000010.1, on the reverse strand, counting down.
AACGAACCCGTAATGTAGATAGAACCCTGCTGCTTCGGGGTTCTGCTCGTTGACATCGACACTCAGCTGGCTGCGCGAGCGGCGGGCATGGTCCAGCAGTGCGCGGCCAATACCTTTGCCGCGCAGATCTGGCTCGATGAAGAGCATCTCTACGTGGTTTTCATTAAGCCCGATAAACCCCAGCGGGCAGTCCTCGGCATCTACCGCAACCCATAATTCAACAGCGGGCAGGTAGCTATCGCGTAACTGAGGCAGCAATGCCTGAATATCGGATTCTTGCAGGAAGTGATGAGTGGCGCGCACCGAGCGCAGCCAGATGTCGAGCAGTTGCGGGTAGTCGGCGTGGGTAGCCTGACGAATGATCATTGAATCATCCTTTACACTTGATAGCGGAAATGAGGCGCGCTAGTCGATAGCGACCGTATAAGTGCCGGCAACGTGTATGACCGCTTCGCGAGTTAACGCCTGGGCGGTTCACGGCAGAGGTAGCCGAAAAGGAGGGAGCGAGGACGATACTGACAGGTTTTCTGGGTGTCAATAAAAAATTACACCGGCAAGGGGCCGTGTACGGATCACCCACATGGGTTACACAAAAGTTCACTCACATAGGTGACAACACCTTAAGTGTTACATAACCATCAGTGGCATCCCGCACATCGACCCTGCCAAGGATGATGGGACCGAAAATAACATCCCAGACGCCATCCCCAAC
>NZ_JBFNXP010000009.1:0-301539 GCF_047501685.1 Pseudomonas sp. CAM1A | reverse complement strand
CGATGAAAAGCATTTTAAGGTCCATAGGTTTCAGCTCTCGCCAAGGCATGGTCAGATCCTCGAAAACCGACCCTGCCAGTTAAAGACTGTTACCCATGTGCGTGAACTGATTTGTAACCCATGTGGGTGAGTCATACCGCCGCGCTCCTGCCAGATGAGGTTCAGCCGACCGGAAAACGCGTGTCCCCCGGTTCGGTGCGATGCCGACAGGGAGCCAGGGCGGGCTCAGCGCGTCAGCGCACTGATCAACTGCGCGTTGAAGGCCGGGATATCGTCCGGCTGGCGGCTGGTGATCAGGTTGCCGTCCACCACCACCGCTTCATCGACCCACGTGCCGCCCGCATTGCGGATGTCATCCTGCAACGTCTTGTAGCTGGTCATCCGCTTGCCCTTGGCCAGGCCGGTCGAGACCAGCAGCCACCCACCGTGACAGATCACCGCCAGCGGCTTGCCTGCAGAGTCATGGCTTTTCACCAGTTTCTGCGCGCCGGGTATCAGCCGGATGGTGTCAGAGTTCTGTACGCCACCGGGCAGCACGAGCGCATCGTACAGGTCGAGGTGAGCAGCCTCGAATGTTGCATCCACGGCAAATTCGTCGGCAGGCTTGTCGTGATTCCAGCCGCGCACAGTCCCTTCCTTCTCGCTCAGGATATCGACCACCGCGCCCTGCTTTTCCAGAGCTTCACGAGGGCCGGTCAACTCCACCTGTTCGAACCCGTCGGTGACCAGAAAGGCCACGCGCTTGCCATTCAGTTGTGTACTCATCGTCGTGTCTCCTTTTTCGATAGGCCTGAAAGGGCAGGCCTCGGACCTGGCGTGAAGTTCCAACGGATTCGCGCAAGGCTGGCATCACTTCTTGCCAGGCAGCACCGCACTCAGCACCTGCTTGGCCGTCTGCACGATCACACCGGCCTCGTCAGGGTCGCCCTTGAGCAGGGTGCTGGCGAATTTCTTCGCCTGTTCCAGCTTGATGTGAGGGGGGAGCGGTGGCACGTTGGGGTCGGTCTTGAATTCGATCAGCACCGGGCGGTCGGCGGCCAGGGCCCGCTCCCAGGCACTGGCGACTTCGTCCTCGCGCTCGACGAAGATGCCCTGCAGGCCGATGGAGATGGCAAACAGGTGGTAGGGCACGTCGGGTATGGACTGGGACGCTTCGAACTTCGGGTCGCCTTCCATGACCCGCTGCTCCCAGGTGACCTGGTTGAGGTCTTCGTTGTTGAACACCGCGCAGATCCACTTGGGGTTTTCCCACTGCTGCCAGTACTTGGCCACGGTGATCAGCTCGGCCAGGTTGTTCATCTGCATCGCACCGTCGCCGACCAAGGCAATCACCGGGCGCTGCGGGTAGGCGAACTTGGCGGCGATCGCATAGGGCACGGCGGCGCCCATGCACGCCAGGCCGCCGGACAACGAACACTGCATGCCCTGACGGATCATCAGGTCACGCGCGAACCAGTTGGCGCAGGAACCGGAGTCGCTGGTGACGATGGCCGCATCCGGCAGGCGCGGGGAGAGCTCGTGCACCACCCGCTGCGGGTTGATCGGGTCGGCCTTGACCAGGGCGCGTTTTTCCAGGGTCTTGTCCCAGCGCGCCCGCCAGCCTTCGATCTTCTTGCGCCAGCGCCTGTCGGGCTTGTGTTCGAGCAATGGCAACAGTGCCTGCAGGGTTTCGCCAGCGTCACCGACCAGGTTGACCTCCATCGGGTAGCGCAGGCTGAGCATGTCGGGCTGCAGGTCGATCTGCACGCCGCGGGCCTGGCCTTCCTTGGGCAGGAACTCGGAATAGGGAAAGCCGGAGCCGATCATCAGCAAGGTGTCGCACTCAGTCATCAGTTTGTAGCTCGGCTCGGTGCCGAGCAGGCCGATGGAACCGGTGACCCAGGGCAGGGTGTCCGGCAGCACGGCCTTGCCCAGCAGCGCCTTGGCCACGCCTGCCCCGAGCTTTTCGGCCACCGCCTCCACCTGTTCGCTCGCCTGCAGCGCGCCGGCACCGACCAGGATGGCCACCTTGCGCCCCGCGTTGAGCACGTCGGCGGCCTGCTGCAGGTCAGCCGTGTAGGGCAGCACCCTCGGCTTGCGGTAGCCGACGCCGGAGTGCACGGTGCCGTGGGCCCTGGCGGGCGCTTCATAGGGCAGATCCTGCAGGTCATTGGGCAGGATGATGGCGGTTACCCGGCGCTCGCCCACAGCTGTGCGCACGGCGCGGTCGAGCAGGTGGCGTACCTGGGCAGGGGTGGATGCCTGCTGCACGAACGCCCCGGCCACATCCTTGAACATCGACAGCAAGTCCAGTTCCTGCTGATAGTGCCCGCCCAGTGCCGCACGGGCCTGCTGGCCAACAATGGCCAGCACCGGCTGGTGGTCCATGCGTGCATCGTACAGCCCGGTGAGCAGGTGCGAGGCACCGGGGCCCGAGGTGGCGATGCATACCCCGAGTTCACCGGTGAACTTGGCGTGGGCGCTGGCCATGAACGCGGCCATTTCCTCATGGCGGGCCTGAATGAACGCGATCTTGCCGTTGGCCCGGTGCAATGCGCCGAACACACCGTTGATGCCGTCGCCGGGGTAGCCGTAGATACGTCGTACGCCCCACTGGTACAAACGCTCGACCAGGAAGTCACCTACCGTCATTGTCATCGTCGTGTCCCTGTCAGTGATCGATAGGGTCTGGACTGGGCCGCGAAGATGAAAGTTTCACTGGATGTCCCTGGTCGCCCGGCAGGAACCTCGTGGCCGGCTGCGCATTCTCAAGGGTATTGACCAGCCTCACCCGGAGGCCCTCATGTTTACCCTCGACAGCACTACCCAGCCGCAGAGGACGCTGCACTTCGCCAATGACGGCGCGACGCCGAACAGCCGCTTTGCCGTGTTGCTCTACCGCCTGCACCTTGCGCCGGCCGATGACAACGCCGGCGCCTTCGAGGCGTTGTTCGCCGCCCATCAATGGACCCCGCTGTGGCGCGACGGCATTTTCGACTACCAGCATTTCCACCCCAATGCCCATGAGGTACTGGGTGTTGCCCGCGGACAGGCGCGGGTGACACTGGGCGGCGCGGGCGGGCAGACGTTGACCGTGAAAGCGGGCAACGTCCTGGTCCTGCCGGCCGGCACCGGCCATTGCTGCGTCGAATCCAGCGACGACTTCCTGGTGGTGGGTGCTTATCCGCTTGGTCAGGAAAAGTACGACATTCAGCGGCCCGAGGATGGCGCGCACGATCAGGCGCTGGCGCGTATCGTCGCCGTGCCCAGGCCAACGCAAGACCCGGTGACCGGCGCACGAGGCGCCCTGATGACGCTATGGCGCTGATCACCCGCCAACGGCGTTCAGGCCTCTTTGAAGCGCAGCATGTCTGCCTGGGGTAACGCGGTAACCTTGATCGCCCGCACCGGCACGGCAAACTTGGCACCGATCCTGGAGAAACGCTCCAGCAGATGGAAATTGATGGCCTGCTGGATATCCATGTACAGGTTGTAGCCGGGGTCCTTGACGATATACACGCACTCGAATTCCAGCGCCTCCTTGCCGAAGCCACGCAGGTGCGCGCGGTCGAAGCGCGCCTGGCCCTGTGCCTTGATCGCCTCCTCGATGATGCCAGGGGCTTTTTTCACGGCATCGGTGGGGGTGTCATAGGACAAGCCGAACTCGAACACGATGCGTCGTTCCTGCAAACGCTTGTAGTTCTGGATGGTGCTGCTGATCATGCTGGCATTGGCCATGACGATCTGCTCGCCGCCCAGGCTGCGGATGCGCGTGGTCTTCAGACCGACATGCTCCACCGTGCCGGCCAAGGGGCCGACGACGATGAAGTCGCCCACCTCGAAAGGCTTGTCCACGGCGATCGACAGCGAGGCGAACAGGTCGCCGAGGATGTTCTGCACCGCCAGCGCCACGGCGATGCCACCCACCCCGAGGCTGGCGACGAAGGCGGTGATGTTCACCCCCAGGTTGGACAGCATGGCCAGCACCACCACCGACCACAGCAGCACCCGCGCGCCCCAGGCGGACAGGGTGGCCAGCGCGCTGCCCTGGTTCAGCCCCTCGCTGCCGTGCCGGGCGAAATAGCGGCGCAGACCCAGGGCGATGGCGCGGTTGGCCCACAGGCCGATCTGCAACGCCGCCACCACGAACCACAGGCTGCCCACCCGGGCCAGCCAGCGCTCGGGCAGGTCGAGCATGCCCAGGCCCACCAGCAGCGAGGCGAGCAGCAGCAAGGCGTTGCTGGTGCCGCCGAGCACCTTGGCCAGCACCTGGCTGAACGCCCCGTCATGTTCGGACCAGCGCCGCACCCGCCGCTGCACGAAGCTGATAGCCGCCCGCGCCGCGACAAAGGTCAGGGTGGCGACACCCAGTGCCAGCAGCAGGTTGAGGATGGAGATACCGAATAGCGTGGTATCGGTGAACAGTTCAATGATGCGGTCATTCATGAGTGGCTCGCCTCCTGGTTGCCCTCGGATGATGTGCAGCGTCCTTTCATGGGACGTCGAGGTGCGGCCAGAGGTCGATCGGATTTTCACGGCCGGGTTTTCGGAACGTCCTGCCCCCGCCGACACTCCACCGCTTCACAGCGCCTGACAGGAGCAAGCGGATGATTCATCCAGGCTGTGCCGGCTGGAGTCTTTCGCGGCCTTATGCCGGCGCGTTTCCCGCACAAGGCAGCCACCTTCCGACCACTACCTGCAGGCCCTGGCGGCGCGGCTGCGGGCGGGTGCTGCCAGCCAGACGGAAATCTGGTGCATTTTCGACAACACCGCCGCTGGCGCCGCCCTGCGCAATGCCCTGGCATGCCATCGATGGGCAAGGTCGTTTCATCGCCGAGAATTGGTGGGCGATCGTGTTCAACCCGTCGTTTCCCTATCGCCTGGCACACATGCTGCTGGCCGCTCTGCTCGGCACCGCGACCTGGGTGGCCGGCGTTGGCGGCTGGCAATTGCTGCGCGCCCCCGGTAACCCACGTGCGCGCCTGCAATATTCGATGGCGCTGTGGGCCATCGCGGTCCTCACCCCCCTGCAGATCCTGGTCGGTGACCTGCATGGCCGGCACACGCTGCAGGTGCAACCGATCAAGGTCGCAGCCATCGAGGGCACGTGGCAGCGGCCAGCGGCGGGAGCAGGGGAGCCTTTGCGCTTGTTCGCCGTGCCAGACATGGAGCACCAACGCAACCGCTATGAAGTGGCTATCCCCCGCATCGGCTCGTTGTACCTGACCCATGACCTGAGCGGCACGATAGCCGCGCTCGATGAATTCCCCGCGCAGGACTTGCCGCCAGTGCCGCCGCTGTTCTACGCCTTTCGCATCATGGTTGGCCTGGGCCTGTTGATGTTGGCGCAGGGCATCGCTGCCCTGGTGCTGCGCTGGCGTGGACGTTTGCTGAGGGCGCGATGGCTGCAACGCGTAAGCGTCGGGTTGGCACCCGCGGGCTTCGTCGCCATGCTCAGTGGCTGGGTAGTGACGGAAGTGGGGCGCCAACCCTTCACCGTCTACGGGCTGTTGCGCACGGCCGACAGCGTGTCGCCCGTGGCGGCGCAGACGGTGATCGTCAGCACAGCGGCCATCCTGGTGTTCTATCTGCTGATATTCGGTTTCGGGCTCTGGCTGCTCTTGCGCCTGTTGCGTGAGCCACCTGGCGCAGGGGAAAGTGGCCCGCACCCGGAAATTGGCGAGGGGCGCTGAGCATGCTCGGCGTGGATTGGCTTACCGTGCTCAGCGCCGGAGCGCTGGCGTTTTCCGTACTGGTCTATGTGCTGCTGGACGGCACCGACCTGGGTGCGGGCATGCTGATGGCGAGCAACCGGCGTGCCCAGGACCGTGAACTGACGGTGCGGACCTTGCTACCGATCTGGGACGCCAACGAGACTTGGCTGGTGCTGGGCGGCGGTGCGCTGCTGGCGTTGTTTCCCATGGCCTACGCCATCCTGCTTCCCGCGCTTTACCTGCCGTTTCTGCTGATGTTCATGGCGCTGGTGTTGCGCGCCGTCGGCCTGGAGTTTCGGGAACATCTGGCCAATGCGTGGATAGCGGACGGGGCAGTGCTGGGCGGTTCGCTGGTCGCCACGCTGTGCCAGGGCTTGATTCTGGGCACCTTGATGCAGGGCGTACCCCACGACAACGGCCAGTACAGCGGCAACGGCCGGGAATGGCTGGGGATGTTTCCGCTGATCTGCGCACTGGCATTGGTGCTGGGCTACTTATGGCTGGGGGCCTGCTGGCTGTACTGGCGATGCGAAGGCCCTCTGCAGCGCCGGGCGCGCAGCCAGGCCAAGGGGCTCTGCGGCCTTACCGTAGTGGCGCTGGGTACAGTGCTGGCGTTGACCTTGCAACTCGATACGCAGTATTGGCATCGCCTCAGCCAGCCTTGGCTGCTCATAGCCGCCGGGAGCGCGAGCGTTGGATTACTGGTGGGGTTCGCACGGGCCTGGCGCTGTGCGCAGCACTGGCTGCCGCTGTCGTGCGCCCTGGGCATGATCGTCGTGGCGTTCACGCTCATGCTGGCGGCGCTCTTTCCGAATGCCATCCCGCCGGCACTGACACTCGAACAGGCGGCCAGCCCTGCCACCCAAGTGTTCGTGCTGGTGGGCTTTGCGCTGGTGGTGCCTGTCACGCTGGGCTACAACACCTGGGGCTTCAGGGTGTTTTCGGGGAAGGTCAGGGCCTCGGACAGGCAGGGGACGACGTCTGGCCCATGAGTGCGCCACGCCATTCGTCCGACATTCAGCAAATGTGCTGAACGCCTGGCAGGGTAAACGCCCTTAAACAAGTCAAACAGGCGCTATTCAACTTCCAATAAAAATACGGCCAGAGGCCTCTGCATAATGACGACTCCCCCGACCGACCTGGATGTGGCAATGGAAATCGGCATCAGCGAAGCCGAGGTCAAGCGCTATCGGGGCGATACCTTTCTGCTGGGTGACGGCGCATGGCTGATCCACTTCGGATATACCATGCCCAAGGAATTGCGTGCGCGCCTGACCGGCAGCTTTACGCTGATCTTCAAGTCTCACATGGCAGTAGGTGACAGACGAAGACCAGGGTAGGACGCACGCATGCCTGGTACGCCTACTGGCGTCTGCGTTCAATTGCCGCCAGCACCCAGCCCGCCAGGAACCCCAGGGCCAAAGCGGATGCCAGGATGGCTGCGGGGTGGCGTTGCAGGCGCTCGACACCCGCCACCAGACGCCGTCCCTGCGCCCCTGCAAAGGCTGGAACTTCAGGTACCAATGGCCGCTGCCTGGGCTGTTCGACTTCACCGGCAACCTCGCCCGGGGTCCAATGCTCGAGGCGCGACACTTCCAGGGAAGTGCCATCCGCCAAGGTCAGCACCAGGTCCTTGATCTCGCCTGCGAAGCGATTCGCGAACACGGGCTCGCCCGTGGCGTCGAGGTTGTCATAGATGAAGCGCCGCCCCTCCAGCCACCCTACGGCGGTCAGCAGTTCCGGCCCCAGATAGTATTTGCCGTCAAGGAAGAAGCCGGTGAACGGATGCACCCGCTCGAGGTTTTCCACGGCATAGCGTTCTCCCGGCTTCATACCGGTGGCGGGATCGATCATGGCTGTACTCTCCGCGGTGCGTTCAAGGTACCCGGGGTTGCGCCGGGCACCAGGATGACCTTGCGGCAGTCATCCTGTTTCTGGTCGAACAAGGTGTAGCCCAAGGCGGCTTCTTCCAGCGCCAGGCGATGGGTGACTATCATTTCCGGCTGCAACCGACCGGCCTCGATGTGTTCGAGCAACTCGGGCAGGTATTTCTGCACATGGGTCTGGCCCATCTTGAAGGTCAGGCCCTTGTCGAAGGCATCGCCGAACATGAACGCGTGGATGAAGCCGGCATACACACCCGGCACGCTCACCACACCGCCGCGTCGCGTTGCCGCGATGCTCTGGCGTAGCGCCTTGCCACTGCTGCCTTCGATCTTCAGCGTTGTCAGCAGCGTTTCAGTGGTGCTGCCCTTGGCCTCGAAACCGACCGCATCGATCACAGCGTCCACGCCGCGCATACCGGGGGTCTGGCGGATGATACTGTCGGCCGGGTCGTCGTCCTGCTCGAAATTGATCGGTATCACCCCATAGGCATCACGTGCGTAAGCAAGGCGGTAGTCATTGTCATCGACCATGAAGATCAGCTGCACACCGAGCATGCGGGCGCAGGCGGCGCTCAGCAGGCCTACCGGCCCGGCCCCGTAGATGGCCAGGGTGCAGCCCTGGCCGACTTCGGCATTGATCACGGCCTGCCAGGCGGTGGGCAGGATGTCCGAGAGAAACAGCACCTTGTCGTCCGCCAGACCAGTCGGAACCTTGAATGGACCGACATTGGCCTTGGGTACGCGCACGTAATCGGCCTGACCACCGGGCACGCCGCCATACAGATGACTGTAACCGAATAGCGCGGCGCCAGGCGGGATGCCTTTTTTGTTGATGAGTGAACCGCGCCCGGTATTGGTGGTTTCGCAAGCGGCGAACAGGTCATGTTGGCAGAAGAAGCAACTGCCACAGGCGATCACGAAGGGAATGACCACCCGATCCCCGACCTGCAGGTCGGTGACCCCGGCCCCGGTGTCCTCGACAATGCCCATGAACTCGTGGCCGAAAATGTCGCCAGGTTCGGTCTGCGGGATCTTGCCATGGTAGAGGTGCAGGTCCGAGCCACAGATGGCAGTGGCCGTCACGCGAAGCACAATGTCGTCGGCCTCCAGGATGGCTGGGTCCGGGACTGTATCGACTCGGACATCGTTGGCACCGTGATAGGTCAAGGCTCTCATGGGTTGGATCTCCTGCACGCTGTGGTGACGGTCTATGCAGGGGAAGCCAGGGAGCACATTAAAGTTCAGGCGCAGATCACCAGCGGCATTTGCGTTGCGCTGACCGCCCAGGCGTCTGCAGGGAACCTCGGGCAGCGCGCAGGTATCCTCCGTCAAAGAAAGCAGGGCGGCCCGAGATGAATGCCTTCAGCGACCCGATGACCCCGGCGCGATGCCGGCTGGCAGCGATCAACGACTGGTTCGACACCTACGACAACCACGCGCTACGTCGGCATTGTCCAAGTACCTATCACGATGAACTTCTGCGCCAGGCCGATGAAATGGACCGGCTGCGGTTGATCGACTGGACCGAGTGGCGCGACCTGCGCCGGCTTGCCGATCGGGCGTTCGTGAGGGCGGTGGCCGGCGCGGATTATCACCTTGTGTAGCTGCTTGGACAGTGCCGACCATTCGTCCAGCCGATCGCACTTCGTTAGCGGCGATGGCTTCAACCGTTCAGCCAAACCACTCAGGAGTGAGCAACATGCCCCGTGGAGACAAAGACAAGTACACCGAAAAGCAGAAGCGCAAGGCCGAACACATCGAGCAAAGCTATGAGCACAAGGGCCTTTCCAAGGACGAGGCCGAGTCACGCGCCTGGGCTACCGTCAACAAGCAGTCCGGCGGCGGCGACAAGGCCGGCGGGTCGGGCAGCAAGACCTCGTCGAGCGAAAAGAAGACCGCACGCTCCGACTCGGCCAAGCGGGCGGCGAAAACGCGTGAGGGTCATGCGCGTGAGTCAGGTGCGTCACTGGAAACGCAAACCAAGGAAAGCCTGATGAAAGAGGCGCGCAGCAAGGATATCAAGGGGCGCTCGAGCATGACCAAGGCGCAACTGGTCGAGGCGTTGCGCAAGAAAGGCTGATGCGGCGCTGATGACCGAACTGGGGTTATTCGTGTTGTCTTCTATTATGCGTTGTTGTTCCAATGGGCGTTCGATCAGGTGTTCGACGTGCCTGTATCGGCGCAGGGTGAGGAGTCGGCGGATGTATGTGCGGGGCAAGGGTAGGGCGGCTGCGAGGCGAGGTGCCGAGCCGCCCGGAGGCTTCAGTCCTTGCTGGCGTTGAGCTTGCGCAGCTCTTCGTAGGTGGCCGACTGGACGAACCAGAAGCCGGAGACGATGCACCATCCCAGGCTGCCGACCACGAAAATACCCAGGGCTGGCAGGAACCCGCCAGTGAACAGGGTGATGAGCGCGAACAGCCAGATAACGGCCAGGGAGACGTAGAGGACGATGTTGTTGACGCTGATGACGAAGTCTTTCACGAAGCGTGTTCCTTGCGGGATATCAAAAGATTGCCCCTCCAGGGGCGCGCAGATGCTATCACATTGCTGCTATTGAGGGCTTGACCCGCCCATTGCGGCCTTTCGCGACCTTGCTCCTGCTTAGGGCCTCATCGGCCTCGCGCTAACACCCTCCGCGTGGACCTCTTCGACCTGCATCAGAACAGGTCCTGCAGGGTTTGCTGCGTATCGTTCAGCGATGGGGCATCACCCTGCGTGGTGCCCATCGCCGGCGCGCTCTCGGCCTTGAACACTTCCATTGCCGTCTGCGGCCCGCGCGCCGCTGCCGCCGTTCCGTCTGCCGTGTTGATCAGCCGGGTTACAACCCCATCAGGCGCAGGCTGCGAGTAAGGTGCTGTCCCGGCAAGTGCCACCTGCATGTAGTCCATCCAGATAGGCAGTGCGATGGTCACCCCCCATTCCCTCCGCCCCAGGCTTTGCGGTTTATCGAAACCTGCCCAGACGCTCGTTACGTAGTTGCCGTTGTAGCCCGTGAACCAGGAGTCCTTGGCTTCGTTGGTGGTGCCCGTCTTGCCCGCGATATCGGGGCGATGCAGGGCGGAAGCGGCGCGACCGGTGCCCCGCTTGACGACATCCTGGAGCATGCTGGTGAGCAGGTAGGTCGTACGGCTATCCACGACCTGTTCAGCCACCGCTTCGGGTGCAGAGTTGCGGGCACTGGGCGCGAAACGTGGGGCGGCCTTGAAGACAACTCGGCCTGAGCGGTCCTCGACTCGGTCGATGAAAAAGGGCGTGACCTTGTAGCCGCCGTTGGCGAGCACGCTCCAGCCGCCGACCACCGCCATGGGGGTAACGGACGCTGTGCCCAGGGCAAGTGAAAGGTTGCGCGGCATGTCGTTGACGTCGAAACCAAAACGCGTGATGTAGTCGATGGTCGGATCGATGCCCATGGCTTGCAGCAAGCGTATCGAAATCATGTTTCTAGAACGATACAGCGCCTCGCGCAGGCGAATGGGGCCGAGGAAGGTGCGGTTTTCGTTCTGTGGGCGCCATGCCGGCCCAGAATAGTCGCTGCCCAGCACAATGGGTGCGTCGTTGACGATGCTCGCCGGCGTATAGCCGTTGTCGAGTGCCGCACAGTAGATGAAGGGCTTGAAGCTTGAGCCCGGTTGCCGCTTGGCCTGTACCACGCGGTTGAAACCGCTCTGGTTAAAATCGAAGCCACCGACAAGGGCCTTGATCGCTCCATTGTCCGGCGCTACCGACACCAGGGCACCTTGAACGTCGGGCACTTGGCTGAAAGCGAAAGACTGGGAGCCTGCCAGCTCAACGCGGATTACATCGCCTGGGTTGACGATATCTGCAGGCCGTGCCGGTTGGCGCCCCAGTGCACTGTGGTTGATGAAGGGTCGGGCCCACGCCATCGTCTGCCAGGCGACGTCATGTTGCTGGCCAGCTTGATCGACCACGGTGATGCGGTTGCCGAAGACCTTCGTCACCGCCACAGCTTCCAGGCCGCCCAGTACCGGGTATTCTTTCAACCTTTCCAGCCATGCCGGGCTCAGGCTGCCCGTGAGATGGCCTTCGGGGCCGCGATAGCCGTGGCGCTTGTCATAGGTCTTCAAACCGTTCTGCAATGCAGCGTTGGCAGCCTCCTGCAGTGTGCCGGAAACGGTCGTCACCACGCGAAAGCCTTGTGTGTAGGCGTCATCCCCGAAGCGGCCAACCATCTGGGCCCTGACCATTTCGGCGATGTAGGGGGCACTGACCTCCGGCTCTGGCGCGTGATAATGCGCGGTCACGGGAGCCTCCAGCGCGGCGCGGTAGCGGGCCTGATCGATGCTTCCCAGCGCGTACATTCGCCCCAGAATCCAGTCGCGGCGTTGTTTGGCCCTTGCCGGGTTATTGATAGGGTTGAACCGTGAGGGCGCCTTGGGCAAGCCCGCGATCATTGCGGTCTGCGCCAGGGTCAGTTGGGATACCGGCTTCCCATAGTAGATCTGCGCGGCGGCTGCGATGCCATAGGCCCGTTTGCCCAGGTATATCTTGTTGACGTAAAGGTTGAAGATTTCGTCCTTGGTCAATGTGCGTTCAATGCGCAAGGCCAGCAGTATTTCGGTCAGCTTGCGTGAGAACGTCTTCTCTTTGCTCAAGAAGAAGTTCTTGGCCACCTGCATGGTGATCGTGCTGCCGCCGGAGCGGACGTGGCCGTTCCTGATCAACTCCATGGCCGCACGCAGCAGGCCTGTGGGGTCGACGCCACGGTGATGGTAGAAGTTGGCATCCTCCGCAGCCATGAAGGCGGCCAGGAAGTCGTCGGGGATTTGTGAGGAGGGCAGGGGAATACGGCGTATTTCACCAAATTCGGCGATCAGCTTTCCTTCTGCGCTGAATATCTGCAGCGGCTCTTGCAGTTGCACGGCCTTGAGGGTTTCTACATCGGGCAATTGCGGGTTGAGGTATAGATAGGTGCCGCTTGCACCAAGCACCAGCACGCTGGCAAGTGACAAGGCACACCAGCCCAGGGCCTTTAAAAGCCGCATTCGTCGCTCCTTTAGTTGGATTTCGATACCGGTAAGCGGGTCAGAGGACCCCAACGCGCGTGTCGGTATTTGGCGGCTCGAGAATCGAGGTGTTCTGCAGGGCATTGGGAGCGTTGAATTCCGGCTTCAGCTGCCCGTGTGCATCCAGTAGCCAGGCGTCCATGACCTTCCTGACCACCGGCCCTGCGACCCGGGCCCCGGCTTCACCGTTCTCGATCATCACGGCGACAACGATGGCCGGGCGTTGCGCGGGGGCAAAACCGACAAAAAGTGCGTTATCGCGGTGGCGTTCACGGGTCTTGTTGCGGTTGTAGCGCTCGCCCTGCCTGATCGCGATGACCTGTGCCGTGCCACTCTTGCCGGCTATTCGGTATGGCGCGCCCTGGGCTGCCCGGCGCCCGGCACCGCGCGGGTTGTGCATGACCATCTCCATGCCCTTTACCACCTCGCGCCAGGTGTCCGGATCCTTGAGGGTGATGTTGGGCAGCGGGTGTGGGTCGGCCGGTTTTTGCCCGCCTATCGACAGCGCCAGGTGCGGCCGATGCCAGATGCCTCTGCTGGCAATGAGGCTGGTGGCCTGGGCCATTTGCAGGGGCGTCATCTGTACATAGCCCTGGCCGATGCCTGCGATGAGCGTTTCGCCGGGGTACCACTGCTGGCGGCGGGTGGCGCGTTTCCACGCCGGGGAGGGCATCAGCCCGGGCGCCTCCTCGAACAGGTCGATCGAGACCCGCTGCCCCAGGCCAAACGCGGTGAGGTAGCTGTGTAACCGCTCGATACCCAGCCTGTGGGCCAGATCGTAGAAGTAGGTGTCATTGGAGCGCATGATCGCATCGTACATATCGACCCAGCCGTCGCCTGCCCGATTCCAGTTGCGGTACTTGTGCCGGTAATTGGGTAGCTCGTAATAGCCACGGTCGAAGACCCGCTGGTATGGGGTGATGACGCCACTGTCCAGCCCTGCAACCACCACCATCGGTTTGATGGTTGAGGCCGGAGGGTAGAGACCGCGTAGCACACGGTTGAACAGCGGCATGTCGGCTGAATCGCGCAAGGCCGAGTAATCCCGGGCCGTGATGCCCTTGACGAAAGGGTTGGGGTCGAAGCTGGGCCGGCTGACCATGGCCAGGACATCGCCAGTTGCCGGGTCCAGTGCAACCACTGCGCCGCGCCGATCGCCCAGAGCCTGCTCGGCAGCATCTTGCAGTGACGCATCGATCGTCAGCACGATGTCCTGGCCCGGGGTCGGGTTATGACGACCCAGCACGCGGATCACCTTGCCTTGCGCATTGGTTTCCACTTCTTCGAAACCCATCTGGCCATGCAGGGCGTTTTCATAAAAGCGCTCGATGCCGGTTTTTCCGATCTGCTCCGTGCGCAGGTACTTTGCGTGATCGAGTTGCCGGTATTCTTTTTCATTGATGCGCCCGACATAACCTACCGAATGGGCAAAGTGTTCGGCCAACGGGTACACCCGTGAAAACTGTGCGTGAACATCTACCCCCGGCAGTCGAAATTGATTCACTGCGACCCGTGCGATCTGCTGTTCGGTGAGGTCCGTCATCAAAACGACGGGCTCGAAGGCTCTGCCCCTGCGGTGCAAGGCCCGGTCTATCTTGTCGCGTTGTGCAGCGGTCAAACCAAGCACCTGGTACAACTGGCTGACGACGGCCTTGGCATCGCCGGCTCGTTCGCGGGTGATAGTCAGGTTGAAGGCGGGTATGTTGTCGGCCAGCACGACGTTGTTGCGGTCATAGATAATGCCCCGTGTTGCCGCGATTGGTCGGACATGCACGCGGTTTTTTTCCGCTACCGCAACGTGTAGATCATGCTGAGTGACTTGCAGGAAGTACAACCGGCACACCAGTGCGGTTGTCAGGGCCAGGACCAGGACGGCGCTGGCGATAATTCTTGTTTTTACAATCCTGTGGCTGGCTTCCCTGTCCTGTAATTCGGTGGGATATGTCATCTGGAAATACTTACCGCTTTTTGCAGGTCTTACGCTTTTGGATTTTTTATTCTAAGGGGCGTGAAGTATTCATCAATGCGCAATTCGGGCTATCTGATATCAATCAGGTTGATGTCACATGAGGGCTACCTAATGACTGACTCCGAACGGACTCAGGTCAGGCAAAAGGTTTTATCCACCAGCTCGATGATCATCGCCTTGACCGTTTGCAGCGTGCTGTCGTGCTTGCTGCCCACTCGCGTGCCGATTTCCAGGTCGTAGGAGGGCATGGGCACGGGGCAATGGAACGTTTGCAGCGTGCTGACCCTCTCCATGGCACGTGCCGCATGGGTAGGCACCGTGGTGATCAGTTTCGAGCCCATCAGCAGAAACGGCACTGCGGCAAAATGCGAGGTCGAGGCGTGGATACGGCGTTTGTAGCCGACGGCGTTCAAGCCTTCGTCGACGATGCCAACGTAACCCGCCGACGAGACCAGCAGGTGGGGCCGCTGGGCATAGTCTTCTACGGTGGTGGGTAGCGTGTTGTTGGCATCGGCAATGCCCAGGTAATTGCCCCGGCCAAGGGGCTGCCGGACAATCAGCGGCGACGACAGCCCGCCGGCCGACACGGCGATGTCTATCTGGTGACGCATCAGCATGTCCTGGACCAGGCCACTGTGTGTCTGCCGAAAAATGACGCGCACGCCACGCAGGTGCTCGTCGATCTGCGATACCAGGCTTTGGCCCAGGGCGATTTCACTGTCATCGGACAAACCGAGGGTGATCGTCCTCCCATTGATGTCCTGGCCACCGCCCGAAAGGGCAAGGGCTTGCCGGCAACAATTGAGGGCCTCGCCAATGAGCGGTGCCAGCTCGTTGGCGCGCATGGTCGGGCGCAGGCCACGGCCGGTGCGCTCGAACAGCGGGTCGGCGTAGATCTCACGCAGGCGGCCAAGTGCGGCACTCACCGCAGGCTGCGTGACGCCCAGGCGTATGGCCGCACGGCTGGCGCCGCCTTCTTCGATCAGCGCGACAAAAACCCTGAGCAGATTCAGGTCGACGCTTTCGATATCAATGCTAGTCATATCAGATATCTTGATAGTTGATTGATTAATAGTATAGGGGCGCGGACAATTCCCGACAATTCTTTCACAAGTGCTGGGCCGTTACTTGGCTGGGCCGGTATATGTATACGTATGAACCGAAGCAAAGTTGTTGCAGGTCTACTACTGGTTGCAGCGGTCAGGGCATTGAATGCCGCGTCGATCCCGCCACAAGATGAGCCGCACAGCAGTGTAGTGACGCCGCTTGGCAAGCAATTGATTACTGAACTTCAAGTCGCGCTGCAGGGGCAAAACTATTATCAAGGCGATATCGATGGTTTGTTTGGCAGCGAAACACAAGAGGCTATCTACTTGCTGCAGTTAGACCATGCGTTGCCGTTGACCGGGAGTGTCAATGTGCAACTGCTGGAAAGGCTCGGTATTGAACCGCCCGCCTGGCTGGTGCCCTGATCAATCGCTGTGAGTGAGTATCTTCATGCGTGCCCCTCCTAGGTCCGGTTATCCATGGCGGTTCAGGCTCGTGGTCGGTCTTGTACTTATCCTTGCGTCTACGCTGTGCTGGCGCATTGTCGAACTGCAAATTGTCGATAATGACTTCCTCCGTCAACAGGGTGATGCGCGGAGCCTGCGTTATCTGACCCATCCTGCGCCCCGAGGGGTGATCACGGACCGGGCCGGACATCCTCTGGCTGTCAGCACTCCAATGGTTACCCTGTGGGCTGACATGCGTGAACTGTCCGCCGAGAAGGCCAAATGGCCGTCGCTCGCCCAGGCGTTGGAAATACCGCTTGCGACGCTCGAAAAGCGCTTTGCGCAAAACCGACACAAGGCGTTTTTCTACCTGCGCAGGCGACTGCCCCCTGAACGGGCCGGGCAGGTGTTGCAGGTCGTCCAGCAACAACACATCAAGGGGATTTACAGCCAGGAGGAGTCGCGACGCTTCTATCCTGCAGGTGCCATCGCCGCGCAGGTCGTCGGCTTTACCGATATCGACAACAACGGCAGCGAAGGCGTGGAGCTGGCCTACGATCAGGCGCTGCGTGGGCTCAGCGGCAGGCAGCATGTGGTCAAGGACCGCAGGGGGCAGGTGATTCAGGACCTGGGCGTGAGCCGGCCTGCAAAACAGGGGCAGGACCTGGCGCTGTCCCTGGATATACGCTTGCAGTACATGGCGAGCCGCGAGTTGGCGAAGGCCGTGACCGACAATGGTGCCGACGCGGGAAGTGTCGTGATCCTTGATGTCGAGACCGGGGAGCTGTTGGCACTGGCCAACTACCCCACCTACAACCCCAACAACCGTGCACAGGCCAGCCCATCAGCGATGAGAAACAGGGCGCTGGTGGATGTGTTCGAGCCTGCCTCGACGATGAAACCTTTCTCGGTTGCCGCTGCACTGGAAAGCGGGCGCTGGAAGCCGTCCGACACCGTGCTGGTGAAAACCGGCAGCCTGAAGGTTGGCAGGTTCACCATCCGTGATGCCTCACGCACCGCCGGCGAGCGGTTGGACATGACTGGGATCCTGGTGCGTTCAAGCAACGTTGCGATCAGCCAGGTGGCATTCGACATTGGCGGCGAGAAGATTCATGGCCTGCTGCAGCGCGTCGGCCTGGGGCAAACGACCGGTACGGTGTTCCCCGGGGAGCGTTCGGGCGTGCTGCCCACCCGACGCCAGTGGCGGGATGCCGAAACCGCGGCGATGTCCTACGGCTACGGAGTTTCTGTCACCGCCGTGCAGTTGGCCAAGGCCTATGCGACCCTGGTCAATGGCGGCAGAAGTGTGCGTGTCTCGCTGTTGCGTGTCAGCGAACCCGCGCAGGCAAGTCAGGCGATGCCTGCACCGGTGGCCAATGCGCTGAAGCACATGCTGGTACAGGTTGTCGAAGCACCCAGGGGTATTTATCGGGCCAAGGTGCCGGGCTACCACGTGGGCGGCAAGAGCGGTACCGCCAGACTGCCCAGCGCCACCAAAAAGGGCTACCAGCACAAGGCGTACAGGGCGATGTTCGCCGGGTTCGCACCTGCCGCCGCACCGAAATTTGTGGTGGTCGTGATGATCGACAACCCGTCCAGACACGGCTATTTCGGTGGGCTGGTATCGGCTCCGGTTTTCAGCAAGGTCATGGCACAGGCGCTTCGGCTGTACAACATCGTCCCGGACAATCTTCCCTGACCCAGGCTCCGATCAGGTGCGGCCGCTCGGATATGTCTACAGATCAAGTGGCAATCGCCGAAACAACGGATTCGGATAAACACCCGCTTGGGCTCAGACGCCCTTGCCACGAGCTTTACACTATCCCGTGTGGTACTTGTCCCAGAGCTTGTTCCGGAATCGCCCTCGTGGATCGACTTGCGCTTTGAGTGCTAACAGACGGCGCGCGTTTGGGTAGGCACTTGAGAACTGCTCCTGCGTTGCATGCAGTTGGTAGGGAAGATAGTAGGTACCGCCAAGCAACAGCGCAGCGTTGATGAGTTCGCGTGTCCACACGCCAACTGCCTCGCGATCATCCACCCCAACACGCTGCCAATAATAGAGCACGAATGAAAACACTTCTTCGCGTGCCCAGGACAGAAACGAGTCGGGGTCGGCCGGAGCGTGTCGGATGGAGATATTTATGGCGTCAACGCGATGCGCCTGAAGGATGGCGGCCATTTGCTTTACGAACGCATTGAACTGTGTCACTGGAACAAAATATTCTTGCAATGCATAGGTACTGTTTCGGGTTGCAATGGGGCCAAGCGAAGCGACATCCGCACTGGCCTCGTAGTTGCGCCGTACGACCGGTTGATTGAGATAACGCAGTGGATCGATCACATCCTTGCGAAGCATTGAGCCACCGGGAAGCTTGGTCACGCTCCACATGACAGTCTGGTTGATTTTGTACGACTGCCCCGGCGCCACCAGTCTTTCTGCGACGGTCAACTCTTTGTCCGAGGCACGCCAGGTGACGGAAGTAGCGCTGTCGAAATAAGGGGGGGACAAATCGGCATTATGAAGGATAGCCTGTTCGTTCTCGCGGACGTGGTCATTGAAAAAACGCGGATAATCAGCAACTGGCATGCGGCTTATCTGACGTTCAATTGTGATGTTGAACGCAAGGTCCAGTTCGACCTCAGTGATCACCCCCATTGCACCATAGCCACCGATAGCAGCGTAGAACAGGTCGGAATTTGCGGTGCGGGACGCTTCTACTACCGAACCGTCCGCAAGCACCAGCTGCAGAGAACGCACAGAGTTGATTACCGGACCAGCGCCGACATAGCGTCCATGAGCATTGACTGACAGCGATCCACCGACGGTGAAGTTGGCATAACTCTGCATGATTTTTATCGAGAGGTCGTCCGGGTCGATGACCGACTGCAGGTCACGCCAACGCATCCCTGTTTGCACGCGTATGACTCTGCTCTCAGGCGAATATCGGATCACCTGATTAAACTGACGCATGTCGAGGTGCAGGCTGTTTTCGGTAGCAATCTGGCCCCCCATACTATAGCGGCCACCACCTATGCTGACTGGGCCTAACGACATAGCGAGCGCCCGCTGTATTTCGCCAGTGGTGCGAGGTACGAACAGACGATTGACCCAAATCGGATTGAGCATCGTCACATCGTTCACCAAGACGCCCGATGATGCCGCCCATAACGACCACGGTGAAAGCACACTGACGGCAATCCCGGTCATCCCAGCCTGGAGTAGATGGCGCCGAGTGAGAATAGGCGACGCCTCTGAAACGGCGTTCTGTTGCGTACTGTCGATCAATTGCGCTCCCTCGCTGAGAGTCAAAAGTAACATGCGCCTTCGGACTTCAAAGCAGACTAGTGTCCTGTCTCGGAAATACGTTCTCTTTTGGCGAGTGGCAACGCCGGCCGGGCGCCCAAGACGCCGCCAAAAGTGAACAGCTTATTTCCGGGACAGGACACTACGTCCGCAGCCAGTAGTAGAGGTCGCAATTCGACTGCATGTGCAGAGAGGGTTGATTGTCGGAGTCAGGATCTGGAAGGGCAACTCGGCGAGCCCAGAGCGGAAACCACTCGCTATCACGCACATCGCTATCGCTAGGCTCTCGCACATTCTTCGACATGCTTCGCTCGCACACACCGAATTGGACGAAGTTCACCTGCGCCTCAATCAAGCTACATCTATTCGGGCCACCCTCCTGGTGAGGGTAGTAGAGCTGGAACTCGTCATCTTCCCAGAAACAAATTGGGCAGATTTCGTATGACCCTGGGGGTTCCTCGAAGACTGCATATCCGCAGCATGGACACGTAAACATCAATTCTTCCTTATAGGTGGCCGTCTGTTCTTGATCGAGACAAGCCACATACCGAACGGCTGCAATGGGCCAAAAGCAGCCGGCGAGGGTCGCAATGATCCTTGTGGGAGCAGGTTTGCCCGCGAAGCAGGCAACGCGCCGGATAGCACAGCTGCGCCAGTGCAATAGGCTTGCAAGGCAGTGCTGGCGATGGCGGGCAGTTTTCCAAGCTGAGTCACGACATTGCTGGCTATGTCACGATCAGCCTTCGACTGCGCGTGAGCGTGTCGGGCACTCGCGACCGCAGTGAAATAACCGAAGACCGGCGTGTCCTTGATCGAGGTAGGGGCGGTGAAGACGAGGCCGTCCATCTTATGGACATAGGGCCTGGTGCCGCCTGGATAGTGCACCACGGCATATCGCTCGCCGTAGATCACCGCTTTGTCGATGGGTTTGACGATCGTGCTGCCAGGTTTGGTCAGTAGTACATTGCTCAACTCGCGGGAAGGTGACACTCGGCAGTTACTGAGCGGACGGGTGTATTTTTTACTGGAGGGGAAATGACAGGTCAGTTCTAGTGTTTCGTACTTCTCGCTCCAGCGAATCGCCCAGTCGCTGATCTTTGCGGTCTTGTCCTCACCATCCACCTGAATCGAAGCCATATTCCCTTGTTCCTGTGCGCATGGCATTCGGTTATGTCGTGTACCGGATGCTGCTTTCCCTGATGGGTGTCATAGTGCCATTATTGGGTGCAGGTTCGATAGCTGTTGTGTGCGTTTTCCCGCAGGCATTGAGGTCGATGACGCCTTGGAGATGGCGGAGCAGACTGAGATCTTAAAACAGGTGGCGACGGGGTGTGGGCATCTGGATATTTTTGAAATTGCCGCAGACGCCTGGGCCCTGGGAGCGCCTCAGGATTGGCTGCCTTTCATTGAAGATAACAGCGACTACTTCTGCATATCAGAGGCCGGGGTTGTTCGATACTGGTCCCATAACGGAAGTACAGACGAGAGTTGGCCAGACTTCGCTACTGGGTTCGAACAGGTCTGCATAGCCCGAGCGTAGTATCTGTCCGATACTTCCAATCCACGCCCGTTGTGTGTTTGTTACTTGTAGCTTCCCTCGGCAAAGGGGCGCTACGGGTCGAAAATGGTCTGTCGCGAACGGCTGTTTCCGACCCAATGAAGACGCTCCTCAGCTGAATATCAGCCGTCCTCCCGTGACATTCGCCCCACCTGTTGTTCATTCGGATGCAAACGACGGTCGCTCGGCGAACCATGCCACCGCCAGCTCCTTGAACGCCTCGGCCGAAGGCGTCAGCGGGTAGCGCTGATCGTGCGCCAGTACGATGCTATGGGTTGGCAGTTTCTCCTGAGTCGGCCGACACACCAGCGCTTGGCCATCATAACTATGGTCACCAAATGGCCGGGTATAGATCAGCGCCACGCCAAAGCCATTGGCGACGAGGCTGCGCTGCAACTCAAAGGTGCGCACACGGTGCACAACAGCGGGTGAAATGTCGTAAAAGCTGAACAGATCCAACACATGCTGCCAACTGTGGACCTGATCAGTGACAACCAGGGTGTATTCGGCCAGCGCTTTGAGGCTGACGCGTGGCGCCTTGGCCAACGGGTGATCGGCCGACAGCAGCACCTGGGCGGTCAGCTGACACAGTTGGGTGCATTGAGTGTTTGGCGGTAAACCCAGGTCATAGGTGATGGCCAGCTCTATCGCGCCCTCACTGAGCCGCTTGCCCACATAATCGAAGCTGCCATCGCGCATATCGACCGTGACCCTCGGGCAGGATTGCTGCATCCGTCGCACAATCTGGGGCAGGCAATAAGGCGCCAGGTCTTCAAAACAGCCCACCACCAGTTCCCCGACACACTCGCCTGCATCGGCATTGATCTCGGCAAAGGTCTGCGCCTCTGCCAGCACGCGGCGGGCTTGCACCATGACGGTACGACCGAAGGGAGTCAGCGATATGCCGAGGCCGCGCTGGCGTATGAAGATGGCTTGACCCAGCACCGCCTCCAGTTCGGTGATGGCCGCCGAGATGGAAGGCTGTGAAACATGAAGCTCCATGGCGGCAGTGGTCAGGTTTCCGTGCTTGGCCGCTGCGAGCGCGTAGCGAAGCTGCCTGAGTGTGAACTTCATAGCTTTTTCCGTGGTGATGCATCAGGACTTATTATTTTATCCTTTTTTATCGTTGTGAAATATTTCTCCTGCGCAGTGATCATCTTGTTTGGGAGCGTCACAATGACAATTACAAAAGCTCTGCTGACCACGACACTTTCTCTAGGGCTCTTGGCGAGCGCTGGCGCCAGCCAGGCCGCCGGTTGGTGCGAGTCTGGCAAGCCGGTGAAATTCGCCGGTTTGAATTGGGAAAGCGGGATGCTGCTCACTGAGGTGATGCAGTTCGTGCTGAAAAATGGCTATGGCTGTGACACCGACAGCCTGCCGGGTAACTCCATCTCCATGGAGAACGCCCTGAGCAGCAACGATATCCAGGTGTTCGCCGAGGAGTGGGTAGGGCGCAGCGAGGTCTGGAACAAGGCGCAGGCCGCCGGCAAGGTCGTCGGTGTCGGCGCGCCGGTGGTTGGCGCGGTCGAAGGCTGGTATGTGCCGCGTTATGTGATCGAAGGCGATGCCAAGCGCAAACTCGAAGCCAAGGCACCGAACCTCAAGAGCATTGCCGACCTGGGGCAATACGCCCAGGTATTCAAGGACCCGGAAGAACCGGACAAGGGGCGCGTCTACAACTGCCCGGCCGGCTGGACCTGCGAGCTGGACAACAGCCAGATGCTCAAGAGCTATGGCCTGGAAAACACCTACACCAACTTCCGCCCGGGCACCGGCCCGGCACTGGATGCCGCCGTGCTCTCGAGCTACAAGCGTGGCGAGCCGATCCTCTTCTACTACTGGTCGCCAACCCCGCTGATGGGCCAGGCCGACCTGGTCAAGCTGGACGAAAAGCCAGGCGTGGATAAATCCGTGACCATCAAGGTGGGCGTATCGAAGACCTTCCACGAGCAGGCGCCGGAACTGGTGGCGGTGCTGGAAAAGGTCAATCTGCCGATCGATCTGCTGAACCAGAACCTGGCGCGTATGACCCGGGACCGTATCGAGTCGGCGGAACTGGCGAAGGCGTTCCTCAAGGAGCACCCCGAAGTCTGGCATAGCTGGGTCAGCGAAGACGCAGCCAAAAAGGTAGACGCGGCACTCTGAAGGGTGTGGGCCGGTCCGGCGCCTGTCGGGCATGCCACACAGCAGTCCGCTTCACGCACTTGCTCGAGAGAACTCCATGTTTCCCAAAAACTTCACGTTTTCCATTGCCGACTGGGTCAATGGTTGGGTCGATGCGCTGGTCACCAACTACGGTGACGTGTTCCGGCACATTTCCGACACCCTGCTGTGGGCCATCGTCAATCTCGAAGGTTTACTGCGCGCCACACCCTGGTGGCTGATGCTGGCCATCGTCGGCGGTATTGCCTGGCACGCCACCCGCAGAATCGTACCCACTGTGGTAATCGTCGGCTTGCTGTTCCTCGTCGGTGCGGTCGGGCTCTGGGACAAGCTGATGCAGACCCTGGCGCTGATGCTGGTGGCCACGCTGATCTCGGTCCTGGTCGGCATTCCGCTGGGTATCCTTTCGGCGCGCAACGATCGCCTGCGGGCGGTGTTGATGCCGCTGCTCGACATCATGCAGACCATGCCCAGCTTCGTGTACCTGATCCCGGTACTGATGCTGTTCGGCCTGGGCAAGGTGCCGGCGATCTTTGCCACCGTCATCTATGCCGCCCCGCCGCTGATTCGCCTGACCGACCTGGGCATTCGCCAGGTGGATGGCGAGGTCATGGAGGCGATCAATGCGTTCGGTGCCAATCGCCTGCAACAACTGTTCGGCGTGCAGCTGCCACTGGCGTTGCCGAGCATCATGGCCGGTATCAACCAGACCACCATGATGGCCCTGTCGATGGTGGTCATCGCCTCGATGATCGGTGCCCGCGGCTTGGGTGAAGACGTCCTGGTCGGCATCCAGACCCTGAACGTGGGCCGCGGCCTCGAAGCGGGCCTGGCCATTGTGATCCTGGCGGTTGTGATCGACCGCATTACCCAGGCCTATGGCCGGCCACGGCATGGGGTGGGCAAATGAACGCCAAGCAGACGATGAACAAGATCGAAGTCAAAAACGTCTTCAAGATCTTCGGTGCGCGTGCCGAAGATGCCCTGAAACTGATCCGCCAGAGCAAAAGCAAAGAGCAGGTCCTGGCCGAAACCGGCTGTGTGGTTGGGGTAAACGATCTCTCGTTGTCCATCGGCAGCGGCGAGATCTTCGTGATCATGGGCTTGTCGGGCTCGGGCAAGTCGACCCTGGTGCGGCACTTCAACCGCCTGATCGACCCCACCAGCGGCCAGATCCTGGTCGATGGCCAAGACATTCTGCAGTACGACATGCAGGCGCTGCGCGAATTCCGCCGGCGCAAGATCAGCATGGTGTTCCAGAGCTTCGGCCTGTTGCCGCACCGCACCGTGCTGGACAACGTCGCCTACGGCCTGAAAGTACGTGGCGAGAGCAAAGCCCTGTGCGCAGAGCGTGCCCTGCACTGGATCAACACCGTGGGCCTGAAGGGTTACGAAAAATCGTACCCGCACCAGTTGTCGGGGGGCATGCGCCAGCGTGTGGGCCTGGCGCGAGCGCTGGCTGCCGACACCGACATCATCCTGATGGACGAAGCCTTCAGTGCGCTCGACCCGCTGATCCGCGCCGAAATGCAGGACCAGTTGCTGGAACTGCAAAAGACCCTGCACAAGACCATCGTCTTCATCACCCACGACCTGGACGAAGCGGTGCGCATCGGCAACCGCATTGCCATCCTCAAGGACGGCCGCCTGATCCAGGTTGGCACGCCGAAAGAAATCCTCTACCAGCCTGCGGACGAATACGTCGATCGTTTCGTGCAGCGTCGCGTAGCTTCGCTATAAGGAACCGCGTGTATGACGTTTGCCGAAAAGATCATCATCGCCGACTCGCCCGTTCGCTGGCAGGACGTGGTGGCTGTGGCCCGGCATGGTGCGAAGCTTGAGCTGGCCCCATCGGCCTGGGCGCGGATCGACAACGCTCAGGCGATTGTCCAGCGCATCATTTCCAGCGGTGACCGCGCCTATGGCGTCAACACCGGGCTTGGCGCCTTGTGCAATGTCTCGTTGCAGGACGAACAACTCAGCCAGCTGTCGCACAACACGTTGCTCAGCCATGCCTGTGGCGTGGGTGCGGCACTGTCGGACGAACAGACCCGGGCGATCATGTGCGCGGCGATCATCAACTTCTGCCAGGGTCGTTCCGGCCTTCAGCGCAAGGTGGTAGAGGCGCTGCTGGCCTTGCTCAACCAGCACATCACCCCACAGGTGCCGAAACAGGGGTCGGTGGGGTATCTGACCCACATGGCCCATATCAGCATCAGTTTGCTGGGCGTCGGCCAGGTCAGCTACCGCGGCCAGATCGTGCCGGCGCAGCAAGCCTTGGCCGAGGTCGGCCTGGCGCCGGTCAAGCTGGGGGCCAAGGATGGTCTGTGCCTGGTCAACGGTACCCCTTGCATGACCGGCCTCAGCTGCCTGTCTTTGGACGATGCCACTCGGCTGAGCCAATGGGCGGATGTCATCGGCGCCATGAGCTTCGAGGCCCTGCGCGGCCAACTCGATGCCTTCGACGCTGAAATCATCGCGATGAAACCGCACCCTGGCATGCAGCGCGTGGGCAGGAACTTGCGGCGCCTGCTCGAGGGCAGCGAAGTCATTGCCAGCAGCCATGGCATCCGCACCCAGGACGCCTTGAGCATTCGCTCGATCCCGCAGGTGCATGGCGCTGCGCGTGATCAGTTGGAACACGCAGCACGGCAGATAGAAACCGAACTCAACTCCACGACCGACAACCCGATGTTGCTGGGTACACCCGAGTCGTATCGGGTGGTTTCCCAGGCCAATCCGCACGGCCAGTCGGTGGCCATGGCGGCCGACCTGCTGGCCATTGCGGTGGCCGAGATCGGGGCGATTGCCGAGCGTCGTCTCGATCGCCTGATCAACCCGTTGGTCAGCGGTTTGCCGGCCTTCCTGGTCAGTCAACCGGGTGTGAACTCGGGCATGATGATTGTCCAGTATGTGGCTGCTTCACTGTGTGCCGAAAACCGTCAGCTGGCTCAACCGGCCGTCATCGACAACTTCGTCACCTCCGGCTTGCAGGAGGATCACCTGAGCATGGGCACCAATGCCGGGTTGAAGCTGCACCGCGCCCTGGAGAACTGCACGCAGATCCTCGCCATCGAGTACCTGTTGGCGGCCCAGGCCTTCGAGTTCCTCAAGGAGCAGCGCTTTGGCGCCGGTACCAGCATTGCCTGGCGGTTGTTGCGCGAGCGGGTCCCGGCCTATGCCCAGGACCGTTGGCTGGCACCGGATATCGCCAGCAGTGCATCGATCCTGAAAGATCCCGGCCTGCTTGGCGTTGCCTTCCCCGAGCTGCTATGAGCGGTGTCATGCATGAAAGGTCTCAAGTCTGTCGAATTATGACTTGGACGGTCTTGATAGGGGCGGCATAGGATTGCCGCCACTGGAGTTCACACAGCAACTCCCCTTATCAGGAAGTACACCCATGAGCCTCAAATCCCTTATCGCCAACCCCCTGGGCTTCGGCACCGCGCCACTGGGCAACATGTTCCGCAACGTACCCGAGGCCGAGGTCCAGGCCACCGTCGACGCCGCCTGGGACAACGGTGTGCGCTACTTCGACAGCGCGCCGTTCTACGGTGCCGGGCTGTCCGAATCGCGCCTGGGCAATGCCCTGGCCGGTCGGCCTCGTGACGAATACGTGCTCAGCAGCAAAGTCGGCCGGATCATCCTTGATGAACTGGAAGACCCCACCAGCCGGGAATTGGGCGAGAAGAGCGGGCTGTTCGAGCACGGCAACCGCAATCGCATCGTCAACGACTACAGCGCCGAGGCCACCCTGCGTTCCATCGAAGACAGCCTGCGTCGGCTGCAGACCGACCGCCTGGACATCGTCTGGATCCACGACATCGCCCAGGACTTCTACGGCGACGAGTGGCTGGAGCGCTTCGAGACCGCGCGCAAGGGCGCCTTCCGCGTCCTCACCCGCCTGCGTGAAGAGGGCGTGATCAAGGCCTGGGGCCTGGGGGTGAACCGGGTCGAGCCGATCGAGCTGACCCTCGACCTGGATGAGCCGCAACCCGATGGCTTCCTGCTCGCCGGGCGCTACTCGCTGCTCGATCACGACCGCGCGCTACAGCGTGTCATGCCACAGGCGGCGGAGCAGGGTGTCGGTATCGTCGTCGGTGGCCCCTACAGCTCCGGCGTGACTGCCGGTGGCGAGCACTTCGAGTACCAGAAGGCGACCCCGTCGGTGCTGGCCAAGCTCGAGCGTATCCGTACAGTGGCCCGTGCCCACGGTGTCGACGTCAAGGCCGCCGCCCTGCAGTTCGCCCTGGCCCACCCAGCGGTGGTCGCGGCGATCCCGGGCTCCACCCGTGTGGCGCACGCCAATGAAGACCATGCGGCCCTGAGCGCGGTCATTCCGGCGGCGTTCTGGAACGACCTGCGTCAACAAGGCCTGATCAACGCACTGGCGCCGGTTCCGGCAGCCTGAGCTTGAACAGGGCAGGGCTGCAGTGCAGCCCTGTTGGAATCAACGCCGCGCTTAGCGCGGCGTTTTCATTTGTGCAGCCGGATTACGCCAAGCGCGTCACCCATTTGCCCGACGCGCTGCCTTCCTTGAGTTGGCGCAACGCCTGCGGCAGCGCCTCGAAGCGAAAGTCCAGGCGCTTCGGTGCCAGCAGGCGACCATCAGCGACCATACGCAACAAACGCTCCCCTTCGACCTTCAACGCTTGCCGATCGAGCAGCCGGCCATGGGCATGGACACTGTTGAGCGCGACCTCGTGCAGCGAGATCGCCGTGCCGAAGGCGGGCAGCGGGGCGCTTTCCTGGCGGTCCTGAATGCACACCAGATGGCCGTTGTAACCCAGCAGATAGGCCAGGCTCGCAGCATGGCTGCCGCTGACCGTGTCGAACAGGGCATGCAGCGGACGCTCGCCGAGGGCCGTCTGCACATCGGCCTGCCAGTCGCCGGCACGGTAGTCGAACATCCCGGCCACGCCCAGTTGCCTGAGCCGATCATGGTGCTGCCGGCCCGCCGTGGCCCACACGCGCAGGCCGCGCTGCAGTGCCAGCTGGACGAGATAGAAGCCCACCGCGCCGCCCGCGCCGACCACCAGCACATCACGCGATGCACCGTCGGCGACCTTGGCCAGGGCCTGCCAGGCCGTGAGCGCGGGGCAGGGGACGGCGGCGGCCGCGGCGATGTCAAGGTTGTCGGGAATGTGCATGACCAGGTTCGCATCCAGCAGGCAGTGCTCGGCGAAGCTGCCATCGCGGGACAGCGACTGGTGGTAGGCGACGCGCGAACCCAGCGCCAGGTCGACGCCGGCACCGACGGCGACCACGCTACCCGCGCCATCGACGCCGGGCACGGTGCCTGGATGCCAGTCGGCGTGGCCCCATTCGCAGATCTTCCAGTCCACCGGGTTCAAGGCGATGGCGCGGTTGGCCACCAGCACTTGGCCGGGGCCGACTTCAGGCAAGGGTTTATCGATGAGTTGCAGGCCGTCCAGGCCTGCGCCCGGGGTCCAACCCCAGGCGCGATGCGTGATGGACATGAGAGGTTCTCGTAGGGGCAGAAACGGGGCAGGGTAGCGAGCCGAGGGGCGGGGATACAGCGGGGGTGGGGCAAAGGTGTATTGAGTTGGGATCAGCAATGCAAAAGGGCCGCTCGAAGGCGGCCCAGCTGTGCATCTCGGGGGTTACATCACCCCAGGCTCTTGGCCAGGGCCTGCAAGCCGCCTTCATAGATGCCGGTGAACAACGCCGTGGCTTCCTCGTTGCTGACGCCAACCGGGGTGAATTCGCCGAACCACTCCACCCGGCTGCCCTGGCCATCGGCCATGACCCGCAGGGTCGACAGGTAGCCGGTCACCGGGAACGGGCTGGTCAGGATCGTGTAGCTGTAGCTGCGTTGCTGCTCATCGAAAGCCATCAGGCGTTCGATGATGCTGTTGCCGTCCGGGTCTTTCAGCGAGCGCACGCGGCCGCCTTCGCTGGACAGGCTTTCAGGGATGAACGGCAGCCAGTCGGGCAGGCTGTCGAAGCCGCCAATCAGGGCCCAGACCTGCTCGGGGCTGTGTGGTGTGTTCAGGGTTGCTTGGGCGTTGGCCATGGGAAAATCTCCAGAGTTGAATTCAGATAGCGAGGCTGTCGACCACACCGCCGTCGACCCGCAGGGCCGCGCCGGTGGTGGCGGAGGAATAAGGGGAGGCGAGGTACACCACCAGGTGTGCGACTTCGTCGACGTCGGCGGCGCGCTGGATGATCGAGCTCGGGCGGGCGCTGCGCACGAAGTGGTCGGCCTCTTCGCGAATGCTGCGCCCGGAAGCCTTGGCCGCGTCGGCCACCAGGTTGGCGACGCCATCGGTCAGGGTCGGGCCGGGCAGCACCGCGTTGACGGTGACCCCGGTGCCGGCCAGGCGTTTGGCCAGGCCATGGGAAACGGCGAGGTTGGCCGCCTTGGTCACGCCGTAGTTGATCATGTCGGCCGGGATGGCGATGCCGGACTCCGAGGAAATGAACAAAATCCGCCCCCAGCCTTTGTCGACCATGCCCGGTGCGTAGTGACGCGCCAGGCGCACGCCGGACAGCACGTTGGTGTCGTAGAAGCGGCTCCACTCGCTGTCGTCGACGTCGAAGAAGTCGACGTCATCGTAGATGCCCAGGTTGTTGACCAGGATGTCGGCGCCCGGGTGAGCGGCGATCAGTGCCTGGGCGCCTTCGGCTGTGCCCAGGTCGGCGATCACTCCGTGCACCTGGCCACGGCCACCCTGGGCGCGCAGTTCGGCCAGGGCGGCGTCGACCGACTTCTGGCTGCGGCCGGCGATGACCACGTCGGCATGGGCGCGGGCCAGGCCGCGCGCGATGGCCAGGCCGATACCGCCGGTCGAGCCGCTGATGATGGCGGTACGTCCGCCGAGGTCGATGTTCATGGAATGGCTCCTGTGGATGAGTTGCATCGATGGGAGCCATGCTAGTGACGCACGATAAGACTGTAAAAGACTAGATTCGACTGAATTAAGACCTACGAAGTCTGATCGGCCAAGGCCAGCACGCGCTCGCGAAATACCCCCACGATCGGCCGCAGGTCGACCTGGTGCCAGGCCGCCCACAATTGCACGCAGGGGCTGAACCACTCTAGCTTGCGCAGCACCACCGTGGGGCCTGCGCTGGCGCGCAGGCTGCCCTGCACCATGGCCAGGCCGAGCCCTGCGGACACCAGGCCGAGAACGCTCAGCGGGTCGGTGGCCTCCAGCGACAGGCGCGGGGTGAAGCCCGCGTCGGCGCAGCGGGCGATGAAATCGTCGCGCTTGTTGAGCTGGTCGGGCTGCCCGCCGGTGATGATCCATTCCTGCTCATGCAGGTCGGCGGGGCTGAGGTCGGCCTTGGCGGCCAACGGGTGCTCGGCGGGGATGGCCAGCAGCATCGGGTCGTCCAGCACCGGATGCGCCCGCAGGTCGGGGTCGTTGGCCGGTGGCGGCTCGCAGACCAGGGCGATGTCCAGGCTGCGCTGGCGCAGGCCCTCGAACTGCTCGCTCGGGGTCATGTTGTACAGGGCGATATGGATGTTCGGCCGTTCGCTGCGTATGGCCCGCACCGCGCCGGGCAGCACGCCGGCATGGATGGCATGGTTGACGTAGCCGATGCACAGCCCGCCTTCCTCGCCACGGCCCAGGCGCTTGCCCAGCGACTCCAGGCGCTCGGCGTGCTTGAGCAGGCCACGGGCCTCGGACAGGAAGGTGCGACCGTCGGCGGTGAGGAACAGGCGCTGGTTGCGCCGCTCGAACAAGGCCAGGCCGAGATGGTCCTCGAGCTGGGCGATCTGCCGGCTCAAAGGGGATTGAGAGATATGAAGCTGTTCCGCCGCGCGGCCGACGTTTTCGCATTCGGCGACGGCGACGAAGTAGCGCAACTGACGTAGATCCTGCATGAGACCTCCAGGGGACAGCCCTGAGTTGTACTAGCGCAGCCCTCCGTTGGCTAGCCTCCATCAACGCAAATGCCCGCTACAAGCAGCGGGCCGGGTACTCAAGGCCTGATGATCAGTGGATGGCCACCGGGTTGATGTTGACCTGGGTCGAGCCCTTGTACAGCGGCTGGCCCAGCACGAACAGGAACTCGAAGGCCTTGTCGCGCACCAGGGCGCGGGTGTCGATCAGCTCCAGGTTGTAGATGCCGCGCTTGGCCAGCATGTACTGGTTGACCGGGAACTCTTCACCCGTGGGGTTGGGGTAGACCTCCGAAGCCCAGGTGTCACCGCCGAAGGCGACGATGCCCTGGTCGGCCAGCCACTCGGCCGCCGGCAGGTCGATGCCCGGCTCGGTGGCGAGGAACTGCTGGTTGTCCTTGCCGATCAGCTCCAGCCAGCCGGTGTTGAACAGCACCACGTCGCCCTTGCGCAGGGTGATGCCTTGCTGCTTCAGCACCGCCTTGATGTCGTTGACGGTGAACGACGTCCCGCCCGGCACGATGGCCTTGCCGTAGTAGGTGGTCATGTCCAGCACCACGCCACGGGTGACCATGGGCGGTACTTTTTCCACGCCGAGCTTGGTCACGCCTTCGACGGTGACGAAGTCGGCGGCCTTGTTGCCGTTGTAGTAGACGTTGTCGATGCCGATATGGCCGATGCCGTTGAGCTGGGTGCCGACGCCGGTCCAGCCGTTGACCAGCTCATCGTTGAAGCTGAACTTGTTCTTGCCCAGGGTCTGGCCGGCCTGTTCGCCGGGCTGGATGTTGTAGAGGTGGAAGCTGCGGTGGCGGAAGGCGGGCAGGTCCTTGCTGACGGGGACGGCGAGGGGGTAGGTCTTGCCGGTCTTGACCAGGGTGATGGCTTGCTTGACCACTTCGGGCGTTAGGAGATTGGCGGCGCCGATTTCGTCGTTTGCGCCGTAGGGCGAGGATTGCCAGTTGGCGGCCAGGGTGGATTGGGCGGTGGTGGCCAGGGCCAGGGTGAGTAGCAGGGGTTTGAAGTAGCGCAATGTGTGGGCTCCTGAACGGGGGAGGGATGTCAGGGGCGGATTTTGGGGGGAGGCGGGGGTGGGAAAAAGGGGTGGCTGGGACAAGGAGTTTTGCGTGTGGGTCAACGAAGGGAGTCTTTTCTCGGCATCTGCAGATTTCTCTCAGGTGTTCAAGGAATGCAGATAACCCCAACAATTTTTGCATGGTGTTCAACGACCAAAGGATCATTACTCCTGAACTTGGAAGCGCTATCATCCCGCCATCAGCTCAAGAGGAGCCCCTTGGCCGGCCACATCCGGCACTCCCTTGGGTATAACGACAAGGAAGGTTGTGCATGGACGAGATCGTTCAGTCACTCACGCCACTAGAAGATATTCCGCCAAAAGAGGTGAAGATCCTCGCCACTTTGGTTGCCAAGCTGAACCTTGCGGATTTCCAGAACGCCATCCCGGTGATTCGAGAACTTCGAATCTCGAACGAGACCGATGATCGCTTCGTCAATGCGACGCTCACGCTGTCGTCAGAGCCCGAGGTCTTTAAATCCAAAATCTGGCGGATAGACGAAATAACAGCGGACAGTTTCCGAGTCATTCCGGGGCTAGACCTTGTCTTAGACGGCCCCTTGCTTAATCGCCTCACAGAGGCAGAGTTATCTACTTTCACCTTCGTGCTTGAGGCCGATGACAAAGCGTCCGAGAGTGGTCGGAAGGAAGTCGCTCGTTTGGAGCAGATTGTTGACCTTCTGCCACGCAACCAGTGGGGAGGGCTTCATCATATCCCTGACATGACAGCCGCATTCGTACAGCCCAATGATCCAGCTGTTGACCGGTTGTTGAAGCAGACGGCTGAATTGCTACGACTCAGCGAGAAATCTTCGGCGCTCGATGGCTACGAGGGCGGCGCGAAGCGTGCCTGGCAACTGGCGTCAGCGGTCTGGGGCGCCGTGGCACGGATGAAGCTTGATTACGCTTTGCCGCCGGCGAGCTTCGAGCAGACAGGGCAAAAGGTGCGCAGCCCAAGCCAGATCGCCGACACAGGTTTGGCGACCTGTATGGATCTTACCCTGCTTTTCTGTGCGGCTCTTGAGCAAATTGGCCTGAACCCCGTGATCGTCTTCACCCGAGGGCATGCCTTTGTGGGCCTGTGGATGAAGCCAGAAGAGTTTACGACAGCGCTTGTGGATGATGTGACCGCAGTGCGCAAACGGGTGAAACTGCGTGAGCTGGTGCTTTTCGAGACCACACTGGTTACACAGAACATTGCTCCGGCCTTCTCCTACGCCGTCGAGCGGGGCGCAAAGCAAATTGCCGAAGACGCGGACAGCGACTTTGAGATACTGCTCGACATTCGCCGTGCACGCCTGCAGCGTATCAAGCCACTAGCGAGTTCCGAGACCCAGATACCGCGAGTCGCTTCGGAGGTACCAGATGATGCACCACCGCTGCTGGTTGAAGATGGAGCAGACATTCCAGATGAAGTGCATGAAGTTGTTGTCGAGGATCTTTCCAAGCTTGACCCTGCTGATCGTCTAGGCCGTTGGCAGCGCAAATTACTGGACCTTTCTCTTAGAAACAATTTGCTCAACTTCAAGATGGGCAAGCGGGCGTTGAAGCTTGAGTCGCCCGACCCGGGCGCGCTCGAGGATCTTCTGGCAAGCGGGCAGTCGCTGAAGCTGCTGACACGGCCTGATCTCATGGATGGGGCCGACCCGCGGGAACGCGCGCTCTATGAACAGCGTGAGCGAGAGGATGTTCGCCGCCGCCATGCCGAGGATGCGCTCAAGCGAAGAGAAGTCTTCGTCGCGCTAACATCCAACGAGATGGACGCTCGACTCACTGAATTGTACCGAGGTGCTCGCACAGCCCTTCAAGAAGGTGGTTCCAATACTCTGTTCTTGGCCATTGGTTTCTTGAGCTGGACGCGAGAGGATAGAGCAGGGCAGAAGTACAAAGCGCCCCTCGTCCTGGTTCCGGTCACGCTGGAACGCAAGAGCGCTCGCTCCGGATTCACCATGGTGCTCCACGACGATGAGCCGCGCTTCAACCCGACGCTGATTGAGATGCTTCGGCAGGATTTCGAACTGGGCTTGGGTTCGCTGGAGCACGAGCTGCCTCGGGACGATTCAGGTCTGGATATCGCCGGCATCTGGAACAAAGTTGGTCATGCCATCAAGGACATTCCAGGCTGGGAACTGAGCGAAGACGTTGTGCTGTCTATGTTCTCATTTGCCAAGTACCTCATGTGGAAGGATCTAGCCGAGAACGCCGAGCACCTGCGGCAGAGCCCAGTGGTTCAGCACCTTCTGGATACACCGCGCGACTCGTTCGTTTCGGATACACCGTTCCCACTGGCGCAGTCGCTGGATCGTGATTACGGCCCGACCGATGTTTTCTGTCCGTTGCCTTCTGATTCGTCTCAGCTTGCGGCAGTGATGGCGGCCGCCAAGGGCAAAGATTTCGTACTCATCGGCCCGCCCGGTACCGGCAAGAGCCAGACGATCTCCAACATGATCGCTCAGTCTATTGCCCAAGGGCGTCGGGTCCTGTTTGTCTCGGAGAAGATAGCGGCGCTGGATGTTGTGTACCGTCGCCTACGTGAGATTGGGCTGGGTGAGTTCTGCCTTGAGTTGCACTCGAGCAAGGCTCGAAAGACCGACGTCCTTGCCCAGCTGCAATCAGCTTGGGAAGCCAAGGGGCAAGTGGATTCCGCGGCTTGGGAGATTGAGGCGCAGCGCCTTGCTACGCTGCGCGATAGCCTGAACATCTACGTCGAGCGCCTGCACCGGCGCCATCGGAACGGTTACACCATCTACGATGCGATCGGCACAGTCACTTCTGGTGGTGATGAAGCTGTCGCGCCTGTTGGCTGGGCTTCACCAGACACGCACGACCAGAAAGCCATGCTAGGGCTTCGAGAGTTGGGTGATCGCCTCGAAGTTAACGCGCAAGCGGTTGATTATAGTCAGCTTGCTGGCAATGCGTTGTCCGCTGTAGGCCAGGCAGAGTGGTCACCCCATTGGCAACAACAGTTCGTGCAGGCCGCTCGAGATGTGTTGCCTGCGGTGCTGGATGTCCAGCGGGCGGCTGATAGATTCGTTGAACTGGCTGGACTCCCAGCTTCGGAATACAGCCCGACTGCACTTGAGGGGCTATCAGTCCTTTCCCAGGCACTCCCCGCAGCAGCAGGACAAGATTGGCGATTCACGTTGCGGCCTGATGCCCGCTCCATTTCCCAACGGCTGAGTGAAGGTTGTGCATGGATTGAACAGCACCGAGAGCTCAACTCAAAGCTTTCGCCGCTCTGGCCTTCGCGCGTTGTGGCCGACGCGAAGCAGGGTATTGAACTACTGCGGGAGCGTCGTACCACCTTCGGTGAGCTCAGCCCGGCATGGCCGGAGCGTGTCATCGATGTGCTTGCGCAGGCGGTAGCATTACTTGGCCAAATAGCAGAGTACAAGCAGCAGCTCAGTGCCAACTATGGGGATACGATTGAGTCGCTCGACATCGATCTGTTGCTGCGTGAGTGGAAGGAAGCCGAGGAAGCGTTCTGGCCAAAGTCCTGGTTCGGAAAGCGCCGAATCGCAGGTCTATTAGCTCCGTCTCAAACCGCTGCAGGCGAAGCCGATCACGGTAAAGATCTGGCCACCTGGGCAGAGATCCGCACCGTGCGCCGCGCTATAGATGAGCTCGATCCCGGGCTTGAGTGCGTTGCCGTTTGGCAAGGTTCGAAATCTGACGTTGATCAGATATCGACGTCGATCAAGCTTCAAGAGGCCATTCGGCTTCAACAAACTGACTCGGACTGGATCGATGAGGGGTTCCAGTTGGTCGAACAGGGCCAGCTGGGTGACGCATTGAAGGAAGACCTCCGGCGGCTTCGCACGCTGACTCGCCTTGATGCCGAAATGTCGACCTTGTCCGACCTTGGCACGAGCACTCAGCAGCTTTGGTGCGGCAGGGACACTAACATCGATCACCTCAGCGCGGCGATGCGCTTCCAGGCCGAGCGCCGGGATATCGAAGAACGCGGTCGCCTCGTTGATGATCACCCCGAAGTGCAAGAGGGCCGCTGTGGGTCGCTCCTCAAGGGTGACTTCGATCTGTTAAAGCAGCGGGCAGCGGTTGAGCGTGATCTTTCCGACCTGGCTGACCTGCGAGAGTTGGTACCTATCTGGAGTGACCTGAAGACCAAGCTTGAAAACGCGCGTCAGGCTGTGGAGTTCCAAGGGCAGGTAGCGACCGCTGTTGCAAAGCTCGCCCTGAACCCGGAGCAGATTGCGGCCTACAAAGCTCCTCTGCAAACACTCCTGGGCGATGGCAACGCGTTGCTGGAACCGGAAGGAGCGATAGCACTTGCTGGCGTTGCCCTGCGTGAAAAGCTTGGGCTGCTGCGGGAGCGTTCATCGCATCTGACATCGATCGGACACTTCACTGAATCCGGCACTGATGATACCGCTCACCTATCGCTGAATGACCTCAAGAAAAATTGTGAGACCGTGATTTCTTCTGAGGCACGACTCAAGGCGTGGTGTGCCTGGAGAAAGGTTCGCGATGAGGCCTTCGCTGTTGGCCTCGCACCGATTGTCCAGGCCATGGAAAGCGGGGCGATCACCTCCGGAAAAGTCCGCCGCGTCCTCGAAGTGAATTACGCGCGCTGGTGGCTGAATACCACCGTAGACAACGAGGAGGTCATTCGGAAGTTCGTCAGTGTCGAGCACGAACAGCGCATTCGCGACTTCCGCGCACTGGATGACAAATTTACCGAGCTGACGAAGGATTGGCTCCGTGCTCGGCTGTGTGCCGACCTGCCAAGTCAGGACAGCGTGAGTCGCTCTTCTGAGTGGGGCTTGTTGCGCCATGAGATGGGGAAGAAGACCAAGCACATCCCACTCAGGGATCTGATGACGCGAGCACCAGAAGCGCTGACGAAGCTGACGCCTTGCTTGCTGATGAGCCCGCTATCCATCGCTCAGTACCTGCCGCCGGCTTCGACTCCATTCGACCTGGTCATTTTCGACGAGGCCTCTCAGATTCCGGTCTGGGATGCGATTGGTGCGATGGCGCGAGGAAGGCAGGTTGTGATGGTGGGCGACCCGAAACAGCTCCCGCCGACCTCGTTCTTCGACCGTGCCGAGTCTACAGCTGATGATGAGGATGTCGAAGCCGATCTTGAGAGCATCCTGGATGAATGCATTAGCGCGAACCTGCCGATGCGCAACC
The DNA here is from genome assembly GCF_047501685.1 of Pseudomonas sp. CAM1A. Classification (NCBI taxonomy): domain Bacteria; kingdom Pseudomonadati; phylum Pseudomonadota; class Gammaproteobacteria; order Pseudomonadales; family Pseudomonadaceae; genus Pseudomonas; species Pseudomonas sp. CAM1A. The sequence goes on along the minus strand of NZ_JBFNXP010000009.1, from coordinate 264,347 downwards.
TGAACTGGCACTACCGTAGCCGCCATGAGAGCTTGATTGCCTTCTCAAACCAGCGTTACTACGGCTCGAAACTGGTGACCTTCCCATCGCCGTTCACGGCTGACAAAGCCGTTCGGTTGTGCCCTGTGGCAGGCGTCTACGACAAGGGCGGTTCACGTACCAACCTTATTGAAGCAAGAGCCATGGTCGCTGACCTTGTCGCCCGTCTTCAGTCGCCGGCCTTCCGTGAGAGCCGTCGCACCGTGGGTGTCGTCACGTTCAACGGTGAGCAGCAGAAACTCATTATGGACTTGCTGGATGAGGCATGCCGGAAAGATCCGTCGCTCGACTCGTATTTCGCTGAGTCAGAGCTTGAGCCTGTGTTCGTGAAGAACTTGGAAAGTGTTCAGGGTGATGAGCGAGACATTATCTACTTCTCGACTACCTACGGGAAAGATGCTGCCGGCGTGATGTCGATGAACTTTGGCCCGATGAACCGTCCGGGTGGCGAGCGCCGGCTCAACGTTGCCATCACGCGTGCCCGCCAGGAGTTGGTGTTGTTTTCGACTTTGCGCCCAGAGCACATTGACCTTGCCCGAACGCAATCGCTCGGGGTACGTGACCTGAAGCACTTCCTCGAGTTTGCCGAGCGGGGCCCACGGGCTTTGGCAGAGGCGAACTTTGGAAGCGTGGGTGGATTTGACAGTCCATTCGAAGAGGCGGTCGCTACTGCCTTGGCCAAGAAGGGCTGGCAGGTTCACACTCAGATTGGTGTGTCCTCCTTCCGAGTCGACCTCGGTGTCGTGCACCCCGACGCTCCAGGGCGCTTCCTCGCCGGCGTCGAATGCGATGGTGCTACCTACCACCGCAGTGCGACTGCGCGTGATCGCGACAAGCTGCGGGAATTTGTACTACGGGGACTTGGCTGGGAAATCGTGCGGATCTGGTCGACCGACTGGTGGGTTGACGCTGTAGGGACCGCGGAAAAGGTTCATCAGCGCTTGAGTGAACTGCTTGCTGAGTCCCGAGCCAAGCAAGCCGTCATCGATGCTGCGCATGAGGCGGAGCGCCTGAAAGTCGATGCCGCGATGACTGAAGTAATTGAAGTGATGGATCATGTTGCTGTTGTAGCTTCAACCTCTGTTGCCGAAGCCAATGATTCGTCCGGCGCATTGCCTGAGTTGAAATACGCCAGAGCTGCTGCGGTTCAAGTACTAGACGAGGCCGTGGTTCCCTATGTGCCAGTTGAGTACCTGGTTTACAAGGAAACAGACCCTACGGAGGCTGTGGAAGGAATTGACCCAGACCGATTCTTCGAAGCGAACTACACGGTTACTTTAGAGCAGATGATTGCCCACGTGGTGGCAGGAGAGGGGCCTGTGCTCGATACGGTGCTTGCACGGCGTATCGCACGTGCTCATGGCTGGGTCAGAACCGGCTCACGTATTCGCGATCGTGTCGATCAAATTGCGCGGGCACGATTCCGCTCCCATGAAGAGGAGCAGTCCGGAACCTTCTTCTGGCCCGCACATCTCGAATCGGATGCGAACGTCGTTTTCCGTAGACCAGGTGATGATGATTCAACTCGGCCACTCGCTGAAATTTGCTTACCCGAATTGCGCGCTCTGGTAGACGAAATGTCTAAGCATGGACACGTTGGAGAGGGACTAGTTTATGCGGTGGCTAAGGAGGCTGGGATCGGTAAGCTCGCCCATGCTGGCCGTCAGCGCATCGAAAAAGCGATAAAACGGATCACATAGTGATATTCGAAAGGGGCGTTTTTGCAGCGCCCCTTTTGCTTCATACTGCGCTTCACTCGCATTGGCAAGTGGGCTTTCCACTTGTGGGCCAGATGTCTCAGTGTGGCTTTGGACGCCTCAGGAGCTTTTACACTTTATCCCTTTCACTATGTACCTAATACATTATGAGAGGTCACAGGGGTGGCAGGTAACTGCCATACCTCCCGATTCATAGAACAGCCAAACACCTACATAGAGCGGTTCGACGTCATGAGTGCCTATCGCTTCGGAAAACGCGAACTACCATGCGCTGCCCCTTGGAGAGGTAAGTCAGACTTCGAGTAAATAGAGTATCTCTTGATGGATGGCGTCCACTACGAATTCGGAATTTGGCCGAATCAGTACCTCCCGCTCTCCCGGCACCCTGGTGAGTGCTCCAAGATACCGCGCTCGTGAAGATGGTCGGAATCGGAGCCGAGCTGGTCCATTGCTATCATGTCGCCAGTCATGAGGGGCACAGCTCATGAAACTCGTTAGCTCAATGCTGTCGCCGACTTCGAGACCATTCCAGACATCTCCGTGGGAATAATGGATGAAATCCCGATCTGGCAGAGGTAGAAGATCCCAATGCGTAAAAAAATCACTGACTATCTTTTGATTTCTTTGGTCCAGCGTATCATTATCTTGTCCCTCACGAATATCCCCGTAGTTTCCCCCGGTCCAGATATCAATCAGACAATGCAACTCCGGCCTTAGATAGCTCAGGATGCCTAGACATTGGTTCTCGAGCCCGGGACCTTGCCTGACCAGGTCCTCTATAAGTTTTTTTGCATCGGCATCTGAAAGATTTGCCAGTGGGGCGAGCAAAATATCTTCATCATCATGAAAAAAATGCTTGGAGAGCACAGCGAACGTATATTCCATTATCGGTTCTGTAGATCTGGATTCTGGGTGATTGAGGGTTACCGACCGGCAGTGTAAATAAAGGCGTAGCCCTCTGCATCTGATGATTTCTTATGGTGGCGTTCCCAGGTGAAAACCATTGAAACCTCCCCACAGCCTCTGGAGGCATGAACGATTCGTCCAGATCGCCGAATACTTCGTCTGCACCCTGAGCATCAGCCAGCAACCGTCCTGCTCCACGCCAATCCCCTAGGTCAGGTCCTGACTCTCGCCGCCATGCACGAGATCGACAGCGCCCGCACCCTGATGGAAGTGGCGCTGAGCCGCGTGCAAGCCCGGCACCGGCCTGGCGAATGGTATGGATAAGGAATTGCAAACCCACACACCAGCAAGCACGCCACCACCGGTGTCGGACATTTCGGCGGGGCGCTCAATACCCGTTGTTCCGGGTTGTAGCGGGCCATCGATGGACCATGCGGCTGAACAGGCAATCGACCTGATGGCGGCCCCTCGTCAGTCTGCCGGTTTTGAACAAGGTGATGGCTTGCTTGACGACCTCGTGAAAGGGCGGATTTTGGGTTGGGGATGGGAAAAAGGGGTGGGTGGGACAAGGAGTTTTGCGTGTGGGTCAAGGGAATGGTTCTATGATGACAATTCGTTCAATTAGCTAAGGAGGGTAATGGATGAAACTCATTGGCATGCTGGACTCGCCTTATGTACGCCGTGTGGCGATCTCACTGGATCTGCTCGGCGTGAGATTCGAGCACGATCCGTTGTCGGTATTCAGCACGTTCGAGGCATTCTCCCGGATCAATCCGGTGGTCAAGGCACCGACGCTGGTGCTGGACGATGGCTCGCTACTTATGGACTCGACGCTGATCATCGACTATTTCGAGTCCCTCAGCGGCCCCGCCAGCAGATTGTTGCCACAGCAGCCGCAGGCGTTGGCCGCTGCCTTCAGCACCTTGGGGCTGGCCCTGGCGGCGTGCGAAAAAGCCGTGCAGATCGTCTATGAGAACAAGCTACGCCCGGCGGAAAAGCTTCACCTGCCGTGGGTCGAGCGCGTCACCGGGCAATTGCTGGCGGCCTGCACCGAGCTGGACAAGCGCTGGGCTGCATCACCATCGCGAAGCGAACGTCCAGACCAGGCTGCGCTTACCGCTGCCGTGGCCTGGTCGTTCATGCAACTGATGCTGCCAGAGGTGGTCAAGGCCGACGACTTCCCGGCCCTCAAGGCCCATACGGCACGGCTGGAAGCGACTGACCTGTTCAAGCGTTATCCGATCGTCTGAAGGCGCACTGCAAGCATTCTGAGCCAAAGGAGCTGCACCATGTCAAAGATATACCCCGGTATCGATCCCGAGGGCCTGGTCGAGTACTCGGTGGTCTACACGGACCGCTCGCTTAACCACATGTCCCAGTCGTTCCAAGGCGTGATGAAGAACATTTCAGCCACCCTGAAGCAGGTCTACAACGCCCAGGCAGTCGCAGTGGTTCCCGGCAGTGGCACATTCGGCATGGAAGCGGTGGCACGGCAGTTTGCCACCGGCCAGCAATGCCTGGTGCTACGCAACGGCTGGTTCAGTTATCGCTGGAGCCAGATTCTTGAAATGGGCAACATCCCGGCGGCCACAACGGTGCTGAAAGCCCGCCCGGTTGAAGCGGGGCGCCAGGCTGCCTACGCCCCGGCCCCCCTGGAAGAAGTGTTGGCGGCCATCGAGTCGCAGAAACCGCAGATTGTCTTCGCCCCCCACGTTGAAACGTCATCAGGGATCATCCTGCCCGATGACTACCTGCGGGCCGTGGGCGACGCCGTGCATGCTGTGGGTGGCCTGTTCGTGCTGGACTGCATCGCCTCAGGCGCGATCTGGGTTGATATGCACAAATGCGCGGTCGACCTGCTGATCAGCGCGCCACAGAAAGGCTGGAGCGCCTCACCTTGCTGCGCCCTGGTGATGCTCAGCGCGTTGGCCCTGGAGCGCATCGAATCGACGCAAAGCACCAGCTTCGCCTGCGACTTGAAGAAGTGGCTCCAGATCATGCAGGCCTATGAGCAGGGCGGCCACGCCTACCATGCGACCATGCCCAGCGATGCCCTCGCGCGCTTCAATGAAGTGATGAAAGAGACGCAGGCCTACGGTTTCGACAAGGTCTGCGACGAACAACAGGCCCTGGGGGATCGGGTGCGCGCAATGATGACCCGCAAAGGGATCAAGAGCGTAGCTGCGGCAGGCTTTCAGGCGCCTGGCGTGGTGGTGAGCTATACCGATGATGCCGATATCAAGAGTGGTAAGAAGTTTGCCAGCCTCGGCCTGCAGATTGCCGCCGGCGTGCCGTTGCAATGCGACGAACCGGCCGACTTCCAGACCTTCCGTATCGGCCTGTTCGGGCTGGAAAAGCTGCACAATCTCGAGCGTACGGTCAGCACCCTTGAGCAGGCGCTGGACGAGTTGCTGGTCAAGTAAGCGCACGGTTGGAGAACCTGCCATGACAACAGAGGATGCGAGGTCTCGATTCGAAGCCAAGCTTCTTCGTCCGGCAAAGCCCGGGGAGGGTAGGTTGTGGGCGTTCGTAGTGCTTCCAAGGGACGCGAGTGAACGGCTACCGAGGCGGGGAAGGACGTCCGTTGACGGCACGATCAATGGGCATCCTTTCCGGGCAACCCTTGAGCCCGATGGCCAGTTGAGCCATTGGCTGAGGGTCAGTAGCGATTTACTCGACGCGGCAGGTGTGGCTGTTGGCGATATCGTTACCCTCGAACTCGTCCCTGTGAAGAAGGAGCCCGAGCCCGATATTCCAGTGGATTTCGAGGAAGCCCTGGCAGCCACACCTGAGGCTCGAAAGGTTTGGAACACTACGACGACCCTTGCGCGGGTGGACTGGATCCACTGGATTACTTCAGCGAAGCAACTCAAGACGCGTGAAAAGCGAATTGGGGATGCGTGCGATATGCTTGCGACCGGTAAGAAGGCGGTTTGCTGTTTTGATTCGTCCGGCTATTACAGCCGAGCCTTTCGGGCGCCCGAGGTAGGAAGTTAACCTTGGGCTGGCAAATTGCGCAGCAGGGTACATAGCGCTGGCAGTAGCTGCGCACTGTATTGCGAAAATATCTTAGTAGCGGCGCTGGTGCTGTCGGCCAGTTCTGCCAGCACCGACCATCGTACTTCCGCCCGCAAGGGGCCTTCGGCTGCTTCAGTTACACCACTTCCTGCGACATGATCCATTTTATCCGGCAGTGTAGCGACGACACAGAGTCGTGAAGCTCAGTCGGAGGAGATGATGTGTGGGGTAATGACTTGAGGCATTTCTGACTGCCGGTCGGCGTCCACTCTGATCTATCTTCGGTGTCCGAGGAATTGGTTCTGACTGCAGATGACGAGTCGTCTAGCGCCTCTCGTCATCGCAACGTAGAGATTCCTGGCATTCATCTCCTCAGGCTCCAAGATCACCGCTACATCCGCTTCTAGCCCCTTCAGCAGCAACGTGCTGCCAACTGCCCTGCGAGAAAGAGGTCGACCCTGAAGTCGGTTGCGTTCGCGGATCTGGATAGCGGCTTCATGGAATGAGTGGGTTCTAGAAGCTGCAATCCGTAATGCGGCGATACAGCAGCGAAGAATCTCAGGCCGGTACACGCGACAGTCCTGCTGCTCGGAAAGTCGCTGTAAGAGATCTATCACCCTTGGGTAGGTTGGCTCTACGAGAAAGTTTACGGCCACGGACTCTGCGACCGTGGGCGGGGTACGGTTGCGAGCATTGCGAATCGTCTCGACTCGTGCAAGGAAGGGGTTGACGCCGACACCGGTCATCACATTCCCGGCGAAGTTCGCTATTTGAGACAGCGCCGCTGGCCCGGTGAGTTGGAATTGCTGAGCGAAAGTGATGAGATCGGGCAGATCAACAGCCTCAACCGTGGTTGCGCCGGGTGTTTGGCTTGTCAGGCGCTGCCGGCCACTGACGTTTCTTGAGTCGCCGATGATGAGCGCAGTCTCCCCTTGGCGCAGAGGTGTCATAGCAGCAGCTCGTCGCTGCGCATCGGCGGTCGCTGCATGGATCTGCACACATTCAACTTCAGGTGGCACTGCGGCGAGATCAATGGGCTGTCCAGCTTGTAGTTGCTGCCGGACGTGCAGTAGCCATAGCCCTAAGTTCTCCGCTCCTGCGATTCGCCATCGCCATGGCGTGGCCAACGCTCCTAAAGCGGGGAACCGCGGAAGAACCTCGGTATTCCAGTCGACTAACCTGTTTTGGGCGATGTCGAATATCGATTGCATTGGGTCGCCCAAGACATACGTGGGCAATGTCCCTGCCAAGCAGGTGACGATGGCGTGCTGCGTCTGGTTGCAATCTTGGTATTCGTCGACCAGCACATGCGAATAGGTCGACCGCAATACCTGATCAAGATGTCTGGCCCTCAGTAGTCCGAGGGCTGCTGAGCGAATGGCCGGGTAGTCAGCGGCCCGATTAGTCAGTTGCATGATCGCAGGATTGTGCCCACTTCTGCCTGGGAACTTGCTGATGAGTTTCATGGTGAAGCCATCAAGCGTGGCTATTCGAAATGAGGTCGGCGCTACTCTGGCTCGAGCCATCCGTGCGCGGAGGGCAGTAACTCCGGCGTTGGTATGTGTGAGGATCAAAATGGGCTTGGGGCCGCTGTGCTGAGCCAAGGTATCTGTGATCAGCTGGGTCTTGCCGCAGCCTGCCGGCGCGGTTATTGATCCCCTAGGAAAATCGAACAGTGCGATCTCAGGCGGCATGTATCCAGCCCTCGATCCAATTGATGGTCGCTTGCAGGCTTTGGTGAGAAGCATTCAGTTCAGGGCCGATGATGTTCTTGGCAATGAACTCGTATGTTGTCACTGACTTGAACCAGCCATTATTGCGGATGCGAGACGCCAGGCCCAATGATGTTCGCGTGGGTGGAGCGTAAGGAATACCTCGTTCCCGAAACCCTTGGATCGCCTCAAGATTCAATGCATTCTGAGAGCGATCGCGAATGTGGCTAGCTACTAGGTCACGATCCCGTACTTCAATCGCCAGGTCAACCAGCCGATCAACAGCATGATCCGGCAAACTTGCGAACAGCTCGTCTTCTAGAGCCCTCTGCTGTCCCCAAGTCGCAGACTGCCCACCGGCAGCCAGGAAAGCATTCTGGACTTCAGGGGTCACAGGCTTGTCTGCATCGACAATGACGAGCACTTGATAGCCAAGGCTTAGCAGTGCGGAGCCGCGCTGGTAGGCCCTGTCGGGATTGCCTCCATTGACGTTGACATATGCTCCACCGAGGGCCAGGAAAGAGGGATAACCCAATGTGCCCCAGTACTGATCCAGCCCACGCATCAGTCCCACCTCGCTGGCTCCCTCGCACACCACCACGCGCCTAGCCAAAAATGCCTCAGGATCTGCTCGAAGTGTGCTTTGAACGTCATCGGTGATGCCGGCCTGGTGTACCTCATGGTGATCGGCGAGTGAGCGAACGACGAAGAGTTGATGACCTGAAAGTTCTCGCAGAGCGACTGGGGAGTGGGTAGTCAGAAACACCTGCAGCGGCTCAGGATTGTTTTTGGCGCCAAGAGAATCCATGAAACGGATCAACCGGTGCGGTTCTAGACCGAACTCCACCTCGTCAACCAAAGCGATGGACGCAGCCTGGGCTGCTTGGCGCTGCAGCCCAGCAACTAGTAGACGAGATGATCCCGTACCCAATGATCGCAGAGGAACACTTTGCTCGTTGTGTAAGGCAATGGCGCCATCACCAATTGAGACTGAATGCGCGTCCAGCAAGGCCTGGGTGAATGCGCCAACTGGAACCCCTAGCTGTATGGCGGTCTGCGTGACGATTTGAAGTGGCTGTTGAAGCTGCGCGCCGACTTGTACGCCGAAGCTGTTGCGGGCATCTCGCGCCGCTGCTGCCAGCGCACCGCCCAGGGCAGGCCGATAATCAGTGAGCCGGTTGAGAATGGAGTTGCGACTCCAGGATAAATTGATATTGGCGTAGCTGCCAATGCGAACTGGTGAGATGCGAGCACGATCCTTCCAAGTAAGGTTGCGCTCAATCTCCTCTTGGTGTGCACGCTCAGAGTAAAGGCGCCAGAGAGGCTCTAGGTCACTCTCTACCTTGAGCTGTAGCGTCAAGACGGTTTCAATATCAAAGCGCGGTTCGTCTTCCAATGTTCGACTGACAGGGTCGAAGCCCCGTAAGAAATCACCGTAGCTATCCAGATTGATCAGATCATCGGGTAGGTCGCCTATGGTCGCCGTGATCAGGATCGGGCGGGTAACATCCAACTGGTAGAAATCAGTGTCGCCGAACGACACGTTACGACGGGCGCCCATGCAGAGGTCGATAGCGTCGAGAATGCTGGACTTCCCGCTGTCGCCAGGGCCAACCAGGCAATTGAACCCCGGGGCAGGAGTCCAATCCAAGCTTTGAATTGAACGGAAATTCTCGATCTGAAGTCGACGAATCCTTGCCATACGCTGCGTTCCTGAATGCTGAGCAGCCCAATGCTGCTCCACTCTGAATCATAGCCAGAATTTGGATGACGGCATGGTGGTTGGCCCGATTGCATGCTCGTGCAATCCCTGTCCTGGCAGTGATTTTAATTAGTCAGGCGTGTAGGCCCCGGCCAACCTTCCGAGCCTATAAGTTGCGGTGCTGTTAACCACTTTCCGAAATGTTAACTAGGTCGGTTTACGGTACTCAAAAGCGGTGAGTACGGCACTGCGTGATCGCTGATTTGGGTGCACTCGGAAAGTGATCTTCCCAGATTTAGCTCAGCAAGCCAATCAGGTAGGATTGCTCACATCTGCTGTCGTCTGGCAATTGGCCAGGGCGCACCAATCCATGGAGGGAATCGATGTCCGACCAAACCCGTCATCTGTCATTGTTTGAAGAGGACTATCTTCTCCGAGAATTGGGCCCCGTCGCGCACGTGCCGCAGGTGGCTCTCACCGAGCTGGTGGCCAATGCCTGGGATGCCGGTGCGAGCAGGGTCGACTTGGTTTTACCCACTGAACCAGGCGGGACGCTGACCGTGGTTGATGACGGTCACGGAATGACAGCTCAGCAGTTCAGCAAACGTTGGATGACGCTTCGGTACAACCGTCTCAAGCATCAGAGCTTCAAGGTTGAATTTCCCAAGGGAAAGAACGGCAAATCCAGGAAAGCATATGGCCGCAATGGGGTCGGTCGGCATGGCCTACTTTGCTTTGGTGACCAGTACCAAGTAGAAACCTGGCGCGATGGCAAGCTCAGCACCTTCATCGTGGGTACCGAATCTGGGCCCAGTCCTTTTGTGGTGCGCTCCGAGGAGTTTGGTGAGCGAGAAGGCTCAGGCACGCGGTTGACCGTGTCGGTCACCCGCAAGATGCCGGATGTGAATGAAATAATCACGGTTCTGGCCGCAAGGTTCATTCATGACCCGAGTTTCCAAATTAGAGTCAATGGCACACCGCTGACGCTCGCCAAGCTTGAGCAACATGCTCGCTCGCATAGCTTGAAGTTGAGTGATGGTCGCACAGCAAAAGTCATCGTTATCGACTCCACACAGCAGAACCATTCCTCCATCCACCAAGGCGTAGCGTTCTGGGTTGAGCACCGGCTCGTCGGCAACCCCTCGTGGGTTATCGGCCAGGTAGCGAACTTCGATGGTCGCACAAGGTTCGCCAAACGCTACAAGGTCATCGTAGATACCCAAGGCTTTGAAGGGCATGTGATTCAGGACTGGACAGGGTTTCAGTCAACGCCCGCTGTCGAGGAGCTGTACAAGGCTGCCGCAGAGTGCATTGGCCAGGTGGCGGATGAGTTGGCGGCTGAGGTTGTGGAAGCCACCACAGAAGATGCATTGGTACAGAATCGGTCAGAGCTCAAATCGCTGGGGCACGGCGCCCAACTCGAAGTCACTGCCTTCACGAAAGCAGTGGCCCAGGCTCACCCTATGGTGTCCCCGGACTTCCTCGCCACGGCAGTGAAAGCTGTGATCAACCTAGAGAAATCCAAGAGCGGGGCATCGCTGCTTCAAAAGCTGTCCAACCTTCCCGCGACGGACATTGAGGGCTTGGACTCTCTCTTGGCCGATTGGTCAGTCAAGGACGCCTTGCGTGTGCTAGATGAGATTGATGGCCGGCTCAGCGTCATCGAAGCGATCACCAGGCTTGCAGACGATCCTGAGACGGATGAACTTCATACGCTGCATCCGTTGATACTGCGGTCTCGTTGGTTGTTCGGGCCAGAGTTCGAGTCCATGGAGTACTGCTCGAACATGACCCTGAAAAGTGTGGCGAAGCAGCTCTGGGGGGACGGGGAAGCTTCGTTCATCAACGAGCGGAAGCGTCCTGACATCGTGGTGTTGCCAGATCGAGCTACTGCCCAACTGGTGGGTATTGAACAGTTCGATCCTCAGGACGCATCAATCGCCCAAATGCAAAACATCCTGCTGATCGAGCTCAAGAAAGGTGGCTTCAAACTCAATCGTAAGGAGGTCAACCAGGCCGACGGGTATGTTCAGGACATAGCCGCATCGGGCTACGTCAATGGCTCTCCATTCATCACAGCTTGGGTAGTTGGCCAGTCGATCGCCCCCGGAGTGAGTACCTCCAAGACAGTGGGTGATGAATCTCGTAACTACGGTCAAGTCAGGGCTACCACCTACGGCACTTTGGTGAGCACAGCCAACCTTCGCCTAATGCGCTTACGGAAAACCCTGGAGGACAGGTACGACAATCTCACGACAGACACGCTTCTGGCCAAGGTACTGTCTACCCAGGAGCAGGGCAATCTCGACCTGGTAGCTCCAAATGCTACTGAACCGTCGGATGCGGAAATCAGGGACGTCGTCTGATCAGCAGGTGCTCAACATCCTCAGAGCCATTAGGCAGGGTTGTGAAAAGTGGGGGAGTGAGAAGGGCTTCGGGACTGTGAGACGAGGCTGCTCTGCAAAACCTCTACGGCGTGAGTTCCAGCTATGTTCACACGCTTAAACCGTAGACCAAGGAATTCCTTCAGTTTGCTACCCACTTCACGTTCCAAGGACTACTCCACCTGGTACGAGCGGTGCAGGTTGAGTTTGTCGGACGATCTCCAAAGATCGAGAATTAGCGGTCTAACTACGAGCGGAAAAAAACCGATCTCCTGACAGCCCCAGATGATAGCCGCAACAGCCATAGCGATGAGTCTATTCATATCGCGCTCACAGGAAAGACTGCCTTCTGCGTCGGAAGCTGTAGCCTCAGTTCTTAATGAGGAAAAATTTCACTAGGACCTTGCCATGATTGAGGTCATAGTTGCATTATGGAGGCGCTTCTATCACGTACAGTTTTACATTCATTACTGATGACAATAAACTGACAAAGGGTCTGTTCACAGTGCGCCTGTACGATCCGACAGGTACTTATGCATCTTGACTTTTACAGCATGAGTGACAAGGGGCTGAGCATGATTTCTAAAGTGCGTGGTGAGTTTATTATTTTGATTTTTTTCATGCGGTGCGAGTGCGATATATATGGAAATTGATGAATGCTTTTCGCTTGATTTAGTAATGGCAGTGAATAGGTGGATGATTACTCCGAGCGCCGATGTAGCGTTACTCGTAGACAAGGCTGCTACAAATCTTCCCGTTGAATTCAAAATTCGAGAGGCTCCTGTTTATCGTCGCGTTGCATTAGGGAAGTCTAGTATTTGGCAGCTCCTAGGTGAGCAATCATTGAGCGAGAAAATATCCTCTTGGACGCTAGACTCAGCTATCGCCAAAGCTTTTGATGGTGGTGTTCCTCCTGTCGGATGGCAAGGGGTTGTATTCAAAATACTTCCTGACAGGGGAAGAACAGTACTGAATATCTATAGATTATTTTCGTCTAAGGATTTCTGTGCGGCGATTAAAAGGTATAGGGCGCAAGTGCCAAACATTGAATACGGCATCGATGAATTTAGCAACTCCGAAAGCGAAGTAATTGTAGAGCTTGACTACTTGCATCCGGAAGATGTCTACTCTTATGGTGGCTACTCCGCTGGGGAGGCAGAAATAATCGACATGGCAGCTGCCAAGATGTTTGGTCGGACACCTACTGAGGAGGAAAGAGATTTTTTGAGTGCTTGCCTAAAGGCCAGCGGTGTAAAACTAGGGGCGAAATGGATAACGGAAGAACAGGTTAAAGGTTTGCAGTTCAGACTAAAGGAGAAGATAGAGTTTCTTCGGGATTTAAAGCGTGCGCAATCTAATTAGCAGTTTCCGCTAGATCGGAGAGCAACCGAGTTTCTAGGTTCTGTATGAAAAAATTTTGAAACCTCGCCGGGGACTCTGAAACCCTGATTGTCTTATAGTCTTCGCTTTTTAGATAGAAGAATTCTGCCATCCCCAAACGATACGAAGTTGCCGGCGCAGAATGGGAAATAGTCGCTGATTTTTCACCATGCATCGGCGTACTGGGCGACTTCGAGACTGGCCAAGCCAAGGAACCTTCAACTAGATGTTCAAACGGTTACACCTCAAGCTCAATGGACCAAAAACTGTGGTGGAATTCGGGTTGGCTGAAACTAAATATTTGTTCTGAATCGGATTTTCCCTCTTCTCTGTAGTCCATTTCCGAAACATACTTCCACCGCCTTACAGCCCATTGCAGCAGTCCCATCAGCCATCTAGTCTCGCCAAGTCGCTACCAAACCTGCGACACGGCTTTGACAGGCCGTAGCTGATAGAAGGATTGCACGTTGTCGCTTATGGCGGCTGTACGTGGGGCACCCCGTGTGCGCCGGGTTCCTTCATCCTCGGTCTGTCAACCCACGTACCGCTGCCACCATTCTGTTTGACAGCAGGATCTTGGCGGTTCAATCCCGATGAAGGAGTGTAACCATGCTAAAGATCGTTCCTGACCCACCGCTACACGACAAATACACCACCCACACCCTCGAAGACCTCCTGGTCCAGATCTCCGAATACCTCGTCTGTGCCCTGACCGTCAGCCAGCAGACTGTTCTGCTCCACGCCAAACCTCCAGGCCAGGTCCTGACTCTCGCCGCCATGCACGAAATTGACAGCGCCCGCACCTTGGTGGAAGTGGCGCTGAGTCGCGTGCAGTCCCGGCATTGATCCGGCGAGCCTGGGCTCGCACTAATGTTCACCGATCAGGCCCCGCGCCGTTCGCGGGGCCGCAGGAGGAATGGTATGGATAAGGAATTGCAAACCCCGCGCATCAGGAAAGTCGCAACCACCGGCGTCGGGCATTTCGGCGAGGCTGGAGAGGAGGGCGGTCAAGACCCGCTGTTCCGTGTTGTGGCGGGCCATTCAATGGACCATGCGGTTGAGCAGGCAACCGTGCTGATGTGTGCGGTACACAAGATCAGCGATCTGGCGATGGCGGAGACGGATCATCTACCGACGTTGCTGACGGCGGTGCATTACCTCAGTGGCATGGCCAAGGCGCTGGCCCAAGATGTGAATCATGGGTTGATGGTGGGTCGGAGGGCTGAGTAGGAATGCGGTGGCCGCTCTGGCTGGCGTCAGACTGTTAGACCCCGGGGCCGCGTTGCGGCCCATCGCCGGCAAGCCGGCTCCCACACCGACCGCGACGCTCTCAAGCAGACATGCGCCGCTCAAGGCGTCCGGCCCGTTCACGGTGTGAATGCAAATAGCTTTTTCCCCAGGCAGAGCGAGGCATCGGACACTGCTGACTTCGTGATGGCTTTATGATTTCACTCCGGTTACGCTCATTCTCGGCAGAGAAGAGGTGCATTGAGCCCGTGCCATTTGGGCTTTGCACGGCAAATCGTTGTAGGGCGTTGCGATACCTACCTCGTGCTTCTTCAGTCTATGCATTCGACTCAATACGAGGAAGGAACCCATGTCGTTTAGCGACTATCTGAAAGGCCCGGCTCACCGACAGCGTGCTGAAGCTCTAGAAGCACAGCTTGCGGAGCTTCTGGTACAGCATTCGCAGTTGCAAGAGCTCGTTACGAAAATTGGCGCCATGGATGTAGTGGATATCCAGAGGCTGATTGAACAAGAGCAAGCGAGGCTGGCAGGTGTACGCGAGGAAATCCAACGTTCAGAGAGGGAGTTGGCTGCACTTGCACAGCGGTCCACTGATCTGCAGGGGCAGATACTCGTATGGGAAGAGACGTTGCTCCTCGAAAGCTTTGCTCTCTACGAACCTAAGTTCAAGCTGACAACCAGCCAGGAGTACAAGGCTCGATTGGATCATATTCGTGATCGTCAAAAAGTCCAGATCAAGAACGGGCAGGCAGCCACCGGCAACATGAACTGGACGGTGAACAACAGCCAAACCCAAGGTCGTAAGCTCGTAAACGACATGATCAAATTGGTGATTCGTTCATTCAACAACGAAGCCGATGCCTGCGTGTCAAACGTTAAATTTGACAATGTCGAGCTAGGTGAAAAGCGAATTCTCAAATCGTTTGAAGCTTGCAATCGACTAGGCAAGATCATGAGCGTAGAGATATCTGGAATCTATCTCGATCTCAAGCTCGATGAACTGCACCTTGCTCATGAATTCCAGATCAAGAAGCAAGAGGAAAAGGAAGAGGCCAAACGCGCTCGTGAAGAGCTTCGAGAGCAGCAGAAGCTTGAGCAGGAAATTCGCGCGGCCCGAGAGAAAATTGCCAAGGAGCGGAAACACTTCACGACCGCAATGCGTGACCTTCAGGTTCGCCTTGAGCAGGTGCAATCTGATGAGGAGCGCTCAGCGCTGCTGGTGAAGTTGGCCCAGGTTGAGGCAGGTCGAGCCGAGCTTGAAAGCGAAGAAAAGCTCATTGATTACCGTGAGCAGAATGCCAAAGCTGGGTATGTGTATGTGATCTCCAACCTGGGGGCATTCGGGGAAGGGATTTACAAGATTGGCATGACTCGCCGCCTGGAGCCTATGGATCGGGTTGATGAGCTGGGTGATGCGTCAGTACCGTTCTGGTTCGACGTACATGCAATGGTGTTCTCGAACAACGCTCCAGCATTGGAAGCGAAACTCCACGAGCATTTCGCATCTGGCCGGCTTAACAAGGTCAACGGGCGGAAAGAGTTCTTCCGAGCTGAGATTGCAGAGATCGAGAGGATCATCCGGGAAAATTACGATGCGGTTGTCGAGGTAACCCATGAAGCGCCGGCGGAGCAGTATCGTGAAAGCTTTCGCATGGCCTTGCCCAAGCCGGCAATCCAGCAATCAGAGCGCATAGCTGCGCGAAGCTAATTCGTGACCTGGGAAGAGGTGCAGCACTCAGGCAGCTGCCAGATCGATGTATTCATCAACAGGGCTCGACTGGTGCAGAAGGTACGCACGAACGGACGCTGCGTAGTTGTCGAGATGGAGCCGGCAGCTCGAGCGTGATCTGGCAAACGCAAACCACAGGTGATCGACTCAGAAGGTCACCTCCCATAATACGCAATTTAACATAATATACATTATGCGCAGGTTCGTATTGAGCGTCCTCCCCAGAGGGAGGCCAGATTTCAGCCTCCACCAAGGCCCTCGTGACCAACCCTGCTTACTGGTACATCAATTCCTTCGGCACGCCATACCGACCGCCGTCATAATCCAGGCTGAACGTCTTCGTCGTCGACTTGGCCTCGAACTCCTCACAGTCATCCTCGCCCTTGAGAACCGCCTGCCTCCCAGTCGAAACCTCGGTAACCCGCAATCGGGCAAATCCATTCTTGCCAGGTTTGCCAATCGCCAGCGTCCGCTTTGTCTCGCCGAACTCACCGGTGCAGAAACCATCCCATTCGCCATTGCTCCCGCTTACAACAAGATGCCCCATGATCTGGCGCAGCGATGAACCATCGCTCGCATATAGATTCAGGGTTTCACTGCTGAACGGATTGACCCGTGATGAGCCTGTATGGCTGATCCGCACGCCAAATGCCCGCAGCCCGGGTGCAACCTGATAGCGTGCCGTGTCCAGGCTCAGGCCTGAAAACCGCACTGCATCAGACGCGATCGCGGTGTTTTGGTAGCTGTGAGCAATGACCTTGCCGCTGGCGGCATCGGCTACCAGAACATCCAGCCCGTAATCGCCATGCCCGTCTTCATCGACGTTAACCATAAAAGGCAAGGCTGCAAGTACCTGGCTGGCATCCGCAGGATTGGCCTTGCACACCGCAAACTCGCTGGCGAGCGTCAAGGTTGGATGCAGGTCCCGGGCCCAGGTTTGCAGGTGCTCCGTGCAGTCGCCCCAGGCGATCATGGGGAAAAACAACAGGGGTACTACGCTGAATCCACGCATGCTGGTGTCTCATTCCTTTGGGTTTTGGCAGGGCCATGTGAGTCGATGGCTGCCTACAATGCGTACAATCGCCCTGCCCGGTTTTTGATAAACCTGAATCTTAACTCAACTAAATAAGCATTTAGTTGAGTTATCCATATGCATCAAATGGATACGAGCGCTCTATTCTTCTCGCTGTCTACTTTTCTGCAGCTGCTACCGAAGAATTTCGTTTCAGCAAATTGATTATTTCTCTGGGAGAAAAATCGTGGCTGCCCGGTCAGGTAGCCCGTGGTTGGTATCCACGGCGAACATTGTGTTCATTGACCAGAGCACCCTCCGTGTGATCGGCCAACAGATGCCAACCGACGGCCATTTGCAGAAGCCCCTTGGCGCCTTCCGAGAATCTTCTCGTTCATCTGCGCCACCTCCTTTCCTAGAATTTCCTTGCGCTGAATCACGGCGCTATCTGCCCGAAAAAACCTCGCAAGGAATGACTCCTCAATGAAAGCAATCCAGTACCTGATGCTGACCTCGGCTGCCTGCCTGCTGGCCAACACCGCCCTGGCTGCGGACGGCACCATCAAATTCACCGGTGAAATCACCGCCGCCTCCTGCGTAGCCTCCGCAGGCGCCGGTTCCTCGGTCGGCGGCAGCCAGGGCCAGCAGATCGTCGACGTCAACCTGGGCAAGGTCAGTGTGGACGCCCTGGGCGGCTCGGCCGAGGCCGGCCTGGCCGCCGGTACCTCGATCAACCTGAACCTGGACTGCGGCAACACCGCCACCAACCTGACCACCGTCAAGTTCGGCTTCGACCCGATGTCCGGCTCCGGCGTCGACCCGCGCAACAACAACCTGCTGAAGACCACCGGCAGCGCCAAAGGCGTGGGCATCGGCATGTACGACCAGAACAGCAAGTTGATCAACCTCTCGGCCAACGAAGCCTACAGCGCACCGCTGACCGTGTCCGGCGAAGGCGCCGAGGCCAAGTACTCCGCCGCCCTGAACATGCGTGCCTCGTACGTGGCAAACGGTGAGGAGATCGTCCCGGGTACCGCCGAAGGCACCCTGCCGTTCACCCTGACCTACGAGTAAGGCAGCACCGCGGGGGTGCGCTGCACCCTCGCGCTTTCATTCATTCGTCCATCAGATCTTTCGAGCCTTCCATGAAACCAGGATTGCTGTTGCGCCTGTGCGCGCTGCTGGCACTGTCGGTGCCGTCCGGGGCCTGCCTGGCCGGCATTCAGGTCAGTGGCACCCGCATCATCTTCCCGGCCAGCGACCGCGAGGCGGCCATCCAGGTCAGCAACCAGGGTGCCGAGGACATCATGATCCAGTCCTGGGTCGAGGCCGAACCCGGCCACAGCCAGGCCGAGGTACCCTTTGCCGTCACCCCCTCGCTGGCCCGCCTGAGCCATCGCAAGCAGCAGACGCTGCGCATCTTCTACCAAGGCAAGGGCCTGGCCAGCGACCGCGAGTCGGTGGTGTGGCTGAGCATCCAGGAAATCCCCCAGGTGTCGGTCACCGACAACAGCCTGCAGGTTGCCTTTCGCCAGCGCCTGAAACTGTTCTACCGCCCCGCCGGCCTGCCCGGCAGCGCCAACGAGGCCGCCCGCCAGCTGCGTTGGCAACTGCGCTGGGACGGCACCACACCCATGCTGGCAGCCAGCAACGACTCGGCCTTCCATGTGTCGCTGGCCCAGGTGCGGGTAACGGCCAACCAGCAGGAGTATACCGTCGAGTCGGCCATGGTCGGCCCGCACGGCAACCGCCAGATGCGCATCAAGGGCCTGCCCGCCGGTTTCAATGGCGCTGCGCAGGTGCACTGGGAGTCGATCAACGACTACGGCGCCCTGGAGCCGCACAGCACTGCGCTGCAGTACTGACCCGCGTTCCCCCTACCCCTTTTCAACCCCCTTGCACGCCGGCGCCCGGCCGGCGTGCCTGCGCGCACAGGAAAGTGCTGTTCATGACCGCGAAGCAATCCAAGAGGCCTGTAATGTTGCGCGCCCGCAAGCGCGCGAACAGCACCATCCCCCTGTTCGCCGCCAGCCTGCTCGGCGCCGGCACGCTGCATGCAGCGCAGTTCAACCCGATGTTTCTGCAGAACAAGGGCGCCGAAGTCGACCTGCGCTACTTCGAGCAGGCCAATGGCGTGGTGCCGGGCACCTACAGCGTCGACCTGTACCTGAACCAGCGCCTGGAGCGCCGCCAGGACATCCGCTTTGCGGTGGATGACGAAGGCGATGCCGCCAACGCCCAGCCCGTGTTAAGCCTCGGCCTGCTGCGCGAACTGGGCGTGGACGTCGAGCGCCTCATGTACGAGGGCATCGTCGACGCAGACAGCCAGGACAGCGACCCGGTGGTGCTGCTGCGCATCGAAGGGGCTGCGGTGGAAATGGACCCCGCAAGCCTGGCGCTGTACCTGAGCGTACCCCAGGCCTACATCAAGCGGCGCTCGCGCGGCTACGTCGACCCGTCGCTGTGGGACGATGGCGTGACCGCGCTGTTCAGCAACTACCAGCTGAACTACAACCGCAACACCAGTGGCGGCTTCAGCAGCGACTACGGCTACCTGGGCCTGCGCAGCGGTTTGAACTTCGGCCAGTGGCGCCTGCGCAACGATTCATCGCTAAGCCAGAGCACCGGCAGCGAACGGCATTTTTCCAGCAACCGCACCTACCTGGAGCACGATGTCACCGCGCTCAAGGGGCGCCTGGCCATCGGTCAGCTGTACAGCAACGGCGATATATTCGACAGCAGCCGTTTTCGCGGCCTGCAGTTGGGTTCGGACATCGGCATGCTGCCGGACAACGAGTCCGGCTACGCGCCGGTGGTGCGCGGCATCGCCGAAACCCATGCCACCGTGGAAGTGCGCCAGAACGGCTACGTGATCTATTCCACCACGGTGTCGCCGGGTGCCTTCGAGATCCACGACATTTACCCCGGTGGCTCCAACGGCGACCTGGAGGTGAATATCATCGAGGCCGACGGGCGCAAGCGCAGCTTCAGCCAAGCCTATTCCTACCTGCCGGTGATGGTGCGCCACGGCACCTTCCAGTACAGCCTGTCGCTGGGCCAGTACGACAACCAGGACCAGCCGGCGCCCAAGCTGGTGCAGGCCACAGCCGTGTATGGAGCCAGCGACAACCTGACCACCTATGGCGGGCTGCTCGGCGTCGACGGCTACAACGCCGTCAACCTGGGCCTGGGCCTGAACACCCCGGCCGGCGGCATGTCGCTGGACGTCACCAACAGCCGCTCGCGCCCCGAGCACGGCACCGGCGCCACGGGCCAGAGCGCGCGGTTCTTGTATTCCAAGACGCTCAACAGCACCAACACCACCTTCACCATGGTCGGCTACCGCTACTCCACCGCCGGCTACCGCACTCTCAGCGAGCATATCCAGGAAACGGCCAACGCAGGCCACCCAGGGTTTGTCAACGGCCGGCCAAAGAGCCGCCTCGACCTGAGCATCAACCAGACCGTGGGCCACCACGGCTCGGTGTTTCTCAGCGCCGGTGAAACCAACTACTGGGACCGCACCGGCAACACCCGTCGCATCCAGCTGGGCTACAACGGCAACATCGGTGAAGTGAGCTTCAACGTTTCGACCTCGCACACGCAAAGTGCCGGCCGCTCGCGCGACTCGGACAACCAGCTGGCGTTTTCGGTAAGCATCCCGTTCGGCGCCAGTGCCCGCTCGCAGCGCCTGTACAGCAGCTACACCCACGCCGGCAAGGGCGACGACAGCCTGCAGAGCGGGGTTTCCGGTTACCTCGACGACGCCGGCACGCTTTCGTATTCGGCCCAGGCCGGGCAAGCCGGGCGCGAGCGCTCGGGCAGCGTCGGCATGGGCTGGGACTCACCCTCGGCCAAGCTTGCCGGCAACTACGCGAAAAGCGGCCCCTCGCGCCACCTGGACATGACCGCCACCGGTGCCATCGTCGCCCACTCAGGCGGCGTGACTTTTGGCCAGCCAGTGGGCGAAACCTTCGCCCTGGTCGAGGTGCCGGGCGTCAAGGGCGTGGGCCTGGAGGGCGCCAGCGGGCGCACCGACCGCGCCGGTTACACGCTTGAGGGTTATGTACAGCCCTACCGCTTCAACGACCTGAACCTCGACACCCAGACCTTGGGCACCGACGTCGATGTCAGCGAAACCTCGACCCGCGTGGCGCCGCGCCGCGGAGCGGTGGTCAAGGCCAGCTTCCAGGCCGCAGCCGGGCGCCGGGTGCAGTTCAGCCTGGCCCAGGCCAATGGCGCCAAGGTGCCCTTTGGTGCCCAGCTGCTCGAAGGCAAGAAGCTGCTGGCAGTGGTCGACAACCAGTCCCGCGCACTGGTGTTCGGCATCGCCGACAAAGGCCAGCTGCACCTGCGCTGGGCCGGCGGCACCTGCCACATCCCCTACACCCTGCCTGAGCGCGATGCATCCCTGGTGTACGACCAGGTCAACGCCACCTGCAGCGCCCAGCCGGCAACGGAGTCATGAAATGAAACTGAACCTACTCGCCCTCGCGGCGGCCGGCACCATGCTGGCCAGCAATAACGCCCAAGCTGCAAACCCAGGCTGCTACTGGTACACCGGTGGTAGCGGTAGCATCAAGCGCTTCTTCAGCATGACCGCACCCACACAAATAGAGCTCAAGAGCGCCGCGGTGGGCGCGGTGATGGCGACGGTGCCCAAGGTCACCATCCACACCGAGATTTGGCAGATCAAGTGCCCGTTCCCGGCTGTTGCCAACTACAGTGGCCGGCATTACGTGGCCGACGGCGAGCTGGCCGATGGCTTCACCGATGTCTACAAGACCGGCATCCCGGGGGTCGGCGTCAGGTTCATGAGCTGGGCCGGCAACGCATCCGGCAGCCTGCCGCTGGACCAGGGCTACACGAACAGCACCAGCAAGTACATCAACGTAATCAAGGCCGTGCAGATGGAGTTCATCCGCACGGCGCAGTTCGTCGGCAAGGGCACGGCCAACCTGAGTTACCGCATCGAGCAGGACATCAACGGCTGGAACGCGGCGCAGCTGCAGGTGGGCGGCAGCACCGAGCTCACCACCCGCAGCTACTTCACCGGCTGCGCTGGTGTCGAAAAGCTCAACATCCCCATGGGCCGGGTATCGTTCAGCGAGATCGGCAAGAAGCAGAAAAGCTTCAACCTGGATGTGCTGTGCGAAGGCATGCCGGCCGGTAGCAAAATCCCGGTGCGGGTGTATTTCGAGGGCAACTCCAGCGGCCCCGGGCGCCTGAACCTGGATGCCGGGGGGGCGAAAGGCGTGGAAATTACCCTGCGCAACGGCAGCGGCACCTTGCTGCCATTCACCAGGGGTACCGCCCTGGCCATGAGCTGGGTCAGCACCCAGCCCAAGGGCGAGCTGTATCGCCTGCCGGTCAGTGCGACGTATGCCAGGAAGGGGACGGTGAAGGTCGAGGCCGGGGCGGCCAATGCGACGTTGAATTACATTATCGAGTATGACTGAGGGGGTGGGAGGTGTACGAAGGGAGCCCTGCCAAACACCGCCCCCTCACCCATTCCCCGCCAAAAACACCCCCAACCGCCCCGCCGCCATGGGCCTGGCCCACAGATAGCCCTGCCCCACCCCGGCCCCCAGCTCCAGCAACATCCCCCGCTGGGCCTGGGTCTCGATGCCCTCCACCACCAACTGCATGCCCAACTCCCCGGCCAGCCCCACCCCGTGGCGCACGATCGCCCGCGCACAGCGCGAACCTTCCAGCCGGCGAGTGAACTCCCCGGCCAGCTTGATCTCGTCGAACGGTAACTGCTCCAGGCGCCACAGCGACGAATGCCCGGTGCCAAAATCGTCCATCGACAAGCGAACGCCCAATCGCCGCAAGGCGGCCAAACGCTGCAGCACCTGCGGCGTAACGGCCCCCCAGCCGTCCTCGGTAACCTCCAGGGTCACCAGCGACAGCGGCAAGGGGTGGCCCTGCAAACGCGCCACCAGGCGACGCAACAAACCCTCAGTGGCCAGCTGCTGCAGGCTGAGGTTGAAGGCAAAACCAACCGTTTGCCCCTGGCGGTGCAGCGCCAACTGGCAAGCCAGGCCCTGCTCCAGCAGGCTGCACAGCAGCTCGTCGAGCAGTTGCTCGCGGGCCATCAATGTAATGAAGGTCGCCGGAGGCAGCAGGCCGCGTACAGGGTGCTGCCAGCGGGCGAGCACTTCCACCCCTTGCAGCGCCTGGCTGTGCAAGTCGAACTTGGGTTGCACGTAGGCCTGGAACTCACCGCGGCGCAGCCCTGCGCGCAGCTCGTCGCCGTCGATATCTGGCGCCGTCGTCACGGCACGGGCGATATAACGCACCTGAGCGCCTTTGGGCATGGGGGTGGGATAGGCGGTAGACATGTCGGAAAACCCTGCTTCGAATCGTCCGAAAAGCCTACGCCAGCGCCCCTTTGCCCCTTCAGCGAAGCATCTGCCATGCAGCCGGGAACATTCTGGAATTCAACCCGGAAAAGTCTTGGTTTATTCCGGCTGCAGGGTCTGGTTGATCCGTTGCAGGCTCAGCAGAAGCAACTGGCCCGCCTGCTGCTGCGCATCCGCAGGCCCACTGGCGCAGGCATCCTCCAACGCCACGCACTGCTCCAGCAACGCCGGGTGATTGAGCAGGTACGCCGTGCCCTTGAGCTTGTGGGCGATGCGCCGCACGCCCTGCACATCGCCGGCCGCCAGCGCCTGGCGCAGGGCCGCGCTTTCGCTCTGGTTGCTGGCCAGCACCTGGCGAGCCATGGCGGCGCGGATGTCGGTGGCCCAGGACGGGCTTTCCGCCGCATGGGGCTGCGCGGCACCCAGCTTGGGAATCAGGCGGTTGAGGGCGGCAAGGTTGGTGGGTTTGGCCAGCGCGTGGTCCATGCCGGCGTCGAGGCACTGCTGCAACACCTCGCGTTGGGCATCGGCGGTAAGGCCGACGATCAGGCAGGGCCTGACGCCCTGCTGACGCTCCAGACGGCGCAGCGTGCGGGCCATTTCCAGGCCGCCCATCTCCGGCATGTTGCAGTCGGTGATGACCATATCGACCTCGTGCTCGCTCCATGCCGCCAGCCCTTCCAGGCCGTTGCTGGCGGTCAGCACGCGGTGCCCCAGGTAACCCACCTGCTGCACCAGCAGGTACTGGCTGGGCAAGTGGTCCTCGACCACCAGCACAGTCAGCATGACATCGCTGCCGGCCTTGGCAGGCGTGCCCTGCGCCACCGCTGCGGTGTCGCCCAACACCCGCTCGAGCACCAGCTCAAAGCTCATGCAGGTGCCACAGCCCGGCTCGCTGCGCACCTTGAGCGTGCCGCCCATCAGCAGGCACAGCGCCTGGCTGATGGCCAAGCCCAGCCCTGCGCCGGCATTGGGGTCGCCAACCGCTCCGTCGGTGACATAAAACGGCTTGAATACCTGCTCCAGCTGCGCGGCGGGTATGCCTGCGCCGGTATCGACCACGCTGATGCAAAAACGCAACGCCGCATCGCCCGAAGCCTGCACCGCGCAGTGCAGCTCGACGCCGCCCTGTTCGGTGAACTTGATGGCGTTGCTCAGCAGGTTGGATACGATCTGCTTGAGTTTCACCGCATCCACCCACACCTGCTCGCCGGCCTGTGCATCGATCTCCAGGTCCAGGTGCAACTGCTTCTGCCGGGCCAGGCCACCGAACACGTTGCCCACCGAGCGCAGTAGCTCCTCTACCCGCGCAGGCTCCGGTGCCAGGCTCAGCTTGCCCGACTCGATGCGCGAAATATCGAGAATGTCGCCGATCAACGCCAGTAGGCTGATGGCTGATTCATAGGCGATATGGATCGACTGCTGGTTGAGCTCAGCCTCGCCGCGCCGGGTCAGCACCAGCTCGAGCATGCCGATGATGGCGTTGAGCGGCGTGCGGATCTCGTGGCTCATGGTCGCCAGAAACACGGTTTTGGCGCGGCTGGCGCGGTCGGCCGAGGCCTTGGCCAGTTGCAGCTCGTCCAGCAGCAACTGGCGCTGCTGCAAGTCGTGGCGCTTGCGGCGGATGCGTCGGCGCTGGGTGACAATCAACAGCCCGGCCACCAGCAGCAGGACGCCGAGCAGTTCGAAGGAGCGCCAGATGAACGACGCCACACCCTCCCAGTACTTGTCGTCGGTGGCCGAGTTGGCCCGCCAGCGGCCGATGATCTGCAGCGACTGGCCCGGGGTGATGTCCAGCAATGCCTGGTCGAGGATGCCGACCAGTTGCGCCTGCCCCTGGGGCGCGCTGAACACGATGCGCACACCGGGGTCGTCGAAAACGCCGCCGATCTTCAGGCTGCTCTCGTACTTGTACGACAGGTAATACCGCGCCACGTTGGCCGGTGCCAGCACTATGTCGGCGCTGCCGTCGCGCACTAGCTTGAATGCCTCGCCCATGGTCTCGGTCTGCCAGAAGTCCAGGTGCGGGTAGCGGGCTTGCAGTTGCTGTGGGTCGAGATACCCCTTGGCCACCGTCACTGTGCCGCGGGTTAGCGCATCCATGCGTTGCAGCGTGCCCTCCTGGCGCTGCACGAACAGGTAGGGCGCGGTGGCCAGCGCCCGGCTGTGCAGGTAACGCGCAGGTGCCGACGGCGAGGCTTCGGGCAGGATGCTCAAAGTAGCCGCGCCCTGGCGCAGCAGGCCATCGGCCTCGCTCAGCGAGCTGACCCGGTGGATTTCAAAGTGCAGGCCGGTCTGGCGGCGGATGATGTCCAGCACATCCGAGGCAATGCCGTTGAAACGCCCGCGGTTGTTGAAGAAGGCATATGGCGCCAAGTCTTCGCTGACCACCAGTCGCACCGGCCCGGCGCTGTCCAGCCAGGTCCGCTGGGCAAGGGTCAGGCGTGAGCGCAGGTCATCGGCCTTGCAGCCCTCGGCACCGCTCCATATCTGCTGCGCGGCGATGACCTGGCAAGGTTTCAGCCCTCCGAGCGTGCGCTTGAGGATGCCCAGCAGCATGGTATTGCCCGGTTCCAGGCCAAAACCCACTGGCACCTGCGGCAAGCTGGCGCTCTGGTTGACTACCAGCTGGTTGCTGAACAGCTGGCTAGACAGGTACTGGGTGGACAGCGCATCGCCCAGGAACACATCGTTCTCGCCGGTGAGTACCGAGGCCATGGCCAACAATGCCGACGGGTAGTGCAGAAAGCGCCCGCGCCCGCCGGCGTTCTGAAACAGCTCGAGCATCATGCCGTTGGCCACGGCAATGCGGGTCTGGCCATCGTCGACGCTGTATTCATGCAAGTTGCCACCCTCGGCGAACAACCCCAGTTCGGTGCGGACATAGGGCGGGCTCAACGCCAGGCCGTGGCTGTCGGCCATCAGCGGGTTGATGTTGCTGACCATGTCGATACGGCCTTCGCGCAAGGCGCGATACATCGCCTTGCGCGAGTCGAACGCACGCACCCGCACCGGCACACTCAGCTCACGCTGCAGCGCCACCACGTAGTCGGCCAGCAGCCCCTCCAACCGCTGACCCTCGGTAAAGATGCGCAGCGGCGGCAAGGGTTCCTGCATAACCCCCACCACCAGCGCCTGACGCTGCGCCAGCCACAGCCGCTCGGGCGCAGTGAGCTGCACCTTGAGCTGCTCAAGGGGTTGGCGAGCCAAGGGCTGCAGCTCATGTTCCTGGGCAAGGCCGACGCGCCAGCACAGCAACAGCAGCTGGCAGGCCAACAGGTGTGGAAGGCGGTTCACAGGCAGTGCTCAGACCAGGTTGTGCCGGCGTGCGATATCGGCCAGTTCAATCACCGAAGCCACCCCGAGTTTGGTCTGGATATTGATTTTGTGGCCGCTGACGGTCTTGGCGCTCAGGCTCAGCCGGGTGGCGATATCGCCGTTTGAGAAGCCTTCGGCCAGCAGCTTGAAGATCTGCAATTCGCGATCGGTGAGGTCTTCCAGGTCGCCGTTGAACTCGGGCTTGCCCAGCAACGGCATGGCGTCGCGGGGGAAGAACACGTAGCCGTCGGCCACCGTTTCCAGCGCCTTGATCAGCTTGCCGATCGGCTCGCTCTTGCTGACAAAACCGCTGGCCCCGGCCTGCAGGCAGCGGGCGGCGTAGTTTTCCTTGGCCTGGGCGGTGTAGATCAGTACCCGGGTGGGCAGTTTTTCGCGGGTGATGCGCCGCAGCACGCTCAGGCCGTCGAGCTTTTCCAGGCCGATATCGAGAATCACCACATCCGGCGCCAGCGCCGCGACCATGCGCAGCGCATCCACCCCATCGGCGGTCTCGCCCACGGTTTCGAAGCCAATGGGCGCCAGGGCCTGGGCAATGGCCTGGCAAATCAGCGGGTGGTCGTCGACGATCAGGACTTTCTTGCTCATGCAGTCACCGGGGCAAATGTTCTAACGATGAAGGGTTGGCCATGGCGCTTGTGAGTATGGTCCAGGCATTGGGGTAGTGGGTCGGCTCAACTTCTCAACTAGACAATTCTGCCAGCCATACGCCCGAAATACGCCAGGACGCTTCTTGAGCTTCACCAAGAACTATCTTGCCCGCTTTGCCTTCGCCTGGGTGAGTCAATCCATACCGCTGTATGGCGCAACGCGGGCCGATCTGGTCTAGGCACTGTACGAAAAGTCATGTCGTAAATATCGCCGCCAGCAAGCCAGCGTGCCCATCGCAGCAAAGCTTTCCGCTAGATTGCAATAGCGCGTACCCAGGCGGCGGTACTCCTTCAGCCAACCAAATAGCCGCTCGATGGCGTTCCGCTGCCGATACTTGGGCTTGTCAAACAGGCGCGGTAAGCCCTGCTTCGGTTTGCGTTTCATGTCACGCAGCGGAATCACCGCTGGATCCGATAGCGGTCGCAGTATTGCCGCAAGGATTCTGCGTCATAGCCTTTGTCGGCCAGGAGCCAGCGGCAGCGCTTGCGTGGCCTACCTCGGCTCGAGGGTATGTGAACACCGTCCAGCAGTCGCTGAGCATGGGAGATGTCGCTGGCGTGACCACCTGAGAGCGTGCAGTGGAGTGGGCATCTTGTTGAAGGTTCCTTGGTTTCGCCAGTCTCGAAATCGTCGATATACCGTCGACCAAGGCCCGAATCGTTCAGGCATGTCCAGCCAGGTTGCACCGGAGCACAGCACCCACAACGCACCGTTGAGCATCAAGCGGTCGTCAACTCTTGGGCGTCCTGTACGTCGATGTGTTGTGAAGAGTTCCGCGACTATTTCCCATTCTGCGTCGGAAAGTTCGTATCGCTTGGACATGGCAGAATCCTCCGCCTAAAAAGCGAGAACTCTACGGAAAATCGGGCTTCCTGAGGCACCGGTGAGGTTTCAAAGGCGGGCCTTGGATCTCTGCTTGAGAGAAATTGCAAGTCAGCAGGGTCTTGTTTGAGCTCCGATCAATCGCTGAAAAAGCTGAATGTGCTCTGTTTCAGTCCCGACGGCAATGCCCCGTGCATCGCCTGGCCAACCATCTATGCTCACCAAACCCACCCCACGGAGCCTGTTCGAAAATGGACATTCGCCAGAAAACCATCGGGTTCGGTCTTGTCAGCATCCTCGCCGCCCTGTTGCTCGGCGGCAGCGGCCTGCTCGCCGAGCATGACCAGAACCAGGCATTACAGCGCAGCGAGGCCAGCATGGCCGCCCTGCGCAATCATATGGAAGGCGACATGATGCACGATGCACTGCGCGCCGATGTGCTGGCCGCCCTGCTGGTCAAGCCGGGCGATACCGACACCGCCAACCAGGTACTGGCCGACCTCGACGAGCACGCCAAGTGGTTCCGCAGCGTCGTGCAAAGCAACCTCGAACTGCCCCTGGACAACGACCTGCACCAGGCCATCAGCGACCTGGGCCCCCTCCTCGACCACTACATCGCCAGCGCCACGTCGATCATCCAGCTAGCGTTGCAATCGCCTGAGCAAGCGCAGGCGCAGTTGCCGGCCTTCGTCGCCGCTTTCAAGGAGCTGGAACAGCGCAACAGCACCCTGAGCGACCTGATCGCCGGCAATGCCGACAAGAGCCGCGAACAGAGCACCGCCACCCTGCACCAGGGCATCAGCGTGCTGGTGGGCGGGATGATCCTGGCGACCCTGGCGTTGGCGCTGTGCACCTTCCTGCTGCTGCGCTCCATCCTGCGGCCGTTGAGCCAGACCATGGCGGTTGCCGAGCGTATCGCCCAGGGCGACCTCACCACCGCGATCGAGGTCCACGACCGTGACGAAACCGGGCATCTGTTGCGTTCGCTGGCGGACATGCGTGACAGCCTGGGCAACATGATCAAGGCCATCCATGAAGAGAACCTGCTGCTGCGCGAAGTGGCCGATGAACTGGGACTGGCCTCCAGCAGCCTGGTGCAACGCACCAGCCAGCAGTCCGACAGCGCCGTGAGCATGGCCTCGGCCACCGAGCAGATGATCGCCAACCTGGCGCGGATCGCCGACCACGCACGCGATGCGCAGGCCATCTCCGGGCAGTCCGAGCGCCTGGCCAGCGACGGTGGCGAGGTCATCCTCAACGTGGTTGGCGGCATGCAGGGCATCGACGAAGCGGTCAACCGCTCCTCCGAGACCATCACGGTGCTGGGGCAAAGCTCGGAAGAAATCCACTCGATCATCCAGGTGATCAATACCATCGCCGAGCAGACCAACCTGCTGGCCTTGAACGCGGCCATCGAAGCCGCCCGTGCCGGCGAGGCCGGGCGCGGCTTTGCCGTGGTCGCCGACGAAGTACGCGGGCTGGCCGGGCGCACGGCGCAGTCGACCCGGGAGATCACCGGCATGATCGAACGCATCCGGCAAAGCACGGGCAACGCCGTCGACAGTATGCAGACCGGCGTCACCCGGGTGCGCGCCGGCGTGGAGCTGGCCACCCAGGCCGGGGCGTCGATCCAGCAGATCCGTGAAGGCGCCCGCCGCGCCGCCTCGGTGGTCGAGGAGATCTCGCAGACCATCGGTGAGCAGACCCGGGCCAGCCAGGATGTCGCGCAGCAGGTCGAGCTGATCGCCCGCATGTCCAGGGACAGTACCGACACCACCCGGCAGCTGGCCTCGGCGGCGCAGCGCCTGGGCGAGATTGCCCAGGGCATGCAGGCGAGCGTGTCGCGGTTTCGCGTGTGACAGGGCAGGCGCTTGCCGGCGCCCTGCCCTCGCCCGGCGCTACTGGCTCAGCGTCTTGGCCACTGCGTTGACGAACACCGCCTGCTCGTCATACAGCGAGCCGGGGCTTTCGGCGTTCTTCCAGGTCGACCACTGCACCACCACCAGACGCTCCGCCGGGTTGATGGCGATGCTCTGGCCGAAGATGCCCAGCGCCCAGAACGTCTGGTCGCTGGTGGCGGTGCGCTTGGGTTCGGCATCGCTGTCCGGGGCCGGGGCGTTGTACCACCACTGGTAGCCGTACTGCCCCTTCGGCGCGGCGGCCGTCACTGAGCCCTTGGCCTGGGTCCAGTGGGTGGAGCGCGCGATCCAGTCGTCCGGGAGCAGCTTTTCGCCCTGCGGCAATTGCCCGCCACTCAGCACGAACTGGCCGAACCGCCCCCAGTCACGCAACGTGGCATTGAAGCCGTGGCCGCCCATGTCTACCTTTCCGGGCACCAGCGCATGCCAGACCCCAGCCTGCTGCATGCCGTAGCGGCTCCACACACGGCTCTGCAGGTACTCGGCGATGGTCATGCCGGTGGCGTTTTCCAGCACCCGACCCACCAGCCAGGCCCCGCCGGTGTTGTACGACCAGACCTCGCCCGGCTTGACCCCGGGCTTGCGCTTGACCGAGCGCACCAGCTCGAGCACGCAGTGATAGGGATCGGCGGTGGCCTCGCACTGGGTCATGTGCGAGAAGTCCGAATCCTTCGAGGCGTAGTTCTCGTCCCAGACGACGCCCGAGGTGTGCTGCAACAGCTGCTGCAGGGTCACATCCTGCCACTCGGAACCTTCCAGCTCCGGGACATACCGGCTGATCCTGTCATCCAGCGAGTGGATCTTGCCTTCCTTGACGGCAATGCCCACCAGCACGCTGACCACCGACTTGGCCACCGAGCGCGACGTCCACAAGGTCTGCGGAGTGTTGCCCTTGCCGTAGTGCTCATAAGCGATCTTGCCATCCTTGAGCACCAGCAGGCCGGTCACGCTCTGGTTGGCCAGGTAGTCCGCCAGGTTGTGGGCCTTGCCGGCCAACTGGTACTGCACGTCGCTCAGTTTGTGGCTGGCCTGCGGCAAGGGGTATGGCGTGGCGCCGTGCGGGGCGAAGACGTCGCCGCCGTACAGACGATAGGTGTTGCGAAAGCCCACGACCCGGGTGTCCTGGTCCCAGGTGAGCATGTCCTTGGCCGCCGGCAGCACCTTGTCGAAAGGCTGCGGGCAAGGCTCAAGCCCCGGCACGCCGCAGGCCCCCTGGCTGTCGGCCGCCTGCGCCGTACCCGCCAGTGCGGCGAGCGCCAGGGCCAGGATGGAAAGACCGTTGAACGACTTCTTTATTGTTATTGGCCGCATCGGAGGGCTCCTCGTAAAGCGCGGGAATACGCAGCCCTGAGTGTCTGCAACTTGAACGAGCGGGAAAAGCACAATAAATTTGCCTTCACTATTAAAAAAACTAACAACCAAGGAATGCCCATGGCCGAAGACCGCCTGCCCCCGCTCAACGCCGTGCGTGCGTTCGAGGCCGCTGCCCGCCTGGGCAGCTATGTCGCGGCATCCCAGGCGCTGCACGTGACCCAGCCGGCGATCGGCCGG
The DNA here is from genome assembly GCF_047501685.1 of Pseudomonas sp. CAM1A. Taxonomy (NCBI): domain Bacteria; kingdom Pseudomonadati; phylum Pseudomonadota; class Gammaproteobacteria; order Pseudomonadales; family Pseudomonadaceae; genus Pseudomonas; species Pseudomonas sp. CAM1A. The sequence continues at coordinate 232,855 of NZ_JBFNXP010000009.1, read as the reverse complement.
CATGTGAAGAACCTCGAGGACTGGCTGGGTGTACGCTTGCTTGAGCGCTCCCCGCGCGGGGTGACCCTTACCCTGCCCGGTGCCCATTACTACCAGGCTGCAGCGCAGGCGCTGCAGATTCTCGCCGACGCCGGTGCGCGCCTGGCCCGGCGTGATGACGAGCGTTGGCTGCGCATCCTCTGCGTGCCGGCGTTCGCCTCACGCTGGCTGACACCGCGCATCGACACCTTGCGCAGCCTGCGCCCGGACCTGAGGATCGCCATCGAGCCCAATGCCACGTTCACCAGCGTGGATGCCCGCCAGGCGGACCTGGGCATCGCCTTCGGTCTGCCGGGTGAGCTGAACGGGGTGCGCGAGGTGTTGATCCGCCCGAAGGTGTTCGCGGTATGCGCGCCGAGCTACCTGGCGCAGTTGCCCGCGGGGCTGAGCGCTGCGGACTTGCCCGCCTTGCGGTTGATCCATGTCGATGACGGCACCTGGTGGAACAGCTGGTTCGCCGCCAATGGCCTGAGGGTGCGGGTCAAGGCCGATACCTCGCATATCAGCAACGATATCGTGCTGAACCTGGCCCAGCGCGGCCACGGCATCGCCCTGGCCACCGAGGTGCTGGTCGGGCGTGAACTGCGCGAAGGCAGCCTGGTGCGTTGCGTGGAACAGGCCGTGGCGCTGGAGAGTTACCAGTTACTGACGCCAGCGCAGCCGCCGAGTGCCGATGCGTTGTGGTTCATGGACTGGCTGGGGAGCAGCCTGCGTGAAGAGTTTCCGGATGCGCTGTGAGCCTGGCACCGGCTGTGCTGGTGGTCGCGGGGCAACTCGCATCGGTGCCCCGCCGCGTCCACACAGCCAGTGCTGGTTTGACTAGAAATCCACCGAAGTGGAGAACAACAACGACCGCGGCGTACCCAGCCCACCGGACAGGCCGCTGCCGTCGCCGCCGTTCCACGAGCCGATCCAGTAGGCCTTGTTGGTCACGTTCTGCACAGTGGCGCGCAAGGTCACCGGTTTGTCCGAGACCTTCAGGGTATACCGGGCGCCGAGATCGAAAATCGTGTAGGACGGCAGCGACAGGTTGTTGGCATCGGTGGCGTAGCGTCGGCCGGCATAGTTGGCGTTGCCGGTCAGGGTCAGCCCGGGCATCTCGCGCAGGTCGTACTCGACGCCGAGCTTGGCCAGCACCTTGGGCACGCCGGTGGCCTGGTTGCCTTCCTTCGCCTTGCGTATCGATTTGGTCAGCTCGGCCTTGGTGTAGGACGCACCGCCCAACAGGCGCAGGCCCGGCTCGAGCTCGCCGAAGAACGACCATTCCAGGCCACGGTTGCGCTGCTCGCCGTACACGCCGTAGATCTGCGTGAGCGGATCGGTATAGGCGCTGGGTTTCTTCACCTGGTAGACACTGACCGTGTGGGCGAAGGTGCCCAGGTCGAGCTTGGCGCCCAGTTCGTACTGCTTGGTCTGGTACGGCGCCATGATCGCGCCGGCGTTGCGCGCGTTGTCCGGGGCGATGCCGCCCTGGCTCAGGCCTTCGATGTAGTTGCCGTACAGCGACAGCTCGTCGGTGACCTTGACCAGCAAAGCCGTGGCCGGCGATACACGGCTTTCATCGTAGGGCTTGGAGGTGCGCTGGTGGTTGCCGTTGTAGTTCGACGCGCGCACGTTCTGGTGGCGCGCGCCGACGGTCCACTGCACCTTGTCATCGAGGAACGACATCGTGTCGAGCAAGGCTTCGCTGCTCAGCCGGGCACGCATGCGCGAGGTGACGTTGCCGTACTCGCCGATCTCCGGGCGCGGGCCGTAGTCCAGGTTGTAGTAGTTGGTGCGGATGGTCGACGACAGGCGCTTGTCCTTGAAGCTGTTCTCGGAGTCGTAGCGGGTCGCCGCCAGCGACCAGGCGTGGTCGACCGGGCCGGTGGCGAAGCGCCCGCGCAGGCCGACTTCGCCGGACGTCTGCTCGCCATCGCGGGCCGAGCGAATCGGTGTGGCAGAGATGTCGCCGGCATCATTGAGCAGCATGCCGCTGGTCATCAGCGCGTTGTAGCCCCCTTCCCTATGGCCCCAGCCGGCGAATGCCGTGAGCGAGTCGTTGAGGTCGTACTCGCCGCGCAGCACCACGGTGTCGGTGTCGTTGACGGTGTAGCCCCACTCAGGGGCCAGCGAGTGATCACCCTTCTTGGCCTTGGGCAGGTGGGTCACGCCGGGGCTGATCGAGGCGATACCGAAATAGTTGACCCCGTCCATGCGCTCGCGCTGGTGGTAGTAGTCCAGCGACGCCCTCGCCCGCTCGCCGCGCCAGTCCAGGGCCAGCGACGACAGCTGCATGCGGTGCTGCTGGTCATCCACCGGGGTGTCGCCGTCGCGGTAGACACCGTTGAAGCGCACGCCGAACTGCTTCTGGTCGCCGAAGCGGCGGCCGATATCGGCATGCATGCCGGCCAGGCCATCGGACTCGTAGGAGGCGGTCAGCCGGGCCAGGGGCTCGTCGCCGGCACGCTTGGGCACGATGTTGATGCTGCCGCCGACGCTGCCGTCGGGCGGCATGCCGTTGAGCAGCGCCGACGGGCCCTTGAGCACTTCGATGCGCTCGGCAAGCTCGGTGGAGCCGCGCATGTTCGGCGCCATGCTCGGCAAGCCGTTGAAGGTGATGTCGTTGCCGGTGCTGTAGAGGCCACGGATGAAGAAGGTCTCGAAGATGCCGCGCTTGCTCGGCACGTAGACCGACGGATCGGTGGCGCCGATCACCGAGCCGATGTCCTGGGCCTGGCGGTTCTCGATGTATTCCTTGGTGTAGCTGATGGCGTTGAACGGGGTTTCGCTGAAGTCCTTGTTGCCCATCAGCCCTACCCGGCTACCCGAGCCGACTTGGCCCCCGGCGTACTCCGATGGTGGAGCACCCAGGGAGTCGCGGGTGTCCTGCACCAGGGTTTCCGGCAGGGTCAGGCCCTCCTCCTTTATATCGGGGGTCTGTTGCTGCGCCGAGGAGGTGCTGCGTGGCGGTTGCGCGAAGGCATTGCCGGCGATGGCGGCCATGCCCAGCAGCACGGCCATGCGCAAGGCCCTGCGGGGCAGATTCGGGGCCTGGGGGTGTTGCAGTGGAGACATGAGGGATTCCTTCCGGGACGAAATGGTAATGTTTCTCATTAGTCATTCCGCACGAGTCGGCGAATCCCTCAACAGAAATTACAGTCATTTGGCCACTATCGGCTTAGCCAGCACAGGGACCAGAGCATGGAAGCGGGTTCAGCCCTGATACCCCTTCACCACCTCGTCCGCCACCCGCTCCAGACAGGTCACGCTGGCCGTGCACAGGTACCAGGTCTGCGCATCGACGAACACCACATGGCCATTCTTCCAGGCCTTGGTCTGGCGCAGCAGCGGGTTGTCCAGGGTCTCGCGGTCCAGCGCGGCCCTGCGCTCCATCACTGCGGTGCGGTCGATCACGTAGAGGATGTCCGGGTCGGCCTGGTGGATGAACTCGTTGGAGATCGGCTGCCCATGCAGGCCGGCCTGCATGTCGTCGCTGGCCGGCTTGACCCCGAGGGTGTCGAAGATGAAGCCATAGCGCGAGCGCACGCCGTAGGCGGTGAACGCGCCGTTGTTGTGCAGCACTATCAGCGCCTTCTCCGAACGCCCGTCGGTCACCTGGCGCACCTGGGCCACCTTGGCATCGATGCGCGCGGCGGTTTTCCGGGCCTGGTCTTCCTTGCCGAGGATGCGGCCGACGGTCAGCAGGTGCTGCTTGGCGGTGTCGATGACGTTGCCCTGGCGGTTGTCCATGTCGATGTCGTAGTGCACCGTCGGGGCAATCTGGCTCAGCTCCTGGTAGCTCTGCGCCTGCAGCGGCGAGATCAGGATCAGGTCGGGCTTGAGCGCATGCAGGCGTTCGAGGTTGGGCTGGATGGTGGTGCCGACATCGGCCACCTTGGGGTCGTCGCGGTACTTGGCCAGGAAGCCCGCCACATAGTCCTTGGCGATACCGACCACCGGCGCGCCGAGCTGGTCGAGGGTGTCCAGTTCGCTCATGTCGAAGGCCACCACCCGCTGTGGTTTATGTTCGACCTGCGTGGTGCCCAGGGCGTGCTCGACCTTCACCGGGGTGTAGTCGGCGCTGGCCGCGCGCTCCTGTGCCGGCGGCGCCTGGTCGCAGCCCGGCAATGCGGCCGCCACGGCGGCGGCCAGGAGTATCTTGCAGATTCCGTTCATACCAGCTCTCTCGATAGTGATGGGTTGAAGTAGTTGCAGACGAAACCGTGCGCGCTGGGCAGGATCTCGAAGGCCAGGCCGAACAGCGCGTGCAGGTTGGCCTGGGTGACCACCTCGGCGACCGGCCCGTGGCTGTGCACCGCGCCGCCCTTCATGGCGACGATGTGGTCGGAATAGTTGGCGGCGAAGTTGATGTCGTGCACCACCAGGATCACCGTGCGCCCCTGCTCGTCGCTGAGCCTGCGGATCGCCTGCATGATCTGCACCGCGTGCTTCATGTCGAGGTTGTTCAGCGGCTCGTCGAGCAGCAGCAGGTCGGTGCGCTGGGCGATGGTCATGGCCAGGAATGCCATCTGCCGCTGGCCGCCGCTGAGTTCATCGAGGTAGGCCCGGCGCAGCGGTTGCAGCCCCAGGAAGTCCAGCGACTCATCGATCACCTGCTGATCGTCCGCGGTCAGCAGGCCACGGCTGTAGGGGAAGCGGCCGAAGGCGACCAGCTCCTCGACGGTCAGGCGCAGGTTGAAGTCCAGCACCTGGCGCAGGGTGGCCACACGGCGCGCGTAGTCGGCGATGGCGATGCGGCCGATGTCCTGGCCATCGAGCAGGATGCGCCCGCGATTGGCCGGCAGCAGCCGGGCGATGCACATCAGCAGGGTGCTCTTGCCGGCGCCGTTGGGGCCGATCAGCGAAGTGACCCGGCCGGCGGGAAACGCCAGGTTCACATCGTCGAGCACGGTCTTCTCGCCGTAGGCCTTGTGCAGGTGTTCGAGGGTGATCATGGGCTGCCTCGGGTTCGGACCATCAGCGCGAGGAAATACGCGCCGCACACCAGGTTGACGAGGATGCTCACGCTGGTCCGGTAGTTGAACAGGTGCTCGACCAGCAGTTGGGCGAGCAGGAACATGCCGATGGCCACGGCGCAGGCCAGTGGCAGGGTCACCTGGTGCCGGGCGCTGCGCGCCAGGGCGTAGGCGATGTTGGCGACGAACACGCCCATGAATGCGGTCGGCCCCACCAGGCTGGTGGACACCGCCACCAGCACGGCGATCAGCGCCATCTGCAGGCGCAGGCAGCGACCATGGTCCAGGCCCAGGGCGATGGCCTGGTCGCGCCCCAGCGCCAGCACGTCGAGCACCCGCGTGCTGCGCGCCACCAGCAGCGCCACCACCGCCACCAGCAGGCCCGAGTACAGCACCTGGGTCGGCTGGGCGCGGTTGAAGCTGGTGTAGCCCAGGCTCTGCAGAATCGAGAACTCCCCCGGGCTGGTCTTGAGCTGGATGAACTGGGTGAAGGTGCCCAGCACCATGGTCAGCACCAGGCCCAGCAGCAGCAGGCGGTACACATCGCCACGGCTCTCGCGTAGCAGCCAGCGCTGCAGCAGCCACGAGTAGCCGAGCATCAGCGCGATCGACAACAGCGCGTTGCCCTGGGCGCCGAGCAACGCCACGCTGGCGGTGCCCAGCCACAGCACCAGCACGGCCTGGAACAACAGGTAGATGCCTTCGTAGCCCATGATCGCCGGGGTCAGCACACGGTTGCCGGCCAGGGTCTGGAAGATCACCGAGGACAAGGCGATGCACACCCCGGCCACGACGATCGCGCCCAGGCGCACCAGGCGCTTGGGGATCACGTAGCTGAAGTCCAGGCCCGAGCCCAGCAGCAGGAACGCCAGCGCCAGGGCCGGCAACAACAACCAGGCGGCACGGCGCATCATTTGCACTTCCACAGGATCAGCAGCAGGAACAGCACGCCGCCGACACTGCCGGCAGTCAGGCCAATGGGCACCTCGTAGGGGTGGATCAGCAGCCGGCCGAGGATGTCGCAGGCCAGCAGCAGCGCCGCGCCGCACATGGCGACGATGGGCAGGGTGCGCTTGAGGTTCTCGCCGTAGCGCAGCGCCACCAGGTTCGGCACCACCAGGCCGACGAAGGGGATCGCGCCCACGGTGATCACCGTGGCCGACACGGTCACCGCCACCAGCACCAGGCCGAGGATGGCAGTAGCTGCGTAGTTCAGGCCGAGGCTAGTGGCCATGCCCTCGCCCATGCCGAGCACGGTGAAGCGCTGGGCGTACAGGTAAGTGAGCACGACGATCGGCAGGATCAGGTAGATGATCTCGTAGTTGCCCTCGATCACCCGCGAGAAGTCGCCCAGCAGCCAGCCCTGCATGCTCTGCAGGATGTTGTGGCGGTAGGCGTAGAATTCGGCGATGGCGCTGAGCAGGCTGCCGTACATCAGGCCGATCACCGGCACCAGCACCAGGTTGGTGAAGCGGATGCGACGGATGATCGCCACGTACACCAGGCTCGCCAGCAGGCAGAACACCAGGGCGAAGAGCATGCGCCCGCTGGCCCCGGCACCCGGCAGCACGGTCAGGGCCACCAGGATGCCGAGCTTGGCCGCGTCGAGCCCGCCGCAGGTGGCCGGCTCGACGAAACGGTTGCGCACGATCTGCTGCAGGATCACCCCGCAGATCGACAGGCCGACCCCGGTCAGCACCAGCGCCGCCAGGCGTGGCAGGCGGCTGGCGGTGAGGGTCAGCCAGGCATCGTCAGAGGCCGACAGCAAGGCCGACCAGGACATCTGGCTGGCCCCGACCATCAATGAAGCGCCACACAAGAGCAACAACAGCGTTGGCAGCAGCACCCGACTCAAGCGGTCACTCCATCACCCACCGCCTCGCCGATACGCCAGCCCTTGGCGGCCCGGCGCTGCTCGAGGAAGTGCGCGTACAAGCCACCCTCGGCAGCCAGCTGCGCATGGGCGCCCTGCTCGCGGATGCGCCCTTGGTCCAGCACCACGATCTGGTCGGCCATGGCCACCGTCGACAGCTGGTGGGCGATGACGATCAGCGTGCGCTTGCCGCGCAGGCGTGCCAGCGCTTCGGCGATGGCCGCCTGGTTCTCGGCGTCCAGTGCCGCGGTGGCCTCGTCGATCAGCAGGATCGGTGCGTCCTTGATCAGCGCGCGGGCAATCGAGATGCGCTGGCGTTCGCCGCCGGACAGGCGCGCACCGCCCTCGCCCACCGGCGTGTGCAAGCCTTCGGGCAGACGCTCGAGGATCTCCTGCACACCGGCCAGTCGCGCCGCCTCAAGCACCTCGGCCTCGCTGGCGTCGGGTTTGCCCAGGCGGATGTTGTCGGCGATGCTGCCCTGGAACAGGTAGGCGTCCTGGAAGATCTGGCTGATCTGCCCGGCCAGCTGTTCGGCGGACATCTGCCGCACATCCACCCCGCCGACCTTGACCCGGCCCTGGGTGACATCGAAGAACCGTGCGATCAGGCGCACCAGGGTGGTCTTGCCCGAACCCGACGCGCCGACCAGTGCGGTCATGCTGCCGGGCGCGATGTCCAGGCTGACTTCGCGCAGCACTTCGGGCTGGTCGTCGCCGTAGCGGAACGCGACCTGCTCCAGTTGCACCGAACCGTCGGCCGGCGCCTGCGGTGCGGCGGGCTCGGGCAGCGGTTCTACGGCCAGCAGCTCGGCCACCGCCTGCAACTGGCCACGGGTGCCGCGCAGCACCTCGCTGTAGCCGGCCACATCCAGCAGCGGGTCGATGAAGCGGGTCGCCAGTACCAGCGCGACCAGGGTGGCGATCACCGTCGCGCTGTCGAAGGCGCTGCCGGCCTGCTCGCCGAGCCACAGCGTGGCAACCACCAGCAAGGCGGCGAAGCTGGCCTGCACCGCCCAGACATTGAGCACCGACGACAGCGCCGAGAGCTGGATCAGCTTGCGCGCGGCCTGCTGTTGCTGGGCCACGGCCTGCTCCAGGAAGCGCGTGCCGCCCTGCTCGCCATTGAAGGCGCGCAGCACCGACTGCGCCTGGGCGAACTCGACCATGCGCTGGCTGGTCTGCGCGGTGTCGCGCTGGTAGCGCTGGTCGGCGCGCTGGCCCAGGCGCATCGTCGCCAGCATCACCACGGCCAGCAGCGGCAGGCTGACCAGGGCCACCAGGCCCAGGCGCAGGTCGACCAGCAACAGCGCGACGAGGATCACCAGCGGCGTCACCACCCCGGTGAACAGCGGCGTAAACACGTGGGCCGGCAGTTGCGCGATCTCCATCATGCCCTGGGTAGCGACATGGCTCAGGCGCGCGGTGTTGGCGGCGCTGAACCAACCCACCGGCAACGTGCCGACATGCTCGCCCAGGCGCTGGCGGCCACCGCGCAGCACCGCGATGCCCACGGCGATACCGGCCTTTTCCACCCGCCGGCGCAGGTACCAGCACACCACCACGCCGAGGCCCAGCAGCGCCAGCCATTGGCCGGCGGCCTCCAGCTGGTTGCCCAGCAGGTGGCGCAGGATCGGCACCAGGGTGACGATGGTCAGCCCGCACAACACGCCATACACCAGCGCCAGGCGGATGTAACGGCGCAGGAACACGGCGTCGTCGCCGAGCAGTCGAACGAAAATCTTCAGCATGATCAGTGCTCCTCCACCTGCGCGGTGGCCCGCGCCTTCGCATAGCCGCCAGCGGCCCACAAGCGGGCGTACAGACCGCGCCGGGCCAGCAGTTCGTCGTGTGTGCCGCACTCGGCGACCGTGCCCTGGTCCAGCACCAGGATCTGGTCGGCGTGCATCACCGTGTCCAGGCGGTGGGCGATCACCAGCAGCGTGCGGCCCTGGGCGAAGCGCGACAGCGCCTGCTGCAGCTTGACTTCGTTTTCGGCGTCGGCCGCCGCGGTGGCTTCGTCGAGCACCAGCACCGGCGGGTCGAGCAGCACCGCGCGGGCGATGCTCAGGCGTTGCAGCTCGCCGCCGGAGAACTGCACGTCCTCACCGATCACCGCGTCATAGCCATGCGGCTGGGCGAGGATACGCTCGTGGATATTGGCGATCCGCGCCGCCGCCTCGATCTGCTCCTGAGTTGCCGAAGGCCGGCCCAGGGCGATGTTCTCGCGCACGCTGGCATGGATCAGGCGCACGTCCTGCAGGACGAAGCCGATGCGTCGGTACAGCTGGGCAGTGTCTATCTGGCGCAGGTCGACACCGCCCAGGGTGATACGCCCGGCACTGGGATCGAAGAAGCGCAGCAGCAGGCGCGCCAGGGTCGACTTGCCGGCCCCCGAGGCGCCGACCACCGCTGTCACCGTGCCGGGCTCGAGGGTGAAGGACACCTCGCTCAGCACCGGGTTGCGCGGATCGTAGTGATAGCCCAGGCCCTGCACCTCGATCCGCGCATCGGCCGGCAGCTTGCCGGCGCCCTGGCCGTCGGTCTCCAGCACCGGCGTGTTCAGCAGCGTCTGCACACGCTGGGCGGCACCGGTGGCGTTGTTCAGGTCGTGGGTGATGTAGGCCAGCAACAGCAGCGGCGCGCAGATGCCCGGCGCCACCAGGGCGAACGGCAGCACCTGCACCGGAGTGATCCAGCCCAGGCCGACGAACAGCGTGCCGAACGCCAGGACCACGCCGAGTACCGACACTGGGGCGATCATCGCGTTGGCGTTGGCCATGGCGCTGACCAGCGGCCGGGTGAAGTCGGTGAAGGCCGCGGCGAAGGCGTCCACCGCCTCGCGGTAGCTGCCGTGGGCCTTGCGCTGGCCACCGAAGGCCTTGACCACCGGGATGCCGTTGACGAACTCGACCACCGCCTGGTTGATCCGCCCCATGCCGGCACCGAAAGCCTGCATGTTGCGGGCGCTGGCCTGGTGGGCGCGGGCGAAGAACAGGAAGAACAGCGGGAACGGCAGCATCGACACGATCGCCATGCGCCAGTCCATGGCGAACAGGTAGATGATTGACGCCAGCACCGCCCCGGCGCTGCGCCCGAGGGTGGTATAGAAGTGCGCGGTGAGGCTGTGCAGGATGCCGATATCGTCCTGCATGGCCTGCTTGACCTCGCCCGAGGCGCGGCTGGTGAACCAGCCCAGCGGCACCCGCGCCAGGCGGCGGATGATCGCCAGGCGCAGCGTCCCGGTGATGTGGTTGTCGGCCAAGTGCGCCACCAGGTCGCCCAGCGAGATCAGCGCCATGCCGGCGAACAGGCAACCCAGCCCCACGGCGATGACCGGCCAGGCCTGGTCGATGCCTTGCCCGCCGGCGAAGGCCAGCCGCGCGACTTCGGCGATGGCCACCAGCGGCGCCAGGGTCAGCATGGCGCCAAGGGCCGCGAGCAACCCGGCGACGATCAATCGGCCGCGTATCGGCGCAAGCACCTCGGCGACCGGTCCACGGGCGGACACTTCAGTCACCCCTTGTTCAACACTCATGAATGCTCCTTTTCAGCACGAGGAGCGGGCCGGGCCGTCCCAGGGGCGCCCTGCCCGCGTGTCCTTCTCAACCTGTATTCCGCACGAGGCGGGCAAACCCGCAAGAAAATCTGCGCACGCTCAGGCGCCGCCCAGCCGGTAGCGCCTGCAGGTGCGCAGGCCGGCGGCGATGTACTTTTCCACCGAGGACACCGAGACCCGCAGCTCGGCGGCAATGGCGCGGTGGGCCATGCCCTCGAGGCGGCACAGCAACAGGGCCTGGCGCGCCTTGGGCGAATGCCGCTGCAGGGCGCTGTCGATCGCCCCCAGGGCCTCGACCACCAGCGCCCGCGCCTCCTCCGACGGCGCCCGCGGCTCGGGCTGCTGGCCATGGTCCTCGAGGTAGCGGGTTTCGCGCTGGCGGCGGCGGTACAGGTCGATGACCTTGCCGTTGGCGATCTGTGTGAGGTGGCAGCGCGATTGCTCGGCGCTGGGCACCTGCCCCTTGTTCATCAGGTGCAGGTAGATGTCGTGGGCCAGGTCCGCCGCATCCACCGAATTGCCCAGCTTGCGCCGCAGCAGGTCGCACAACCAGCCGTGATGATCCTGATACAGCTGTTGCAGCTGCTGACGAAGCGCGAACGTTCCGTTGTCCACGGTACCTCTCCCTGAGCGTGGTGCATTCCAGACGGCTTCCTTTGACGTGCGCCAATCTAGATGATAATTATTTGCATCTTTCTCACCATAACGAATCCCCGGGATTCACGCAATGCACCCCTGTGGTGCGAACCCTCTGCGCGGCCACTCACCGTGATCCACGGATGGCAGTGAAGGCCGACGCGGGCCTTGAACGATTGAACAGCAGGAAGCTAACCATGTTGGAACGCAACACCACCCCACCCTCACCCCAGAACCTGGATGAACACGAGGAGCTCGCCTGGTTCGCCCAGCAGCAGCAACCCGAGCAGTTGCACCGGCAAGTGGGCGCGTGGCGCCTTGGCCCCAGGGCTGACCTGTCGTTGCTGGCCCTGGCCGTGCAGGTGGTGGTCGAGGCCACGCCGGGCCTGAACAGCCGCTACCACTTCAGCGACGACGGCGACCTGTATAAGACCCAGGAACCCGGCTGGTACCCGTGCCTGCGTATCGAACGGAGCGCGGCCGAGGGCATGGACGCCCTGCTGCGGGCGCGCCAGGCGGCGCCCTGGGATTCGGCCACGCAGCCGCCGTTCGAGGCCCTGCTGCTGGCCGGCGAGCAGCAGGCTGCGCTTGGTCTGCTCTGCCATGCGGTGCTGCGCCAGTCGCCGCAAGCCCTGCTCGAACGTATTCGCGCCGCATACGACGCCCAGGCCGGCGACCAGCCACTGGAGCTCGAACCGTTGTCGCAGGCGCCCTCGACGGACATCGCGCAACGCATCCTCGACGCGTTCCGCCAGGCATTGGCGGAGCCTGGCATGACCCTGGACGACGACTTCTTCGACATGGGCGGCCATTCGCTGCTGGCTACCCGGATCATCGGGCGCTTGCAGGGCGAGCACGGCATCGAACTGCGCTTCAGCGACTTCTTCGGCTCGCCCAGCGCGTCAGCACTGGCCACCCGCGCCAAGCTGAGCCAAGGGCAAGCCGGCCAGGCCAGCGACCCGGCCGGGGATATCCAGCAGGCGCCGATGGCCCTGGCCCAGGCGTCGTTGTGGCGCGCCTGCGCGGCCTTCGACTACGGCACGATCTTCAACCTGCCCTTTGCCCTGGACTTCCACGACCCGGTGGACGAGGCGCTGCTGCAGCAGGCCTTCAGCGATCTGCTGGAGCGCCACGCCAGCCTGCGCACCACCTACCACGGCGAGGGCGACAGCGCCTGCCAGCGCATCGTGCCGCTGGCCGAGCTGGGCCGCTACACGTGGTTCTGGAACAGCGCCGAAAGCGCCGGCGCGAGCCTGGCCAGCGAGGCGAAGCACCGCTTCGACCTGGCCCGCGAACTGCCACTCAGGCTGCGCATGCTGCGTGACCCGCACAATGGCCACCAGGTGCTGTCGTTCCTGGTCCACCACATGGCCATCGACGAGTGGTCGCTGAACGTGATCATGGCCGAACTGGCCGAGGCCTACCTGGCCCGCGCCCAGGACCAGGTGCCGCAATGGCCGGCGGCGGCGCGCAGCTTCCACGCGTTCGCCCTGGCCCAGAGTGCCCAGGGCCCGAACCCGCGCCACCTGGCGTACTGGACCGAGCTGCTGCGCGAGGCCACCCGTGGTCTCGCTTTGCCCGCCTGCGACGACGCCACGCTGCTGCCCGCCGACCAGGCGACCACCCGCGCGCGCTGGCTGGAGCTGCGCCCCGAACCCGGTGTGCTGGAGCAACTGGGCGCCAGTGCCCGGCAGCACCAGTCGTCGCTGTTCAGCGTGATCTACACCGCCATCGCCCTGTCGCTGCACAAGCTCGGCAACCTGTCAGACCTGGTGATCGGTACCTCGGCCTCGGGGCGTACCGACCCTGCGTATTTCGACACTGTCGGCTACTTCACCACCATGGTCGCCCACCGCGTGCAGTTCGCCCCCGAACAGTCGCTGGCCGGGTTGCTGGGCGAGGTGACGCGGATGATCAACGACTCGATGGCCTATGCCGACGTGCCCATGGAAACCATCCAGCAGGCGTTGGGCATGACCCCCGCCGAGGGGCTGATGTTCGATGTGTATGTGCAGATCCACGCTAACAACGCCCTCAATGGTGCGTTGCAGGCGCCCGATGGCCGGGCTATCCGCTACAAGCAGATCGACCCCGACAAGAGCGAGTCGATGTTCGGCCTGCAGTTCGAGATCATGGAAGATGTGTTCGATGGCCAGCGCTCGCTGCGCCTGGTGGTCACCTACCGCAGCGATCGCTACAGCGCCGCCCAGGTCGAGCGCCTGTGCGCGATGATTTCGGCTGCGTTCGGGGTGCTGGCCGAGGTGGATGGCGGCCGGAGGGCGCTGGACGACGTGGAGTTGTAGCAACCCGGGGGCGCTTTGCGCCCCTTTTCCCGATACAGGGAACGGTGTCTGCGTGGGAGCGGGCTTGCCCCGCGATCACCGGCGAAGCCGGTGCCATGCATGGCATCGCGGGGCAAGCCCGCTCCCACGCAGTCCTGGTTAAAGCCCCATCGTTCAGTCCTGCGGCAAGCCATAGCGCTGGAACGACGAGCGCTGCGGCACCCGGTACTGCGCCCGGCCCAGCAACTGGTTGAGGATCACCGCATTGCGCACTGGCCCCAGCCCCAGGTCTGGCGAACCGACGCCATGCTGGAAGATCTCGGCGTTCTGCACGAACACCCGGCCACTGCCGCCATCACAGCGCTGCGCGGTGAAGTCCTCGCCGACGATGCAATCGCCGTGCGCATCGGTGGCCAGCACTGAACCCTTGAGCTGCTCGAACCACTGCGGCCAGGCATGGGCATAGCCGGTCGCTGCGACGACCGCGTCGGCCTCCAGCGTTGCCCGTTGCTCCAGCTGGCTATGCCGGAAGGTCATGCGCAGCCCCGCCGAGGCCAGGTCCTCGACCGTCTCCACGTCACAGCTGGACAGCAGCGTCAGCCCAGGCTCGCGCCCGCCGATGGAGCGCTCGTAGATCAGGTCGTAGATTGCGCCGATGGTGGAGAAACTGATGCCTTTGTACAGCAGGCCCTGCTGGGCGACGATCTCGCGGCGCTTGTCCCGGTCAAGTGTGTGGAAGTAGTTCATATAGGCCGGGGTGAAGCACTCCTGGCCAAGCTTGGAGTACTCCATGGGATGGAAACCGCCCGAACGGGTGATCCAATGGATCGACGCCCCCGCCTCCACCTGCTCCGGCGTCAACGCGTTGAACAACGCCAGCACGCACTCCGCAGCACTCTGCCCGGAGCCGACCACCACTACGCGCCGGCACTGCTCCAGTTCGCCCTGGCGCTTGCCGAACTCCGCCGAATGCAGCACCGGCGCCTGGGTGCGGGTACGCGCCCAGGCCGGCAACCATGGTTGGGTACCCAGACCGATAGCCAGGTCGCGGCTGCTGTAGCGCCGTTCCAGGCCCGACACCGACACGCTGTCGATAACGAAGCGTTCGCTGGCGTTGTCGTAGCGCACACCCGTGACCTCTTCGCCGAAATGGCAGCCCGGCAGTTGGTCCGCCGCCCAGCGGCAATAGTGATCGTACTCGCGTCTGGGTACCTGGAAGTGGTCGTAGTAGTAGAACTGGAACAACCGGTCGTGCTGATGCAGGTAGTTGAGGTAGCTCAGCGGGTGACACGGGTCGGCCAGGGTTACCAGGTCGGCGAGGAACGGCACCTGCAAGGTGGTGCCCGGCAGCAGCAGCCCCTCGTGCCAGCGGAATTGCGCCTTGCGCTCAAGGAACGCGCAGCGCAGGTCCGGGTGGCGCGACAGCAGCGCGGCCAGGCCCAGGTTGAAAGGTCCGACGCCGATACCGGCGATATCCAGGTGTGCGATGTCCATATGCTCGATGATTTCCCAAGAACGATGATTGGCGCCCAGGGCCAGGCCCAGGGCGAGTGATTCAGGCCGGTGGTTTCACACGGGGGCGGCGACCAGCAGGCGCTCGACCTCTTCCACCGTGCGGCACGGCAGCAACTGCGCGGGCAACAGGCGTACCGCGAAGGCTTCGCCCAGGCGTGCCGCCAGGGGTTTGAGGTGCTGGGGGCGCAGGCCCATGGCGAGGAAATCCCGAGCCGGTTGCGTGGCGCCGAGCACCTGCTGGTAGATCGCCAGCACCTGGGCGCAACGCTGCGGGTCACTGGCCGTCGGGGCCGGCGCCGGCTCGGTTTCGCCTTCCAGCAAGGCGCCGGCGCGTCGGCGGTCCGGCTTGCCGTTGGCGGTCAACGGCAACTCGGTCACTTCGACAAAGCGCGTGGGCACGTGGGACTGCGGCAACAGCGCCCGGGCATGCTCGCGCAACGCCACGGCGCCGGGCGGCGCATCATGGCGCCGCACATAGAGCGCGCCGATGCAGGCTTCGCCCTGTTGCGTGTCGCCATAGTCCACCACCAGCACCTGCTGCACCGCCGGGTGGCGAATCAGCTCGATCTCGATGTCCGGCAGCGACACGCGCACGCCGCGCACCTTCACGTGGCCATTGACCCGGCTGTCGAACAGCAGCACGCCATCCTCGCGGTAGCGGCCACGGTCACCGGTACGGAAGGCACGCACTGGCGCGCCGTGCTCGTCGAGCACATTGACGAAGTCGTTCTGCACCAGCTCGCCGTCCTCCAGGTAGCCCAAGGCCAAGCCCACCCCACTGGTGTGGATACGCCCGGCGACGCCCTGCGGGCAATGCGCGCCGTGCTCGTCCAGCAGCCAGTAGCGGTTGCCAGGCAACGGCCGGCCGTAGGGCACCTTGGCCAGGTCCTGATCGCCGATCTCGTGCCAGATGCTCCAGATGGTGGTCTCGGTCGGGCCACCCAGGGACACCAGCCGCGCCTCGGGCAGTTGCTCGCGCAATTCGGCGACCACCGCCGGCTTGATATAGTCGCCCCCCTGGGCCAGCAGGCGCAGGCTGCTCAGCCCGTCGCCCTGGCGGCAGGCCAGGAGCATTTCGAGGATGGCCGGCACTGAGCACCAGAGGCTTACGCCGTGCTGCCTGACCAACTGGTTCCAGCGCAGCGCATCCTTTTCCTCGCCGGGCTCGGGCAGCACCAGCGCCGCGCCTGCGCACAGGCTGCCGAACACGTCGAACAGCGACATGTCGTGGTGCAGCGGCGTCACCGAGATGAACACATCGTCGCGGTTGACCTGCCACTGCGCCAGGGTGCTGCCGATGACGTTGGCGGTGGCGCGGTTGTTCAGCACCACGCACTTGGGCTTGCCGGTGGTGCCGGAGGTGTACAGGTAATAGGCCGGCGCGGTGCTCGCCGACAAGGACGCCAGGCCAGTCAGGTCCAAGGCTGCCGGCGGGCTGGCCAGCAGTGGCGCGGCTGTGTCGACCACCAGCGCCGGCTGGCAGTTGTCCAGCAGGTAGCGCAGGCGCTCCTCGGGCGCCGCCGCGTCGATCGGCACCCAGACCAGCCCGCTCAGGGCGCAGGCCAGGGTCGTCATGGTGTGCTCCGGGCCACGTGGCAGGCAGATGGCGACCACCTGGTCGGGGCGCAGCCCGCGGGCCTGGAATGCCCCGGCGATGCGCTTCACACCCTCCCCCAGTTCGGCATAGCTGATGCGCCGCTCGCCGTGCAGCAAGGCGATGCGCTCATTGTCCGGGCCGAACAGGTTGTGGGCGATGCAGCCGAGGAAGTCGACCGGCTCGGCCTGCGCCTCGCTGCTGTTCAGGCGGTAGTGGCCAAGGTCGATGAACTGCCGTGCGTGGACTTCGAATGCAGCCTGCCCGGCCAATTGCGCCACCGCCTGGTTCAGGGCCGCGAGCAACTGCCCGACCCAGCGGCCATCGACTGCTTCGCGGGCATAGTCGATCTCGAACGCCAGTCCGCCCTCGGCGGTGTTGCAGAAACGGATGTCCATGGCCACCTGCGGCGTCTGGGTCAGGCCCGCGCTCAGGGTCATGGGGCCATCGACCGCGCCCACCGGCCAGGACAGGCCGTTGGTCAGCACCACCGGTAGCGCCGGGCCCGGGCCGTTGCTGTCATACAGCAGGCGGGCCAGGTCCACGCCGGAGAACGCCAGATGCTGCAAGCCCTCCAGCACATCGGCCTGCAGGCGTTTGGCGCGCTCGGCCAGGCTGGGCAGGCCGCGCTGCCAATCGATGGCGATGAAACTGGAGCGGTTGGCAAATGCGCCGTCCTGGGGTGGCGCCACCGGCACCGCCACGCACAGGCTGCCTTCGTCGAGCCAGTGGCCGAGCACTTCCAGCACCACGGCCATGATCGTCGAGTTCTTGAACAACCCCTCACGCGCACCGGCGCGGCTCAACGCCTTGAACGCCGGGACGGGGATTACCTGGCGCTGGCGGACGTATCGGGCCACGCCGACCTTGTCCAAGGCTTGGCGCCACGGCAGCCTTGGCGCGCCGTCGACCTCCGCCAGCTTTGACTTCCAATACTCGGCATCGGCCTTGCGCACCTCGTTCTGCGCTTCGACAGCCGCCGTCGGCTCGCTTGCTGTCAGCGGCTGGCACTGCCCGTCGAACAGTTCGACCATCAAGGTGGCGATGGAGCGTCCATCGAGGATCAGCGCATCGAAACGCACGAACACCACCAGCTCGCCCTGCGGCAGCTGGAAGGCGGTGACATTCCAGGGCGGCCCGGCCAGGTCGAACAGCGCATGGGCATAGGCTTCACGGCGGGCGTCGAGCTGCGCCTGGGCCTGCTCGAATGTGAGGGTACGCAGATCGATTTCGTCCAGGTTGACCTGGGCCTGGTCGCTTACCGACTGGGTCAGTGCCTGAGCGTCGATGCGGGTGCGCAGGCTGCCATGGCGGCGCACCATGTCCATGAGGCGGCTGCGCAGCAGCGCCAGGTCCATGTGCCCGCGGTACTCGCGAAACTCCTGCATGGCCACGCCGCCCAGCGGCAGGTGCTCGCCACGCCCCAGCAGGTAGGCCTGCTGCAGGGCGTTCAGTGGTCGATCCCGGCTGGCCGCGATCGCCAATGGCTGGTGCAGCGCGCCCGTGTCGGCGGCAACCGCCACGGCCAGGGCGATGAAGCGCTCGAACAGGCCCTGGACCCAGTCGGCTGGCAGTGCGTCCAGGCGCACATCCCAGTTGACCAGCAGGCCGCCGTCGACCTGGGCCACCTGCGCATCCAGGGCCACCTGCGGACCTTGGGAGATCACCCAGTCCATCGGCCCGAACACCCGGCCTACTCGCTCGGAGAACAGCTCGCCGCCAGGCAGGTCCAGCCCTGCGGTGAACACCACCGGGGCCAGTTGCGGCGTGCCGTGATGGCGCGACAGGTCGCGCATCAGGTCCACGCCCGGATAGGCGCTGTGCGCCAGGCGCTCGACCAGTTGCCGATGCAGGTCCCGGCACAGCGCGGCAAGGCTGGCGACGCCGGTGAAGTCGACATCGACCAGCACCAGGTTGGCGAACTCGCCGACGATACGTTGCACGGGCTCCAGCAGCGGTTCGCGCCAGAACACCGGGACGTTCAGGCGCAAGCGCCGATCGCCGGTGTGCTCACCCAGGGCAGTGGCGAACAGCCCGAGCATCAACGCCGACGAGGTGATCCGCTGCGCCCGCGCCGCGTGCTGCAAGGCACGATACTGCGCAGGTTCAAGGCGAGCGGCAAAGCGCTCGCTGCGTGCCGGCCCTGGAGGGAGCAAGGGCAACGTGGGCGCCGGGGCGAGCTGCGCCAGGCGTGCTCGCCACCAGGCGCGGTCGCGGCTGCGGGCGGCACGCAGGTCGGCATCGGCACGCACCTGGTCCAGCCAGTCGAAGTAGCTCGGTGTGGTCGGCAGAATGTTTTCAGGCGTGTCGTACAGCCGGGCCAGGTCTTCCATCAGCACCCGGAAACTTGACGGGTCCAGCGCGATCATGTCGGTGTCCACATGCAGCCGGGTGGCATTGCCCGGCAGCAGGCTGAGGCCGAAGCGCGCCCCCTGGCCGGCGCCCAGGTCCAGGCGCTGATGGCTCCACTGCTGACGTTTCTCCAGCAGGCGCCGCTCTGCGGCCGGCGCGTCCAGATCGCTGAAATCCTCCAGCTCCAGATGGCCGCGCAGCACCTCGTCGATGCGCTGCCGACCCTGCCCGTCGATGCGCAGGCTGAGCATCGGGTGCGCCTGGTACAGCCCCTCAAGTGCGCCGGCAAGCCGCGCCACATCGATGGCCTGGCCATCGAACTCGGCATACAGGTGCGCGCTGACGCCACCCAGTGCCGCATGTGCATCCCGCCCGATCCAACAGGCGGCCTGCATCGAAGTTAACTCTCTCATCGCTTACCCGCGTAGTTGACAAATCCATGTGTTTCGCGTCCTCATATTTACTAACGAGAATGATTATATTTCAAGGTTTTCTTTCTCACCCATCGCCAAGGAGGCAATCCATGAAGACAGGCACCCTGCGTTTGCAAGACAGGGACACCGTGCCGCTCAGCCAAGAGGACTCGAGCTTTTCATTCACATCCGGCGACCGCGAGCTGAGCGTCAGCGGCCTGCGCGAGCGTATCGACACCCCGGCCCACGGCAGCCACCTGCCCGGTGGCGCGCTGCGGCGCAGCATCGACCAGGCCTTCGAACGCGCCCGCCAGGCCGGGCAGGACAACCCGATCGTGGTCGGCGCCATCCCTTTCGACACCAGCCAGGCTTCGAGCCTGTACGTTCCCGAGGCCTATACCTGGCAGGCGCGCACTGCAGCTTCTGCACAGGGCGGCACGCTGCCGGCACTGCTCAGCCAGGCCAACATCCCCGACGAACACGGTTTCAAGCGCGCTGTGCGCCACGCCATCGTCAACTTCCAGCACAGCGATGTGCGCAAGGCCGTGCTCTCGGTGCAACGCGAACTGCACTTTGCCGCGCCCGTGGACCCGGCTCAGGTGCAGGCCAACCTGAAGGCGCTGAACCGCGAGGGTTTCCACTTCCGCGTGCCCCTGGCCGACGGCTCCACCCTGCTGGGGGTAAGCCCGGAACTGCTGGTGCACAAGCAAGGCAGCGCCTTCGTCAGCAACCCGCTGGCCGGTTCCGTGCGACGCATGGCCGACCCCGAGGCCGACCGCGGCAACGCGCAATGGCTGGCGGCGTCGGAGAAGGACCACTACGAGCACCGCCTGGTCACCGAGGACATCGCCCAGCGTGTCGGCGAGCTGTGCAGCCACCTGCAGGTCCCCGAGCGGCCGTCACTGATCAGCACCGCCGCGTTGTGGCACCTGTCCACGCGCATCGAGGGCGAACTGGCCTCGGCCGATATCGACGCCCTGCAACTGGCCTGCCGCCTGCACCCGACCCCCGCCGTGTGCGGTTACCCCACCGAGCGCGCCCGCCAGCTGATCCGCTTCGTCGAACCCTTCGAGCGTGGCCTGTTCACCGGCATGGTCGGTTGGTGCGACGCCCAGGGCAACGGTGAGTGGGTGGTGACCATCCGCTGCGGCAGCTTCAGCGGCCAGCGCGTGCGCCTGTTTGCCGGTGCCGGCATCGTCGAGGCCTCCAGCCCCGACAGCGAATGGAACGAAGTGCAGACCAAGCTCGGCACCATGCTGCGTGCCTGCGGCCTGGACCATTGACCTCAAACCCGCTTTCCGAGACCTTCATGACTATCGAATTCACCCCCTGGCCCGCGGACCGGGCGCAGCGCTATCGCGCCGCCGGCTACTGGAACGACCAGCCGCTCAGCCAGTTGCTGATCGCCCGCGCTGCCGTGCAGCCGCAAGCCCCGGCGATCCTCTGCGGCGAACGCCGCATCAGCTACGGCGAACTGGACCGCCGCGCCTCCAACCTGGCGTCGCGCCTGGCCGCCCACGGCCTGGGCCAGGGCGACACGGCACTGGTGCAGTTGCCCAACGTCGCCGAGTTCTACATCGTGCTGTTTGCCCTGTTCAAGGCCGGCATCGCCCCGGTCAATGCGCTGTACAGCCACCGCCAGCACGAGCTGGGCGCCTTTGCCCGGCAGATCCAGCCGGCCCTGCTGATCGCCTCGGCAGAGCATGAGGTTTTCTACAATGACGCGTTCCTCGACGACATGGCCAAGGAAGGCCTGCGTCCGAAGCTGACGCTGATGCTCGATGCCCTCGACGACTGGAGCGCCAGCGCCGATGTGCGCGGCACCCACTACGCGCCCAGTCCGTCCGGCGAGGTGGCGCTGTTCCAGTTGTCCGGCGGCAGCACCGGCACCCCCAAACTGATCCCGCGCACCCACAACGACTACGCCTACAGCGTGCGGGCCAGCGCGCAGATCTGCGCCCTCGACAGCGACACGCGCTTTCTCTGCGCGCTGCCCGCCGCGCATAACTACACCCTGAGTTCCCCCGGTGGCCTGGGCGTGCTGCACGCCGGTGGCTGCATCGTC
Source organism: Pseudomonas sp. CAM1A (assembly GCF_047501685.1). Taxonomy (NCBI): domain Bacteria; kingdom Pseudomonadati; phylum Pseudomonadota; class Gammaproteobacteria; order Pseudomonadales; family Pseudomonadaceae; genus Pseudomonas; species Pseudomonas sp. CAM1A. The sequence continues at coordinate 211,572 of NZ_JBFNXP010000009.1, read as the reverse complement.
ATGGCGGCCAACCCGGAGCCATTGCACTGCTTCGCCCTGATCGAGCGCCACGCCGTGACCATGGCCGCCCTGGTGCCCAGTGCCGTGGCCCTGTGGCTGCAGGCCGCCCCCGGGCACGCCGCCAAACTGCGCAGCCTGCGCCTGCTGCAGGTCGGCGGCGCCAGTTTCGCCGAGGCCTTGGCGCGCCAGGTTCCCGAGGTGCTGGGCTGCAAGCTGCAGCAGGTATTCGGCATGGCCGAGGGCCTGGTCAACTACACCCGCCTGGACGACAGCGACGAGCAGGTATTCACCACCCAGGGCCGGCCGATCAGCGAGCTGGACGAGGTGCGCATCCTCGACGAACAGGGCCAGCCGGTCGCCGACGGCGAGCCGGGCATGCTCGCCACTCGCGGCCCCTACACCTTCTGCGGTTACTACAAAAGCCCCGAACACAATGCCCAGGTGTTCGATCAGGACGGTTTCTACCACTCCGGCGACATCGTCCAGCGCGGCGCCGACGGCAACCTGCGGGTGGTCGGCCGGGTCAAGGACCAGATCAACCGTGGCGGCGAAAAGGTCGCCTCGGAAGAGATCGAGAACCTGATCGTCATGCACCCCGACGTGACCCACGCCGCCCTGGTGGCGCTGCCCGACGAACTGCTTGGCGAGAAGAGCTGCGCCTTCATCGTCTCGCGCAACCCGCAACTCAAACCGATCGCCCTGCGCCGCCACCTGATGGGCCTGGGCATCGCCGAATACAAGCTCCCGGACCGGATCCGGCTGATCGACGCCATGCCGCTGACCGCGGTGGGCAAGATCGACAAGAAGCAACTGCGCGCGCTGCTCGCCGTTGCCACGACCGCCTGACCGTCCAAGGACTCGACATGACCATTCCAACCATCCACGACTACCCCATGCCGCAACCGGCCAGCTATCCGGCCAACAAGACCACCTGGCAACCCGACCCGGCCCGCGCCGTGCTGCTGATCCACGACATGCAGCGCTACTTCCTGCGCTTCTACCAGCCCGACGGTGCCCTGCTCACCGCGCTGGTGGACAACCTGTCGCGGCTGATCCAGTGGGCTCGCGCGCAGGGCATCCCGGTGGTCTACACCGCCCAGCCCCATGAACAACCACCCGAGGACCGCGCCCTGCTCAACGCCATGTGGGGCCCGGGCCTGCCGGCTGCCAGCCCCGAACAGCAACCGATCATCGACGCCCTGGCACCGCAGCCTGGCGACACGGTGCTGACCAAGTGGCGCTACAGCGCCTTCCAGCGCTCCGACCTGCTCGAACGCATGCGTGGCTGGCAGCGTGACCAACTGCTGATCGGCGGCGTGTACGCCCATATTGGCTGCATGATCACCGTCGCCGATGCCTTCATGAACGATATCCAGGCCTTCCTGGTGGGCGACGCGGTGGCTGACTTCTCCGAGGAGGAGCACCGCCTGGCCCTGAAGTACGTGGCCACACGCTGCGGCCATGTCACCGACACCGCCACCCTGCTGACCCAACCGGCGGGCGTGACCACCCGCGACTGGCTGCACGGCCGGGTGCGGCAGATGATCGAGGACGACAGCGAGCTCGATCCTCAGGAAAGCCTGATCTTCTACGGCCTCGACTCGCTGCAGGTGATGAAACTCGCCGCCGAGCTCAAGCAGCGTGGCATTGCCGTCAGCTTCGAGGAACTGGCCAACGCGCCGACCCTGGATGGCTGGTGGTCGCTGGTGCAAGCGCGGGGGGCCGCCTGATGGCCATGGCCCGCTTCACTGGCCGGCGCGTGCTGGTCACCGGTGCTGCCAGCGGCATCGGCCGCTGCGTGGCGCAGCAGTTTCTCGACGAAGGCGCCGAGGTGATCGGCCTGGACTGCGAGGAGGCCGATGTACCGTTCCCGCTGCTGCATGTCGACCTGACCGACCCGGCCGACGTGCAGCGGGTCTGCGACCGCCTCAAGGAACAGGCGCAGTACCTCGATGTGCTGGTCAACGTCGCCGGAGTACTGCGCCTGGGGCGCAGCGACGAGGTGTCCTGCGAGGACTGGCAGCGTTGCCTCGACGTCAATGCCAGTGCGCCGTTCTACCTGATGCGCCAGTGGACCCCGGTGTTCCGCCGCCAGCGGCGCGGCGCCATCGTCAACGTCGCCTCCAACGCCGCTCATGTGCCGCGCCTGAACATGGCCGCCTACTGCGCCTCCAAGGCCGCGCTGGTCAGCCTCAGCCACTGCGTGGGCCTGGAGCTGGCGCCCTATGGCGTGCGCTGCAACGTGGTTTCGCCGGGTTCGACGCGCACGCCGATGCTGGCCGGCATGCTGGGCGACCCGGCGCTCGAGCGCCAGCTGGTCGACGGCTTGCCTGAGCAGTTCAAGCTCGGCGTGCCGCTGGGCAAGATCGCCACGCCGGACGACATCGCCCAGGTGGTGCTGTTTCTGGCCTCCGAACAGGCCGGGCACGTGACCCTGCAGGACATCGTGGTCGACGGCGGCGCCACCCTGGCCGCCTGAGCCAAATGCGGCACTGACAAGGATTTTCACCCGCACCGCGCTCGGCCCTGGTTGGCCGAGCGCGCACCATGGAGCTGGACATGACATTCTCACCCGCCGACCACACGCGTCTCGAGGCTTTCTGGCAATACTGCCTCACCCACCAGTACTTCAACGTCGGCTACCCCGAGTCGGCCGACTTCGACTACAGCCTGCTGCACCGCTTCATGCGCTTTTCCATCAACAACTGCGGCGACTGGAACGAGCCCAGCAACTACCTGCTCAACTCGTTCGACTTCGAGCGCGAAGTGATGCGCTTCTTCGCCGAGCTGTTCCATATCCCCTTCGAGGACAGCTGGGGCTATGTCACCAACGGCGGCACCGAAGGCAACATGTTCGGCTGCTACCTGGCCCGCGAGCTGTTCCCCGACGCCATCCTCTACTACTCGAAGGACACCCACTATTCGGTGGCCAAGATCGTCCGCCTGCTACGCATCAAGGCCCAGGTGGTGGAATCCCAGGCCAATGGCGAGATGGACTACGACGACCTGGTCGCACGGATCGCGGCCGACGGCGAACGCCACCCGATCATCTTTGCCAACCTCGGCACCACCCTGCGCGGCGCCACCGACAACATCGCCACCATCCAGCAGCGCCTGGCCCGGGCCGGCATCCGCCGCGAGGACTACTACCTGCACGCCGACGCGGCCCTGAGCGGCATGATCCTGCCCTTCGTCGACGCCCCCGAGCCCTACTCGTTCGCCGATGGCATCGACTCGATCTGCGTCTCCGGGCACAAGATGATCGGCTCGCCAATGCCCTGCGGCATCGTCGTGGCCCGGCGCGGCAATGTCGAGCGCATCTCGGTGGAGATCGACTACATCAGCGCCCGCGACCAGACCATCAGCGGTTCGCGCAACGGCCATACGCCGCTGATGATGTGGGCCGCCCTGTGCAGCCGTTCGCCGGGCGACTGGCGCCAACGCATCCAGCGCTGCCTGGACCTGGCCCAGTATGCGGTGGACCGGCTGCGGGCGGCCGGCATCGAGGCCTGGCGCAACCCCAACTCGATCACCGTGGTATTCCCCTGCCCCTCGGCCAGTGTGTGGAAACGCCATTGCCTGGCCACCTCGGGCGATACCGCGCACCTGATCACCACCGCCCACCACCAGGACAGCCAGCAGATCGACGCACTGCTCGACGAGGTGATCGCCGACCTCAAGGCCCGCGACAAACCCGCCACCCGGCCCCCTCTGCAAGGCCCCCTGGTGAACGGCCTGGGCAGTCGCACCCAGCTCTACAGCACGGCTGGGCAGCCCCGGCCGGAGCCATTGCCGGGCCATGCCAGGCCCGGGCACGGCAGCAACCTTGCCCGCCTCAAGGACAGTGATATCTGAACGCCTGGTCGTCTTTACAACCCTTTACATGTAAGCCTTCTCCTACAGCGTACCGCCCAGGGACATGGCGTGCCGAAAAACAGGGGGGCGGGCCTGCCCGCCGTCTCGGCATCCTGGCGGCGCAGCCCGTTGCTGACGCCGCCTCTGCTCGTTTGACGGCTCATGGCGTGGCTCTATAGTCCGTTTCCTGGCAGCAGCAAGGATTTGCGCTGGCCTTGGACCAGAACCCGCCATGTACAGGAGTCGCATGATGGCCATGCTCACGGATGACGCACGCTCGCCTCAACCGCTACACCAACCACCCTGCCGCGCCCCCCTGCGACGACTTCTGCGTCACTGACCCCTGCCCCGCCACGTGCCCGTGACCTGCCCTGGGCGGTCACCGCTTTCGTTCGCCTTCAATAAAGACAAAAGGTGCGTCATGACTGCGACCCGTTCGCCGCAAACGGCCGTTGCGCCGTTGCCGGAAACCGAATCACTGCGCTATCGCCCGGCCAACCCCACCGATATCGAAGCCCTCGCCGCGCTGTTCCAGCAGGTCTATGGGCAGACCACCCACCCCTGCCAGAGCCCGGGCTATATCCGCCACTCCATGGGCAGTGGCCAACAACAGTGGTTCGTTGCCGAGGCCGAGGGCCAGCTGCTCGGTTGCTGCTGCATCGCCCGTCGCCCCTGGAACCGCTCGTGGGAAGTCTGCCATGGGGTCATCCACCCCGATGCGCGCAGGACCGGCGCCATCTCCAGCCTGATCCGCCTCGGCTTCGAGAGCCACCAGCCCGAGCCCGTGGAACTGGGCTTCTACATCACCCGCAACATCGCCAGCCACGGCGTCATGAACAAGATCCGCCCCGCCGTGCTGGTGGGGCATGACGGCGGCCCGGACACGGTCGACGGCCTGCGCGAATATCACCTGACCGCCATCCAGCCGGTGCTCCAGGCCGGCTTTGTCCATGTTGCGCCCTGGTACGTGACCACTCGCGCCGCCGACTTCGTCCGCCGCCTGCTCTACCCCGCCCTGCGGCTCGGCGTCACCCCAGGCAGCTACCCGGACACCTTTCTGAGCGGCCCCACCGGCGCCGAACGCCATGGCCAGCTCAGCTACACCCACGATCCCCAGACCGGCGCGCTCATGCTGTCGGGCCAGTGCGGTCGCTACCTGTCGAGCCAAGCCGTGCTGGCGGAGCTGGGCGCGCTGCTGCGCCAGCATGCGCAGGCGGAGTACGTCAGCCTGGTGATCCTGGCCGACAAGCTGGAGCTGTTGGCCAGCCTGCGCCGCCTGGGCTTTGCCATCACCGCCTACCTGCCGGCCTGGCACCTGGAAAACGGGGCGCGCTACGACTGCATCCAACTGGTGTTCCAGGACTTCGCCGTGGCGCCGCGCAGCCACGGCTTCGACGACGACATCGCCCGTTTCGACCTGGCCTACGCGCACCTGGCCAACAACCTCTGCAGCCTGACCCCGGCCCCGGCTTCCCGGGCCGCCAGCTAACCGATCGGAGTTTCAGCAAGTGACCAAGGACCAATGGCTTAGTGTAAGAAAACAGATCCCCGACGGCGCCCGGGAACCCTGGACCGTGATGCTCTGGGTTGCCGACCTGCTGCTGCTGGCGGTGGCCTGGAACCTCTGGCTCGCCGACTCCACCGCCCTGCAGTTGCTGGGCCTGGCGCTGGCAGGCCTGGCCACCGTGCAGATCTACCTGATCATGCACGAGGCGACCCACGGCGCCGCTTCGGCCAACCGCCGCTTCAACGACTTCATCGGCCACTGCAACGGCTGGCTGATCGCCTTGCCGTTCCTGGTCCGCCGACGTTTCCACATGGCCCACCACACCTGGACCGCGCACCCGCTGAACGACCCGGAGAACCGCGGCATGATCGAGCGCTTCTCGGTGATGACCAAGAAGCAGGAACGCACCCTGGAGTTCGTCTGGAAGCACTGGATCCCGATGATCGCCGCCAACCATTTCCTGCTCAACTGGCGCGCGCCATTCATCGCCAAGGCCAATGGCGACAGCTCGCCGCGGATTCTCAAGGAGATCCGCTTCGCCCGCCTGTACCTGGCCGGCTACCTGGCGGCGGCCGTGCTGGCCTGGAGCCTGGGGCACCTGCTGGACCTGGTGCTGTTCTACCTGATCACCTGGGTGTTCCTGTTCTTCATGGTCGAACTGCTCAACCTGCCGCACCACGCCGAGGCGCCACTGCTCGCCCGCGATGCCGATCGCCTGCAGTTCTGGGAGCAGGATGGCGTGTCCCACGACTGCAAGAGCCTGCCACTGTGGTCGCGTTTCGTGATCCTCAACTTCAACCTGCACATCGTCCACCATGCCTTCCCCTCGGTGCCCTGGTACCGCCTGGCCAAGGTGCAGAAGCTGCTGGGCGAGCATGAGCTCGGCCATGCGCCGTCGCAGACGCATGAATGGGAGTTCGCGGTGAAGAACCGGCGCCGGCCGTTGTTGCAACTGATGGGGCATTTCTTCGATCAGCGGGGTTGAGGGTCGGGGCCAAGAATGGGGCGCAACGCGCCCCAAACGATCATCAGCAACAAAATATCGATTGGGCGCATACTGCAATCCCAAACTTTCCCGCGATGTGCGCCCTCATACTCCCGCAAGTCGTCCCGTCAGGTTGGTATTCGACTAAGAACGCTTTTCAACACGGCTGGGTGGCGCGGGCTCAGACTGCCGCGACAGTGCAGACAATCAACAGAGCTGTACATGTGGTCGCTCTCACGCAGTGAGGACAAGAGAGCCTCCAACGTGATCGGACTATTGATAAGCACAACGTCCACCTGATGGACCTCAGCCATTTTTTGAATCGGCGCTCTGAAGGCTACTCTTTCTGATTCCGATATGGTCTCGGTGGACGCCTTGTTTCGGACCAGTTCCTTCAATTCATAATTTGGAACCTTTGCCCCCGATTTATAGCTCTGTACCACGGGGCGAGTGCCATTTACGAAATTGGGGATTGAGTTCACGCTGTCCGGGTCATTGTCGACCACGGCCCTGTATCTGTTTTCGGTAAAGAAATTTGTTTCCGCATCCCATGGATTCAGAAAGCTCTTTGAAGCCTTGTGCCCTGGCCCCTGGGACACGGATTTACCATGAGAAATGACTTTCAACTTCCCACCCGCTGAGGTTGCCCCTGCGTACAGAGTGTAGGAGCCAGGCACATGACCGCTCGGATCGATGCGGTTGACTGGATCCCCACCACAGTATGCATAGGCATTGATTCCACCGGCACCAAACGGGCTGAAGCTGTCAGGCGAGCCAAAGCGCATCAGCCGAGGGTTGTAATGCCTATAGCCGTTACCTAGCAAATAGACACCCACATTCGTCTCACAATACTGGCCGGTGAAGCCGAGCCGGGCTGAACTCTGGCGATTGTCGCCATAGACGGTGTGTCGATTCGCTTGGTCATTGGAGAGCAGGATCGAACCTTGCCGGTCTGTGGCCAGGATCGAGGGGATGCTTTGTGGATGCCGCAACCGAGCCCGACTCATGGTAGAAGCGCTGCCTGCCGTGGGTATGCAGGCAATCCTTGCAACGGATCGCAACGCTGGCAACTGGCAGAATTGCCAGGTCGCCAACGCCCTCGACTCAACCAAGCCCACCAAAGCGCTTGAAGTAACTCTCGTTGGCATCCGGCAACGGCCCGTCTGCCGTTTCCAGCGCGCTGGCCAGGTAGTCTTCCGCCCTGCCCTGCACCAGCCGATACAGGTTGCGGCACAGCTGCCGCGCCGCGCGCCCTTCCCAATCCCCCGGCAACAGCTCATCGGGCAACTGCGGATCACGCAGCAGCAGGCGGCGGTACTCGTGGATCAGCAGCGTGCGCGCCAGGAAGCAGTCCTGCGGGCTTGGCGCGTCCAGGTCCTTCATGGCCTGCCACAGCGGGCGGAACAGGCGGATGAACTCACTGTAGTGCTGGCCCAGTTCCTCGATATTCCAGCTTTCCCGCACCTGGGCGCGCAGGGCCTTGGAGGCCAGCACTTCCTGGGCGAGGGTCTCGAAGACGATGCAGTCGTCCTCGGCATCCTGCTCGCGCAGGGTGGCAGCCAGGTCGGCACGGTCGGTGCGCGGGCAGCCCAGCAGGTTCGCGCCCATGACGCCGAAACCTTGCCACTCCAGCTCTTCACGCACGGCCTTGCGCTTGGTGGCGTCGAGCTGGGCCAGCAGCACCAGGGTCCAGGCGCCGTTCCAGGCCGGCAGGCTGGCACTGTAGACACGCTTGAAGGCTTTTTCGAAGCGCCGCCGGCCGGTGCCGGTGAGGCTGTAATAGCTGCGTCGGCCGACCTTTTCGGCGGTCAGCCAGCCTTCCTTGGTCAGGCGGAAGATCGAGGTGCGGATCAGCCGCTCGTTGATGCCCATCGGCTCCAGCAGGTTGATCAGGCTGCCCAGCCAGACCGTGCCGCCGTGGGGTTCGATGGCATCGCCGTAGAGGGTGATGATCAAGGAGCTGGCGCGGATCGGCGTCTGTTCCTGGAAACGGGTGATCAGGTGATTCAGGGGGGCAAGGCTGCTCATGGGGGAACGAGGCGCGGCTAAAGCCTCGACTATACCTGCCTGCCGCGACCGCGCAAGGCTCATGCACCGCCCTCGGCCTTGGGCCTGAAGCCGGAGTCGCCCATGCGCGGGCGGTCTTGCTCCGGCGCGGTCAATGGCGGGCATTCCACCAGCGCGCTCAGGCAACGCCGGGCAAGGCTGTGGTATTCGGCGGTACCGCGCTGTTTCCAGGCCAGCTCCTGGTCGCTGAGCGAGCGCTTGGCCACGGCCGGCGCGCCGACCACCAGGTGTTGCGGCGGGCATTCGAAGCCCGCCTTGACGAAGGCCGTGGCGGCGACGATGCAGCGCGGGGCGATATGCGCACCGTCCATGACCACCGCGTTCATGCCGACCAGGGCATCCTCGCCGATCCGGCAGCCGTGCAGCACGGCGCCATGGCCGATATGGCCGTTGCGCTCGACCACCGTGTCGCCGCCGGGAAAACCGTGCATCACGCAGGTGTCCTGCAGGTTTGCACCCTCTTCCAGGATGATTCGCCCGAAATCGCCGCGCAGTGAGGCCAAGGGGCCGATGTAGCAGTTTGCGCCGACCAGCACGTCGCCAATGAGCACGGCGCTGGGGTGTACGTAGGCACTGGGATGCACCACGGGGGTCAGGCCGTCGAGGCGATAGCAGGGCATGGGTTTGGCTCTCGATATGATTCAGAAGACTTGTCGATCCTGTATCATATCAAATCACTTAGTCAATGCCTTGCTGGTGTATCGCTTGCTTCACAAAGCTTCAGGTCAGTGCAGACTTCGTCGTGAGACAAGCCCGCTCCTACAAATCATAGCGAGAGCGAGGCTGTGTGGGAGCGGGCTTGCCCCGCGATAGCGTCACTCACCTCAAATATAGATACGCAATTACAATTTGCATGTTGATTTTACGTATCGCTTTGAACATATACTTGCCTCAGCACCACGAACAACTCCAAGAAAAGCCGGCCCCAGCCGGCGCCGAACGTGCAGCCTGAGGTACCCCATGCCAAGCAACCTCATCGTGCAGGCCCCGGCGGACGGTGTCCGTCTGATCACCCTGCACCGCCCGCAAGCCCTGAACGCCCTGAACACAGCGCTGCTGGCAGAGCTGGCCGCAGAACTGAATGCCGCCGACCAGGATCCGCAGATCCGTGCCGTGGTCATCACCGGCAGCCGCAAGGCCTTCGCCGCCGGCGCCGATATCAACGAAATGGCCCAGCGCGACCTGGTCGGCATCCTCGACGACCCCCGCGTGGCCCACTGGCAGCGCATCGCCGGCTTCGCCAAACCCCTGATCGCCGCCGTCAACGGCTTCGCCCTCGGTGGCGGCTGCGAACTGGTGATGTGCGCCGATATCGTCATCGCCGGCAGCGACGCGCGTTTCGGCCAGCCGGAAATCAACCTCGGCATCCTCCCCGGCGCCGGCGGCACCCAGCGCCTGCTACGCGCCGTGGGCAAGCCGCTGGCCATGCAGATGGTCCTCGGCGGCGAGGCCATCGACGCCCGCCATGCCCTGCAGGCCGGCCTGGTCAGTGAAGTCACAGAGCCCGAACTCACCGTCGAGCGTGCCCTGCAGGTGGCCGTCGCGATCGCCGCCAAGGCGCCGCTGGCGGTGCGCCTGGCCAAGGAGGCGTTGCTCAAGGCCCAGGACATGGACCTGGCGAGCGGCCTGCGCTTCGAGCGCCACGCCTTCACCCTGCTGGCCGGCACCGCCGACCGCAACGAAGGCATCCGCGCCTTCCAGGAAAAACGCCCGGCCCGATTCCAAGGGCTGTAAGCCTTCCACCGACTGACGGAGCGAGCCAGTCATGTCTTTCCAGCACATTCTGTTTTCCATCGGCGACGACGGTGTCGCCCTCCTCTCGCTCAACCGGCCCGAGCAGCTCAACAGCTTCAATACCGCGATGCACCTGGAGGTGCGCGAGGCCTTGAAGCAGGTACGCCACAGCGAACACGCCCGGGTACTGCTGCTGACCGGCGAAGGCCGTGGCTTCTGCGCAGGCCAGGACCTGGCCGACCGCAATGTCGCGCCCGGCGCCGAGCTGCCCGACCTTGGCCAGTCCATCGAGCAGTTCTACAACCCGCTGGTGCGCAGCCTGCGCGACCTGCCGCTGCCGGTGATCTGCGCGGTCAACGGCGTGGCCGCCGGTGCCGGGGCCAATCTGCCACTGGCCTGCGACCTGGTGCTGGCGGCACGCTCGGCGAGCTTTATCCAGGCGTTCTGCAAGATTGGCCTGGTACCGGACTCCGGCGGCACCTGGTTGCTGCCCAGGCTGGTCGGCATGGCCCGGGCCAAGGCGCTGGCCCTGCTGGGCGAGCGTTTGAGCGCCGAGCAGGCCGAGCAATGGGGGTTGATCCATCGGGTGGTGGACGATGCCGCGCTGCGCGACGAAGCACTCGGCCTCGCCCGTCACCTGGCGGCCCAGCCCACCTATGGCCTGTCCTTGATCAAACGTGCCCTCAACCAGAGCTTCGACAACCGCTTCGATGAACAGCTGGAACTGGAGCGCGACCTGCAGCGCCTGGCCGGGCGCAGCGAGGACTACCGCGAGGGCGTCAGCGCCTTCATGAACAAACGCACAGCTGTGTTCAAGGGGCGCTGACCATGGCCGCACTCGACAACCACACCCTGGTGGCAGTAATCGGCGCAGGCGCCATGGGGGCCGGCATCGCTCAGGTGGCGGCCCAGGCCGGCCATCCCGTGCGCCTCTACGACACGCGCCCCGGCGCCGCCGAGCAGGCGATCGAAGGTATCGATCGCCTGCTCGGCCGGCAGGTGGAAAAGGGCAAGCTTGCGCCTGACAGCCGCAGCGCGTTCCGCGGCCGGCTGCAAGCGGTGGACAGCCTCGATGCCCTGGCCGAGGCCCATTTGGTGATCGAAGCCATCGTCGAACAACTGCCCGTCAAACAGGACCTGCTGCGTCGGCTTGAAGCCCTGTGCGCCACGGACTGCATCCTGGCCAGCAACACCTCTTCGCTGTCGATCACCAGCCTCGCCGCCGGGCTCAGGCACCCGGAGCGGGTCATTGGCATGCACTTCTTCAACCCGGCACCCTTGATGGCGCTGGTGGAAGTCGTCTCCGGGCTGGCCACCGCGCCGAACCTGGCGGCCACGCTTTACGACACCGCCCTGGCCTGGGGCAAGCAACCGGTACATGCCCGCTCGACGCCGGGCTTTATCGTCAACCGCGTGGCCCGACCCTTCTATGCCGAGAGCCTGCGCCTGCTGCAGGAAGGCGCCGCCGACTGCGCCACCCTCGATGCCCTGCTGCGCGATGCTGGGGGCTTTCGCATGGGCGCCTTCGAGCTGACCGACCTGATCGGTCACGACGTCAACTACGCGGTAACCTGCTCGGTGTTCGAAGCTTTTTATGGTGATTTCCGCTTCCAGCCATCGTTGGTGCAGAAAGAGCTGGTCGACGCCGGGCGCCTCGGGCGCAAGACCGGCCAAGGCTTCTATAGCTACGCCGAAGGCACCGAGCGACCAGAGCCCGCAGCGCTCACCAGCCAGGCGTCTGTCGAACGCTGCACGGTGGAAGGTGACCTGGGTGCCCTGCTGCCCCTGGTCGAGCGCCTGCGCGCCAACGGTGTCGGCGTCACCGAACGCGCCGGCACCGGCCTGCTTCGTGTGGGAGATGCCACCCTGGCGCTGTCCGATGGCCGCCTGGCCAGCCAACGCGCCCGCGAGGACGGCTTGCGCAACCTGGTGCTGCTGGACCTGGCCCTGGACTACGCCAGCGCCCCGCGCCTGGCCATCAGCCACGGCGCCGAATGCAGCACGGTGGCCCTGGACCAGGCCGTCGCCCTGCTTGCCCGGGGCGGCCTGAGCGCCTGCCCGGTGGCCGACCTGCCCGGCCTGGTGGTGCTGCGCACCGTGGCCATGCTCGCCAACGAAGCCGCCGACGCCGTGCTGCAAGGCGTTGCCACCCCCGGTGACATCGACCTGGCCATGCGCGCCGGGCTCAACTACCCGCGCGGGCCGCTGGCCTGGGCCGACGACCTGGGCATCGGCTACACCCTGAACGTGCTCGACAACCTGCAACGCAGCTATGGCGAGGAACGTTACCGCCCGTCCCTGCTGCTGCGCCGCACCCACGCCGAAGGAGGCCGCCTGCATGGCTGATCAACCCGCACACACCCTGGCCCGCGCCTGCGCCGAGGCCATGTTCGGCCGTGACGCCGCCAGCCAGGGCCTGGGTATCGAACTGCTCGACGCCGGCCCCGGCAGCGCTCGCCTGGGCATGACCGTGCGCGCCGACATGATCCAGGGCCACGGCACCTGCCATGGCGGCTACCTGTTCGCCCTGGCCGATTCGGCCTTCGCCTTCGCCTGCAACAGCTACGATGAAGCGGCCGTGGCCCTGGGTTGCAGCATCGACTATGTCGCCCCGGCGCGGCTCGGCGACCGTCTGCAGGCCAGCGCCAGCGAACAAAGCCGCAAAGGCCGCACCGGCAACTACGACGTGCGCATAGAGAACCAGCAGGGCGAGCTGATCGCCCTGTTCCACGGCAAATCCTACAAAGTGCGCGGCACTGTGCTGTCGCCGGAGACTGCAAATGACTGACGCCAGCCTGCCCCACGCGCTGATCATCGATGCCGTGCGCACCCCCATCGGCCGCTACGGCGGCGCCCTGTCGAGCGTGCGGCCCGACGACCTTGCCGCGGTGCCGATCAAGGCGCTGATGGCGCGCCACCCCGGGCTGGACTGGGCGGCGCTGGACGATGTGATCCTCGGCTGCGCCAACCAGGCCGGCGAAGACAACCGCAACGTCGCACGCATGGCCGGCCTGCTGGCCGGGTTGCCGATCGAGGTGCCCGGCACCACGATCAACCGCCTGTGCGGCTCGGGGCTGGATGCCATCGGCAACGCTGCCCGCGCCCTGCGCTGCGGCGAAGCCGGGCTGATGCTGGCCGGCGGCGTCGAGTCGATGTCGCGTGCGCCGTTCGTCATGGGCAAGTCGGAACAGGCCTTTGGCCGCAGCGCGCAACTGTTCGACACCACCATCGGCTGGCGCTTCGTCAACCCGTCGATGCAGGCGCAATACGGCATCGATTCGATGCCCGAGACCGCCGAGAACGTCGCCGAGCGCTTCGATATCTCCCGCGAAGACCAGGACGCCTTCGCGCTGCGCAGCCAGCTTAAAGCCGCCGCCGCCCAAGCCAATGGCCGTCTGGCCCAGGAGATCGTCGCGGTTGAAATCCCCCAGCGCAAAGGCCCGGCCAAGCGCATCGAGCAGGACGAGCACCCGCGGGGCGACACCACCCTGGAACAACTGGCGCGCCTGGGCACGCCGTTCCGCGAGGGCGGCAGCGTCACCGCCGGTAATGCCTCGGGCGTCAATGACGGCGCCTGCGCCCTGCTGCTGGCCAGCCCACTCGCCGCGCAACGCCACGGCCTCAAGGCCCGTGGCCGGGTGCTCGGCCTGGCGGTGGCGGGCGTCGAACCACGCCTCATGGGCATCGGCCCGGTGCCGGCGACCCACAAGGTGCTGGAGCTGACCGGCCTGGCGCTGGCCGACATGGACGTGATCGAGCTCAACGAAGCCTTCGCCGCCCAGGGCCTGGCCGTGCTGCGCGAGCTGGGCCTGGCCGACGACGATCCGCGGGTCAACCCCAACGGCGGCGCCATAGCCCTGGGCCACCCGCTGGGCATGAGTGGTGCACGCCTGGTCACCACCGCCCTGCACCAGCTGGAGCAGACCGGCGGCCGTTACGCCCTGTGCACCATGTGCATCGGCGTCGGCCAGGGCATCGCCCTGGTGATCGAACGCCTCTGATCAGCCGCCAGAGACGCCACGCGACGCGGGCAGTATGCTGCCTGCCATGACACTCAGGGCCCTGGCCCACGACAAGAACAACTCGAGTGAAACCATGAATCTCTACCACGATGCCGACCGCGCCCTGCTCGACCCGATGGAAACCGCCAGCCTCGACGCGCTGCGCCAGCACCAGCTGGAGCGCCTGCGCTGGAGCCTGAACCACGCCTACGCCAAGGTGCCGCTCTATCGCCAGCGCTTCGACGCCTGCGGCGCCCACCCCGACGACCTGAAGTCGCTGGACGACCTGGCAAAGTTCCCCTTCACCGGCAAGAACGACCTGCGCGACAACTACCCCTACGGCATGTTCGCCGTGCCCCAGGACCAGGTGGTGCGCCTGCACGCCTCCAGCGGCACCACCGGCAAGCCGACGGTGGTCGGCTACACCCAGAACGACATCGACACCTGGGCCAACGTGGTGGCACGCTCGATCCGCGCCGCTGGCGGGCGCCGCGGCGACAAGGTGCATGTGTCCTACGGCTACGGCCTGTTCACCGGCGGCCTGGGCGCGCACTATGGCGCCGAGCGCCTGGGCTGCACGGTGATCCCCATGTCCGGCGGCCAGACCGAGAAGCAGGTGCAGCTGATCCGCGACTTCCAGCCGGACATCATCATGGTCACCCCCTCGTACATGCTCAACCTCGCCGACGAGATCGAGCGCCAGGGCATCGACCCGCACGACCTCAAGCTGCGCCTGGGCATCTTCGGCGCCGAACCCTGGACCGACGAACTGCGCCGCGCCATCGAACAGCGCCTGGGCATCGACGCCCTGGATATCTACGGGCTGTCGGAAATCATGGGCCCGGGCGTGGCCATGGAGTGCATCGAAACCAAGGACGGCCCGACCATCTGGGAAGACCATTTCTACCCCGAGATCATCGACCCGGTCACCGGCCAGGTGCTGCCGGACGGCCAGCTCGGCGAGCTGGTGTTCACCTCGTTGAGCAAGGAGGCATTGCCGATGGTGCGCTACCGTACCCGCGACCTCACCCGCCTGCTGCCGGGCACGGCGCGGCCGATGCGGCGCATCGGCAAGATCACCGGGCGCAGCGACGACATGCTGATCATCCGCGGGGTCAATGTGTTCCCGACGCAGATCGAGGAGCAGGTGCTCAAGATAAAACAGCTTTCCGAGCTGTATGAGATCCATCTGTATCGCAATGGCAACCTCGACAGCGTCGAGGTGCATGTGGAACTGCGTAGCGACAGCCAGTACCTCGACGAGGGCCAGCGCAAGCAGGTGGTGGGTGAGCTGGCGAAGCAGATCAAGACCTATATCGGCATCAGCACGCAGATCCAGCTGCAGCCGTGCGGTACGCTGAAGCGTTCAGAAGGCAAGGCCTGTCACGTGTATGACAAGCGGCTGGCCAGCTGACCGATTGCGCTTCCTGGAAAGCCCCGGCCAAGGTCCGGGGCTTTTTTTCGCCTGGCCGACCGTTATCGCGGGGCAAGCCCGCTCCCACGCCCGGCGAAGTCTTGCGGAAGCGATACATAAATAACATTTGATACATCAAATACTGTTTGATGTTGTGTTTTGTATCGCTTATAAATGACCCACGCCCCAAGCAGCCCATCAGCGGGAGCCCGACCATGTACGCACAGCTCGTAGAAACCGGCGTCAAACGCCTGAAGACCTTGGAAGAGATGTCGCCCGAAGAGCGCGCCTTCCAGGAGAAGATCGACGCCGAGATCAAGATCGAAGCCAAGAACTGGATGCCCGAGGCCTACCGCCAGACGCTCATCCGCCAGATTTCCCAGCATGCCCATTCCGAGATCGTCGGCATGCTCCCGGAAGGCAACTGGGTCACTCGCGCCCCCTCGCTCAAGCGCAAGCTGCAGTTGATGGCCAAGATCCAGGACGAGGCCGGCCACGGCCTGTATCTGTACAGCGCCATGGAAACCCTCGGCGCCGACCGCGACGAAGAGATCGCCAAGCTGCACAGCGGCAAGGCCAAATACTCGAGCATCTTCAACTACCCGACCCTGAGCTGGGCCGACATGGGCGCGGTGGGCTGGCTGGTGGATGGCGCGGCGATCGTCAACCAGGTGGTGCTGCAGCGCACCTCCTACGGCCCCTACTCCCGCGCCATGATCCGCATCTGCAAGGAAGAAAGCTTCCACCAGCGCCAGGGCTACGAGCTGCTGCTGACCATGATGCGCCACGGCACCCAGGCGCAGAAGGACATGGTCCAGGACGCCATCGACCGCCTGTGGTGGCCGGCGCTGATGATGTTCGGCCCCAGCGACGAACACTCGCCCAACAGCGCGCAGTCCATGGCCTGGAAGATCAAGCGCCAGAGCAACGACGAACTGCGCCAACGCTTCATCGACCAGACCGTGCCGCAGCTGGAACTGCTCGGCTGTACAGCTCCTGACCCTGAGCTGAGGTGGAACGCCGAACGTGGCCATTACGACTTCGGCCAGATCCAGTGGGACGAGTTCTACGAGGTGCTCAAGGGCAACGGCCCGTGCAACCAGGAGCGCGTCGCCACCCGCCGCAAGGCCATCGAAGACGGCGCCTGGGTACGCGAGGCCGCCGTGGCCTATGCGCGCAAGCAACAGAACAAGAACGCCGCCTGAAGCGGCCATCGATGCGGAGATCGAGCATGTCTGACTGGACCCTCTACGAAGTATTCGTGCGCAGCAAGCACGGCCTGAACCACAAGCACGTCGGCAGCGTGCACGCCGCCGACGCCGCCATGGCCATCGAGAACGCCCGCGAGCTGTACACCCGCCGCAGCGAGGGCGTGAGCCTATGGGTAGTGCCCTCGGCGCTGATCACCGCCTCTTCGCCCGACGAGAAAGACCCGCTGTTCGCTCCGGCTGATGACAAGGTCTACCGCCATGCCAGCTTCTACGAGCTGCCCGCCGAAGTCGGACACATGTGAGGCCCGCCATGCACAAGCAAGCACTTATCCAATACCTGCTGCTGCTCGGCGACAGCGCCCTGGTCCAGGGCCAGCGCCTGTGCGAGTGGTGCGGCAAGGCGCCGGCGCTGGAAGAGGAACTGGCGCTGATGAATATCGGCCTCGACCTGGTGGGCCAGGCGCGCAACTGGCTGGACTACGCCGCCGAACTGCTGGACGACGGCCGCGACGCCGATGCCCTGGCGTTCCGCCGCGATGAACGCGCCTACCGCAACCTGCTGCTGGTCGAGCAACCCAACGGCGACTATGCCGTGACCCTGCTCAAGCAGTTCCTGTACGACGCCTGGCACCATGCCACGCTTGAAGCGCTCGGCGACTCGCGCGACGAACGCATCGCCGGCATCGCCGCCAAGGCCCTGAAAGAAGTCACCTATCACCTGCGCCGCTCCGGCGAGTGGGTGCAGCGCCTGGGCGGCGGCACTGAAGAGAGCCGGCGGCGCATGCTCGAAGCCATCCCGACGCTGTGGCGCTTCACGGTCGAATTGAGCGTGGCCAACGACGGCGAAGTCCAGCTGGCCAATGCCGGTATCGGCGCCGACCCGGCGCGGATCGCCCAGCACTGGCTGAACACCGTCGCGGCCATCTTCGCCTCGGTCGAGCTGCCCCTGCCGAAGGCCGCCAGCTACTTCTACCTGGACGGGCGCAAGGGCCTGCACACCGAACACCTCGGCCTGCTGCTGGCCGAGATGCAGTTCCTGCCGCGAGCCTACCCCGATGCGACCTGGTGAGCTGATCGCCGGCGACCGTGGTGCCAGACCCTTGCGCGATGGCGACCTGAGCCGGGCCTGGGCGGTGCTGGCCGAGGTGATGGACCCGGAAGTGCCGGTGGTCAGCGTGGTCGACTTAGGTGTCGTCCGCGACCTCGACTGGCGCGCCGGCCACCTGCACCTGGTGGTCACCCCGACCTACTCCGGTTGCCCGGCCACAGAAGTGATCGAGGACGATATTCGCCAGGCCCTGGAACAGGCCGGCTTCGCCGAGCCTGCGCTGGAGCGTCGTCTCACCCCGGCGTGGAGCACCGACTGGATCACCGTGCAAGGACGCGCGCGCCTGCTGGCCTATGGCATCGCCCCACCTGCGGGCGGCGTCAGCCTGCACGACGCCAAGGTGTGCTGCCCGCAATGCGGCAGCACCCACACCGAGCTGCTCAGCCAGTTCGGCTCCACCGCCTGCAAGGCTCTGTACCGCTGCCGCGCCTGTCTGGAACCGTTCGACTATTTCAAATGCCTTTGAGCCGTGGAGATCGCCATGAGCCAGTTTCACAGCCTGACCATCAAGCAAGTGCGCCAGGAGACCCGTGACGCGGTGTCCATCGCCTTCGACGTGCCCGCGCACCTGCGCGATGAGTTCCGTTTCACCCAGGGCCAGTACCTGGTCATGCGCACCCGCCTGGATGACGAAGAGGTGCGCCGCTCCTACTCGATCTGCAGCGCGGTGCAGGACGACGAGCTGCGGGTCGCTGTCAAGCGCGTGCCGGGTGGTCGTTTCTCGGCGTTTGCCAACGAACTGCTCAAGGCTGGCCAGCAGCTCGAAGTGATGCCGCCCTCGGGCAGCTTCTTCGTGCCGCTGGAACCGACGCGCCGGGGCCACTACCTGGGCGTGGCCGCTGGCAGCGGCATCACTCCGATCCTATCGCTGGTCGCCACCACGCTGGCCACCGAACCAGACAGCCGCTTCACCTTGCTGTACGGCAACCGCGCCAGCAACAGCGCGCTGTTCCGCGACCGCCTGGAGGACCTGAAGAACCGGTACCTCGACCGCCTCAACCTGATCTTCGTGTTCAGCCGCGAGCAGCAGGACGTCGACCTGTACAACGGCCGCATCGACGCCGACAAGTGCGGCCAGCTGTTCTCCCGCTGGCTCGACGTGACCTCACTCGATGCTGCCTTCATCTGCGGCCCCCAGGCCATGACCGAAACCGTGCGCGACAGCCTGCAGGCCAACGGCATGGACAAGGCGCGCATCCACTATGAACTGTTCGCCGCCGCCGGCAGCGAAGCCCGCCGCGAGGCCCGTGAAGCGGCCCACGAGCTGGATTCGGCGGTCAGCCATGTGACCGTGATCAGCGATGGCCGCGCCCTGGCCTTCGACCTGCCGCGCAACACCCGCAGCGTGCTCGAGGCCGGCAACGCCATCGGCGCCGAACTGCCGTACTCGTGCAAGGCCGGGGTGTGCTCGACCTGCAAGTGCAAGGTGATCGAGGGCGAGGTGGAGATGGATAGCAACCATGCCCTGGAAGACTACGAAGTGGCCGCCGGCTATGTGCTGTCGTGCCAGACCTACCCGCTGAGCGACAAGGTGGTGCTCGATTTCGACCAGCTTTGAGACCGCGTTGCCCTCATCGCTGGCAAGCCAGCTCCCACAAGCGCTGGCTTGCCAGCGATGAGGCCCTCGGCAACACCGCAACACCCGCGTGACCTGAAAAAACAATTACAACAGCCAGAGAGAACGCTCCCATGACACCCGAACACATCGAAACCATCAGCAACCACCCCGCCTTCGTGCAACTGATCAAGCGCAAACGCCGCCTCAATGGCAGCCTGACCCTGACCATGTTTGTCGCCTACTACGGCTTCGTCCTGCTGGTGGCCTTCGCCCCCGGCGTGCTCGGCCAGTCCCTCAGCGGCGGCGTGACCAGCGTCGGCATGCTGGTGGGCGTGCTGATGGTGCTGCTGTCCTTCGCGCTCACCGGCGTCTACATGCACCGCGCCAACCGCGTCATCGACCCGCTCAACGAGGTGGTCAAGCAGGAGTGCGCGCGATGAACTGGACCGCCATCTCGATGTTCCTGGTGTTCGTCTGCTTCACCTTGCTGGTGACCCGCTGGGCCGCCCTGCGCACCCGCTCGGCCAGTGACTTCTACACCGCCGGCGGCGGCCTGACCGGCATGCAGAACGGCCTGGCGATCGCCGGCGACATGATCAGCGCGGCGTCTTTCCTGGGCATCTCGGCAATGATGTTCATGAATGGCTACGACGGCCTGCTGTATGCCCTGGGCGTGCTGGCCGGCTGGCCGATCATCCTGTTCCTGATCGCCGAGCGCCTGCGCAACCTGGGCAAGTACACCTTCGCCGACGTGGTTTCCTACCGCCTGGCCCAGGCTCCGGTGCGCCTGACCTCAGCCTTCGGTACCCTGGCCGTGGCGCTGATGTACCTGGTGGCGCAGATGGTCGGCGCCGGCAAGCTGATCGAGCTGCTGTTCGGCATCAACTACCTGTACGCGGTGATGCTGGTGGGCGTGCTGATGGTGCTGTACGTCACCTTTGGCGGCATGCTTGCCACCACCTGGGTGCAGATCATCAAGGCGGTGATGCTGCTGTCGGGCACCACCTTCATGGCCTTCATGGTGCTCAGGCACTTCGGCTTCAGCACCGAGGCGATGTTCGCCAGCGCCGTGGCCGTGCACGCCAAGGGCCAGGCGATCATGGCGCCGGGGGCGCTGCTGTCCAACCCGGTGGACGCCATCTCCCTGGGCCTGGGCATGATGTTCGGCACGGCCGGCCTGCCGCATATCCTCATGCGCTTCTTCACCGTCAGCGACGCCAAGGAAGCGCGCAAGAGCGTGTTCTACGCCACCGGTTTCATCGGCTACTTCTATCTGCTGCTGATCGTCATCGGCTTCGGCGCCATCGTCATGGTCGGCACCGAACCGTCCTATCGCGACGCTACGGGGGCGATCATCGGCGGCGGCAACATGGTCGCGGTGCACCTGGCCCAGGCGGTGGGCGGCAACCTGTTCCTCGGCTTCATCTCGGCGGTGGCCTTCGCCACCATCCTCGCCGTGGTCGCGGGCCTGGCGCTGTCCGGCGCCTCGGCGGTATCCCACGACCTGTACGCCTGCGTGGTGCGCAAGGGCCAGGCCAGCGAGCAGGAAGAAATGCGCGTATCGCGCCTGGCCACCCTGGGGATCGGCCTGTTCGCGGTGCTGCTGGGGCTGCTGTTCGAGTCGCAGAACATTGCCTTCCTCTCCGGCCTGGTGCTGGCGGTGGCCGCCTCGGTCAACTTCCCGGTGCTGCTGCTCTCGATGTTCTGGAAGGGCCTGACCACCCGTGGCGCGGTGGGCGGCAGCCTGGCCGGGCTGGTCTCGGCGATCGTCCTGGTGGTGCTGGGACCGGCGGTGTGGGTCAACGTGCTGCACAACGAACGGGCGCTGTTCCCCTACAGCAACCCGGCGCTGTTCTCCATGTCGCTGGCCTTCCTCGCGGCCTGGGCCTTCTCGGTCACCGACGGCACGGAACGGGCGCGTGAAGAGCGTGGGCGCTACCTGGCCCAGTTCATCCGCTCCATGACCGGTATCGGCGCCGCCGGTGCCAGCAAGCACTGACCTCAAGAACAATAACAATGTCGGGTACAACAACAATGAACCGCACGCACCTCAAGTCAGCCGCCTGGCTGGCCACCCTCGCCCTGCCCGTGCCGGCCATGGCGGACTTTATCGCTGACAGCCACGCCCGCCTCGAACTGCGCAACCACTACATCAACCGCGACTTCCGCCAGGCCAACGCCCCGCAGAGCAAGGCCGAGGAATGGGGCCAGGGCTTCACCGCCCGCTTCGAATCGGGTTTCACCGAGGGGCCGCTTGGTGTCGGGGTGGACGCCATGGGCCAATTGGGCATCAAGCTCGACTCCAGCCGCGACCGACGCAACACCGGCCTGCTACCCTACGGGCCGAACAGCCTGGAGCCGGTGGACGACTACAGCGAGCTGGGCCTGACCGCCAAGCTGCGGGTCTCCAAGAGCACCCTGCGCCTGGGCACCCTGCAGCCGATCCTGCCGGTGGTGGTGTACAACGACACCCGCCTGCTGGCGTCGACCTTCCAGGGCGGCCTGCTGACCAGCCAGGAGCTGGACGGCCTGACCTTCAATGGCGGCCGCCTGACCAAGGCCAACCTGCGCGACTCGTCCGGGCGCGACGATATCGGCTACGGCGCCGCCAGCAGCGACCACTTCGACTTCGGCGGCGGCAGCTACGCCATCACCCCGCAGGCCAGCGTCAGCTACTACTACGCCAAGCTTGAGGACATCTACCGCCAGCAGTATGTGGGCTTGCTGCACACCCAGCCCCTGGCCGAAGGCGTCAGCCTGCGCAGCGACCTGCGCTACTTCGACAGCCGCGGCGACGGCGCCGAGCGCGCGGGCAACATCGACAACCGCAACTTCAACGCCATGTTCACCCTGGGGGTGAAGGCCCACAAGTTCACCGCCACCTGGCAGCAGATGTCCGGCGACAGCGCCTTCCCGTTCCTCAACGGCGGCGATCCATACACCGTCAACCTGGTCACCTACAACACCTTCACTCGCGCCGGGCTCGACTCCTGGCAGCTGCGCTACGACTACGACTTCGTGGCCATGGGCATCCCCGGGCTGAGCTTCATGACCCGCTACACCGACGGCCGCCACGCCGAAACCGCCACGCTCAGCAATGGCCGCGAGCGCGAACGCGACACCGACATCACCTATGTGATCCAGAGCGGCCCGTTCAAGGACGTCAGCCTGCGCTGGCGCAACGTCACCTTCCGTTCCGGCAATGGCCTGACCAACGCCGTGGACGAAAACCGCCTGATCATCGGCTACACCCTGGCGCTCTGGTAAGCGCGCCCCCCTGTCTATCAGAACAGCATGGAGAACAGCATGTCCGCCGCCCCTACCCTGCAAAGCTTCATCGCCGGCCGCTGGATCGGCCAGCACGGCGCCCAGGCCCTGCGCAGCGCCCTCGATGGCCACGTCCTGGCCTACAGCCACGAAGAGCGCTCGGATTTCGCCGAGGCCGTGGACTTCGCCCGCGCCCAGGGCCTGAAGCAGCTAATGGCCATGGATTTCCAGCAGCGCGCCGCCCGGCTCAAGGCCCTGGCGCTGTACCTGGCCG
Source organism: Pseudomonas sp. CAM1A (assembly GCF_047501685.1). NCBI lineage: Bacteria > Pseudomonadati > Pseudomonadota > Gammaproteobacteria > Pseudomonadales > Pseudomonadaceae > Pseudomonas > Pseudomonas sp. CAM1A. The sequence goes on along the minus strand of NZ_JBFNXP010000009.1, from coordinate 188,591 downwards.
AGCGCAAGGAGCAGCTCTACGCCCTGTCCCATCACAGCGGCGCCACCCGCGCCGACAGCTGGATCGATATCGAAGGCGGCAACGCCACGCTGTTCGCCTATTCGAGCATGGGCCGCCGCGAGCTGCCCTCGGGCAACCTGGTGCATGAAGGCCCGGCGATCCCCCTGGGCAAGCAAGGCCATTTCGCCGGCAGCCATATCCTGGTGCCGCGTGCGGGCGTGGCCGTGCATATCAACGCCTTCAACTTCCCGATCTGGGGGATGCTGGAGAAATTCGCCCCGACCTTCCTCGCCGGCATGCCGTGCATCGTCAAGCCTGCCACGTCCACCAGCTACCTGACCGAGGCCGTGGTACGCCTGATGAACGAATCGGGCTTGTTGCCGGCCGGTAGCCTGCAACTGGTGATCGGCAGTACCGGTGACCTGCTCGAACGCCTGCAGGGGCAGGACGTGGTGACCTTCACCGGCTCCGCCGACACCGCAGCCAAGCTGCGCGTCACGCCGAACCTGATCCGCAACTCGGTGCCCTTCACCGCCGAGGCCGACTCGCTGAACTGCGCCATTCTTGGCCCGGACGTCAGTCCCGACAGCGAGGAATTCGAGCTGTACATCAAGGAAGTGGCGCGAGAAATGACCACCAAGGCCGGACAGAAATGCACGGCGATCCGCCGCGCCATCGTCCCGGCCAGGCACATCGACGCGGTGGCCACTCGTCTGCGCGAACGCCTGCGCAAGGTGGTGGTGGGCGATCCTTCGGTGGAAGGCGTGCGCATGGGGGCGCTGGCCTCCCATGACCAGCAGCGTGATGTCGCCGAGCGCGTGCGCCAGTTGCTGGACAGCTGCGACCAACTGCTGGGCGCCAGTGACGGTTTCACCCCGGTCGGCGATGACGTGGCCGAGGGCGCGTTCTTCGCCCCGACCCTGCTGCTGGCCCGTGACCCGCATGCCGAGGGCGGTGCCCATGATATCGAAGCGTTCGGCCCGGTCAGCACGCTGATGGCCTACGACGACCTCGACGAGGCCCTGGCCTTGGCTGCCCGCGGCAAGGGCAGCCTGGTGGCGAGCCTGGTCACCGCCGACCGCGCCGTGGCGGCCAAGGCCATCCCCGTGGCGGCGGCCTGGCACGGGCGGCTGCTGGTGCTCGACAGCGAGGCGGCCAAGGAATCCACCGGGCATGGCTCGCCCCTGCCACAGCTCAAGCACGGCGGCCCCGGCCGTGCCGGCGGCGGCGAGGAGCTGGGCGGCTTGCGCGCGGTCAGGCACTACCTGCAGCGGGCCGCCGTGCAGGGCTCGCCGAGCATGCTCATGGCCGTAACCGGCGAGTATGTGCGTGGTGCCGAGGTGATCGAAACCGAGGTACACCCGTTCCGTCGCCATTTCGACGACCTGCGTATCGGCGAGTCGCTGCTGACCCACCGCCGCACGGTGACCGAGACCGACCTGGTCAACTTCGGCTGCCTGTCGGGCGATCACTTCTACATGCACTTCGACGAGATCGCCGCCAAACAGTCGCAGTTCGGCAAGCGCATCGCCCACGGCTACTTCGTGCTATCGGCGGCGGCCGGGTTGTTCGTCAGCCCCGGCGAAGGGCCGGTGCTGGCCAACTACGGGCTGGATACCCTGCGCTTCATCACTCCGGTAGGGATCGGCGACACCATCCAGGCGCGCCTGACCTGCAAGCGCAAGATCGACCAGGGCAAGACCAGCCCGCTGGGGCAGGCGCAAGGGGTGGTGGCTTGGGATGTGGAGGTGACCAACCAGCTGGGTGAGCTGGTGGCCAGTTATGACATCTTGACGTTGGTAGTGAAGCGCTGAGCGCGGTTGGGGTGCGAGGGGCCTGGCGATAGCCTTGCCGCACACTAAAGGCAATATGCCACCTCGCACATCCGCCCTACATCGCGCAACGTTCCGCTGGCGCTATAGTCGGTCCAGCGTCCCACCGCCAGCCCCCTTCCTGGCGGCGCGGGCGCCGTACCGAGAACAATGCCAAGGAAGCAACGCGATGATCCTCAAGTCCTTCCCCTTCAAGTCCCTCGTCCTGCTCGCCGGCCTTGCCGCCGTGGCCGGCTGCCAGACCGCCAGCCCCAGCGCCGACACCCTCAAGCAACGCACCGAGGTGACCCTGGGCGTGCCCGTGAGCAAGGTCAGCAACCTGCGCAGCGACTCCAACACCACCTACTTCACCGCCAGCACCAGCAAGGGCCAGTACGACTGCCAGGTGCCCAGCGGCGGCCTGGTGGCCGTGGCCGGCATGGGTATCTACACGCCATCCCCCACCTGCTGGAAAGAAGGCCAGGCGCCGGTATTCCAGTGATGGTCGAGGGCGCCGCGCTAGATCACCGGCGCCGCCACGGTCTCACGCAAACCCCGCAGCGCCGCCCGCAGCTCCGCCGGTCGCACGGGCTTGGCCAGTACCGCGATACCCCGTGCCTGCAGGGCACCCTGCAGCCTGTCGATATCATGGCCCGTCATGATCAGCGCCGGCACTTCGGCACCGCGCTGCGCGCGCAATTGGTCGATGCAGTCGATGCCGGTGGCCTGCGGACCCAGGTCGTAGTCGGCGACGATCACATCGCAGTCGCTGACCAGGCCATGGGGCGAACTCTCGGCCTGGACCTCGCATCCCCAGCGTTGCAGCAGAGCGCTGGTGGCCTGCAGCACGTTGTGATCGTCCTCCACCAGGCACACCCGCAAACCGGTGAGCATGCCTGCCTGCAAGGCCTGGTCGGCAACGGCCCGTGGCACTTGTGCCGGCACCTTGGGCAACCCTTGCAAGGTCAGCGTGGTGCCATGCCCCTGGCGCGAACGCAGGCTGACCGCCAAACCCATCAGTTGCCCGAGGCGCTTGACGATGGCCAGCCCCAGGCCAACCCCCTCGACATCCTTGTCACGTGCCTCGCGCACCCGGTAGAACTCCTCGAACACGCGGCCCTGGTGCTCCTCGGCAATGCCCCGGCCCTGGTCGCAGACGACGATGGCCAGGCCCTCGCCGCGTGGCCGCACGCCGATCAGCAATGGCCGCCCGGCGGCGTACTTGAAGCTGTTGGACAGCACGTTCTGCACCATGGTCGCGAGCATCCCCGGGTCGGCGCGTGTCCAGTGGCGGCTGGGCACCAGGCGCATCTCGACCCCGGCCCAGCGCGCCGCCTCGCTGTTCTGGCGCAACAGTTCGCGCAGGAAGCCGTCCACGGCGAAGGTTTCCCACTTTGGCTGCACCCGGCCGTTGTCCAGGGTGTACAGGTCGAGGATCGAGCGGAACAACTGCGAGACGTTGAGCAGCGAGCGGTCGATGCTGTCCACCAGGCGCCGCTCCTCCTCGCCCAGCCGCGCTTCACGCAGACAGGCGGTGAACAGGCCGATGGAGTGGATCGGCTGGCGCAGGTCGTGGCTGGCCTGGGCCAGGAAGCGCGACTTCTCGCGGGTCGCCGCCTCGGCCAGGGCCGTGGCCTTGCGCGTGCGCTCCAGCAGCAGGTGGGCATAAAACGGAATCAAAGTGCTAGTGGTCAGCAGCATCGGCAGCAGAAACGGCTGTTCCTGCCAATAGGGGGTCAATCGCCACACGGCAACCAGCGCGGCCAGGGCCAGTACCGTGGCGATGGCCAGGTAGCGCGAGCCGAAGCGCATGCCGTTGCCCAGGTTGATCCAGACCATCACCGCATACAGCGGCAGCGCGGTTTCACCGCCCACCACCAGGCCGAAACTGGTGCCGGTGTAATCGCCCAGCATGCCGAAGATGCGCCGCGCCGGGTAGTGCCCGGGCCAACGCTTGATCGCCTGGCGCATGCCGATCGATACCACAACGAACCCCGCGTAGTAGAGCAGCACCGGCAGGTAGGTGGCGGGCGAGCGGCCCGGCAGGAAACCCAGCAACGCCACGTAGGTAATCGCACAGGAGGCGACGATGATGCGCAGGTTGGCCTGGTCCAGCTCGTTGTTCTTCTCGAACTTCATGGGTAACGTCCTTGTGCGCCAGTCGGCATTTGCGGCACGCTGCGTGGGAAAAAACCGCAGGTGACTGCTAAATTAGCATGTGTCGGCTGACAGGGAGTTCCACGACGTGAGTTGCCGCATCATCGTGGCGGATGATCATCCGCTGTTCAGGGAGGCCATGGTCAACACCGTGCGGCGCATCCTGCCCGAGGCACGCCTGGAGGAAGCCGGCAGCCTGGCCGATGTGCTCCGGCTGGCCGCCATGGGCGAGACGCCCGACACCCTGATCCTCGATTTGCGCTTCCCCGGCCTCACCTGCATCGGCCGCCTCGCCGAACTGCGCCGCCAATTGCAGCGCACCACGCTGATCGTCGTGTCGATGGTCGATGACCCACAGGTGATCTGCGAAGTCATGGCCGCCGGCGTCGATGGTTTCATCGGCAAGAGCGTCAGCCCCGAGGCGATCGGCGCGGCCATCCTTGCCATTCGCGACGGCGAAGTGGTGGTCGACTACGCGCCCAGCGGGTTGCTGCCGCAACTGGATGCCTCCAGCGAGCTGGAACAACTCACCCACCGCCAGCAGGACGTACTGCGCCTGATCGCCCAGGGCAAGACCAACAAGGAGATCGCCCGGGCACTGGACATCTCGCCATTCACCGTGCGCATCCATGTGTCGTCGCTGCTCAAGACCCTCAATGTGCCGACCCGCACGGCCGCCGCGGTGAAGTATTCCGGACACTGAGCGACCGCTGGTCGGCGCACACTGGCATGCAATCGACCCTGCCAGGGCTTTGCGACCTCCCAATCCATGAGGGTGGCGATGTTCACGCCTGTATTCGGCCTGCCCGACCGTGGGCCGTTTTTTCACTCTGAGCAGAGGATGACGACATGAGCACGCAACACTGGATGGGCGGTGGCGATGTGCAGAGCGACTGGCCGGAACTCGAGCCAGACCGCCGCAACGATCAGGCCGACGACCCGGATGCCGACCCGAACCTGACCGAGGAAGAGAACCGCCCCGGGGTACCGGCCAGCGACCCGGAGTCAGGCGCCTGAGTGTGCATGGCAGTGTGAGAGCGGGCCAGGCTCGCTCTCACACTGAAGTCTGTTGTCTGTTCAGGTCCACGCCGCTTCACACCCGCCAGCGCACATCGGTGATCCCATGCCGTTCGGCCATGGGCCGGCTGACTTTCTTGATGCGCTCGCGCCCGAACTTCGGAATGATCCCCAAACCCGCGTCGCAACTGGCCCAATGCCAGGCCTCGGCATTGTCCATGTGTTCCTGGCGGATGATGAAACGCCGTGGCTGACCGTGCAGCAGGTATTCGATGGTAAACAGCTGGGGACTTGGCATTGACGCAGGCCCTCCTCTTCTCCATGGATGACTTTCTGACAGATCACGTCGTTCCATGAAAATTCAAAAAATGTCCGACAATCAGGAAGGGAGGGCCCGCAAGGTCACGAACCGCTGGCGCTCCCGTGGCTGTTGCGGCCACCCTTGCGGCCGGCCTCGGAGGCGCGGGCGCGATCATTGGCGAAGTTGCCGCCAGAGTTGCGGCCACCCTTCTGGCCCGCCCGCGAGGCCCTTTCACGGTCGTTGGCGAAGTTGCCGGGGTTGGTGTCCTTGGTGCCGCCGCGTTGTCCGGTCTGATCCTGGTCACGAGCCATGACGTTTCTCCTTTACGCTGGGTTGGACGTGCCGCACGAAGATGCCGTGCATTTAATTACGAACAGGGGCGCAGGCCAACGGCTCATTTGTTGTACCGGGGTTCTGACCGACGGCACTTATCCGCCTGGCCAAGGGTCACAGCTCTGACTAATGACGGTGGACGAAGGAGACGCCCCCATGCACCGCGCTTGCCGACCGCTTACCCTCGTACACCGGCCCTTGCTCGGCGCCAACCGCTCGTCGCCGGGATGAACAGCAGCCTATAATCTGCGCCCAGTGCCCGACCAAACGGGCCATTTCCAGGTCCGTACAAGGCTGATGCCATGAAGTCCTCCAGCAAAACGTCCCTCGCCTCGCCGCACAATCCGGCACTCAGCCCGAGCCACCTGGATTTCCCCGTGGTCGGCATCGGCGCTTCGGCCGGCGGCCTGGAAGCAATCCGCACCTTCTTCCGCCACACCCCGCAGGACTGCGACATGGCATTCGTGGTGGTGCTGCACCTGTCGCCGGACCACCAGAGCCAGGCCGACCGGATCATCCAGGCGGTGACCGGCATGCCTGTGCGCCAGGTCAGCGAACCGGTACCGATCGAGCGCAACCATGTCTATGTGATTTCGCCGGCCAATCGCCTGTCGACCAACGACGGTTACCTGCGCGTCAGCCCGGCCAAGCGCAGCCGTGGCGACCATGTCGCCATCGACCTGTTCTTCCGCGACCTGGCCGATGTGCACAAGGACCATGCGTTCTGCGTGGTGCTGTCGGGTACCGGCAGCGACGGCGCCGTGGGTCTGTCGCGGATCAAGGAACAAGGCGGCGTGACCCTGGTGCAAGCCCCCGAGGACGCCGAATACCCCGAGATGCCCCGGGCGGCGCTGGCCACCGGCATGGTCGATCTGGTGCTGCCGGTGGCCGAGATGCCCGCTCGCCTGGTCGAGCTGTGGCGCACCGCCCGCCAGGTGAAGTTGCCACGCATCGAGGACGACAGCCTGCCGCCCGCGCTGGGCGAGCGCGAGGGCGACCCGGCGGCGTGCGACCCGTTGCTCGACGAAATCCTGTTGTCGCTGCAGGACAACACCGGCCACGACTTCAGCCATTACAAGCGCGCCACCGTGCTGCGCCGCCTGGAGCGGCGCCTGCACGTCACCGGCCAGACCGACCTGGCCGGCTACCGCGACTACCTGCAATGCCACCCGCAAGAGTCCCGGGCGCTGCTGGCCGACATGCTCATCGGCGTGACCAATTTCTTCCGCGATCGCGAGGCCTTCGAGGCCCTGCAGCGCCATGTGATGCCAGGCCTGGTGAACCGCGAAGGCAACGAAGAGCCGGCCTGCGAGGTCCGCGTGTGGTCGGCAGGCTGCTCGACCGGCGAGGAGGCCTATAGCCTGGCCATGCTGGTGAGCGAACAACTGACGATCGAACGACGCAGCACCCAGGTGCAGATCTTCGCCACCGACCTCGACGACCGCGCCATCGGCATCGGTCGCGGCGGGCAGTATCCGGACGCCATCGCCACCGATGTGTCGCCGGCCCGCCTGCGCCAGTTTTTCCTCAAGGAGGACCAGCATTACCGGGTGCGCAAGGAGATCCGCGAGAAAGTCCTGTTCGCCCGCCATAACCTGCTGTCCGACCCGCCGTTCTCGCAACTGGACCTGATCGTCTGCCGCAACCTGCTCATCTACCTCGACCGCGAAGTGCAGCGCGACATCCTGCGCCTGTTCCACTTCGCGCTGCGCCCGGGCGGCTATCTGTTCCTGGGCAGTTCCGAATCCACCGACCTGGCGGCCGATCTGTTCGTCGCCGTGGACAAGCGCAACCGTATCTTCCGTGCCCGTGAAGTGGCGGCCGTGCGTCATCCGGCGCGCCTGCAAGCCCCCGAGCCTGCGCTCGCCCCGGCGCCGGCCCGGGCACGCGCCGCCCGCAAGCTGTCCTATGCCGAAATCCATCACCGCGCCCTCGCCCGCTGCACGCCGCCGAGCCTGGTGGTCGATGCCGAGGGCAATATCCTGCACATGAGCGAGGGTGTGGGGCGCTATCTGCGCCATGCCGGCGGCGAGCTCAGCCACAACCTGCTCAACCTGGTCCTCACGCCGCTGCGTCCGGCCCTGCGCAGCACCTTGCTGCAGGCCCAGGGCAGCGGCCAGGCCGTGACCTCGCGCACAGTCCCCCTAGACCTCGGTGAGCATACCGATGGGGTACGCATCCTGGTCCAACCGCATCAGGACGAACCCAGTGGCAGCGAGTGCCTGCTGGTGGTCTTCCAGAGCGGCGAAGCCGACAGCGCGACCACCCAGGCACCCGCCGTCGAACAGACCGAAGGGATGCTGCTGGGCAACCTGGAGCGTGAACTGCACCGCACGCGCCTGCAGTTGCAGGAAACCATCGAGCAGTCGGAGTTTTCCAGCCAGGAGCTGACCGCCTCCAACGAAGAGATGCAGGCGATCAACGAGGAGCTGCGCTCGGCCAGCGAGGAGCTGGAAACCAGCAAGGAAGAGCTGCAGTCGATCAACGAAGAACTGCTGACGGTCAACTACGAACTCAAGACCAAGGTCGAGGAAACCGACAAGGTCAACGACTACCTGACCAACCTCATCGCGTCCACCGACATCGCCACGGTATTCGTCGACCGCAACCTGTGCATCCGCTGGTTCACTCCCCGCGCCACCGATATCTTCAGCATGCTGCCGGTGGACACCGGGCGCTCGCTGCTCGACATCACCCACCGCCTCGATTATCCGGGCCTGGCCGATGACGCCCGGGCCGTGGTCGAGCGCGAGACCACCATCGAGCGCGAAGTGGTCGGCCACAACCAGCACTGGTACCTGGCCCGCCTGCTGCCGTATCAGGCCAGCGAGCGCAACGTCGACGGCACCGTGCTGACCTTTATCGACATCAGCCAGAGCCGCGCCGCCGAGGAACGCCTGCGCCAGGGCGAGGAACGCATGCGCCTGGTCGCCGAGAGCACTCACGATTTCGCCATCATCCTGCTCGACGAGCAAGGCCTGATCACCGACTGGAACACCGGCGCCGCGCTGATCTTCGGCTATGGCAAGGACGAAGTGCTCGGCCTCCATTACCAGCTGATCTTCACCGAGCAGGACCAGGCGAGCGGCGTGCCCGAACGCGAACTGCGCAGCGCCCGCCTGCACGGTCGCGGCCAGGACGAGCGCTGGCATGTGCGCAAGGACGGCAGTCGCTTCTACTGCAGCGGCGAAGTGTCAAGGCTCAAGGGCAGCAGCCTGCGCGGCTACGTCAAGATCGCCCGCGACCTCACCGGGCACAAGCGCCTGCACGATGAGCAAAGCAAGCAGCTGGCCGAATCGCAGAACACCAGCCACATGAAAGACGAGTTCTTCGCGGTCATGTCCCATGAACTCAAGCACCCCCTCAACCTGATCCAGCTGAATGCCGAAATCCTGCGCCGCTCCCCGTCGGTGAAGGGCAACGGTGTCGCCAGCAAGGCGGTCGGCACCATCTGCGAGGCGGTCTCCAGCCAGGCGCGGATCATCGATGACCTGCTCGATGTGGCGCGTATCCGCACTGGCAAGCTCAAGCTCAAGACCCAGGTGCTCAACCTGTGCGCGGTGCTGCAGGCCATCCAGGCGGTGCTGGCCAACGAGCAGCACGCCTGCGAGGTGCGCCTGGCACTGCCCGCTGACGGCGCCCCGGTGTATGTCGAGGCCGACAGCACCCGGCTCGAGCAGATCGTCTGGAACCTGCTCAACAATGCGTTGAAATTCAGCCCTGCTGGCAGCGAGATCCGTCTGGCGCTGGCCCGCCAGGGCAACCAGGCGCGCCTGGAGGTGATCGACCAGGGTATCGGCCTGACCGACGAAAGCCTGGAAAGCGTCTTCGACCTGTTTTCCCAGGCCGCGCCACAAGGCTCCGGCCCCCCCCGCGATGGGCTCGGTATCGGCCTGTCGCTGGTGCGCCAGCTGGTGGAAGCCCATGGCGGCACCGTCGGCGCGGTTTCCGCCGGACTGGGTTGCGGCACCACCTTCACCGTATGCCTGCCGTTGTGCGATCCCGGGCAGCATGTACAGCCAGATACCTCCGACGAAAGCGTCGAGGGTCGCTTGAACGGCGTCAGGGTGTTGCTGGTGGACGACTCGGTGGAAATCCTTGAGGTGATGCAGCAATTGCTGGAGATGGAAAGCGCCGAAGTCGAGGCCTATAGTGACCCGCAGGCCGCACTTGAGGCGGCCGCCAATGGCCGCTATGACATCATCCTGTCCGATATCGGCATGCCGGTCATGGACGGCCACGCCCTGATCAAGGCCCTGCGGGGCCTGGAGCACCTGCGCTACACCCCGGCCATCGCCCTGACCGGCTACGGGGCCAGCGCCGACCAGTACCGCTCGCGCCAATCGGGCTTCGACCGGCACCTGAACAAGCCGGTGGGCTACGACGAGCTGATCGAGGCGATCGAGGGTCTGAGCGGCTCACTACCCTACTGACGCCCTACCCGCCCCGGCCGGCCTGTGGCCGGGGCGCCGTCGCGCATCAGGCGTGAACGCTCCACTGCACGGCATCGGCCTCGATCGGTAGTTCGTCCACGGCATGGATCATCCCACTGTCGAGCGCTTCCTGGGGCCCCAGGATCCTCGGATACGCCATCAGGTAGCGCGTCACATCGAGCCGCTCGCTCGCACCCTCGGTGCGCTCGGCGACGATCTGCGCATACAGGCGCAGGTCATAGTCCAGGCTCATGGCGTACTCGGCCATCCGTGCATGGTCAACCGAGCCGTGCAGAGTCCAGTGGAAGGGATGAAACAGGAATTTGCTGTAGGCGCAGGCGGTACGGTGGCTGCCGGCCAGGAACAGGATGTTGCCCATCGATTCGACCGTGCCCAGGTTGTGGGTGTGCACCGGCACCGGCAGTGATCGCAGGAAGTTATACAGGGTGAAACCGTAGCTGCATTCGCCGCCCATTGTGGCGATATTGATCTGCAGCACCTCGGCGCCCTGCTGCAACGCCTTGGAACAGGTGTTGATGAGGTTGCCGCAGGTCGCGGAATTGATCGGGCCGGTGTAGTGGATGATGTGTCTGGCCATGCCGTCCTCCAGGGTCAGTCAGGGGTGTCCTTGGCCGGTGCATCGTTGCCCGGCGCCGCTTGGTCGTGCTCGCCCAGTTGCTGGTACTGCTTGCGCAGCGCATGCAGTTCGGCCGGCCCCATGTCCTCGAGGTCGAGCAGCGCCTTGTGCGCCCGCTGGGTGGTGCGCAGCAGTTCGTCGATCTTGATGTGCAGTTCGTCGTTATCGCGGTTCTGGGTGTTCTGGATCAGGAACACCATGAGGAAGGTGATGATCGTGGTCGAGGTGTTGATCACCAGTTGCCAGGTATCGTTGAAATCGAACAGCGGTCCGCTCACGCCCCATACGATGATCAACAGCAATGCCACGGCAAAGGTCAGTGGACGTCCGCTGCGGTTGGCCAGCCATTGGGCGAAACGATCGAATCTCATGGCTAGCGCTCCTTTGGTTGCTTCCCTCTGTGGTGGAGGGCCGCAAGGCAGGCAAAGTTCCAGGTTTTGCGCCACTGGCCACTCGTCACTCCTGCTGAACCCTGACGCCGCAATGCCGGTCGCTAGTCAAGAGTGCACGAACGAAAGGGAGCCCTCGTGAGCGAGATCCGCATTGGTATTTCCGGTTGGCGCTATGGCCCATGGCGCAAGGATTTCTACCCCAAGGGGCTGCGCCAGGACGATGAGCTGGCGTTCGCCTCGCGGGCGGTGAACAGCATCGAGATCAATGGCTCGTTCTACGCCTTGCAGACCCCCGAGCGCTACCGCCAGTGGCGCGATGAAACGCCGGAAGGGTTCGTTTTCTCGGTCAAGGCGCCGCGCTACATCACCCATGTGCGACGGCTGCGCGACATCGACGAGCCGCTGGCCAATTTCTTTGCCTCGGGGCCATTGCTGCTGGGCGACAAGCTGGGGCCGTTCCTCTGGCAATTTCCCCCGAGCATGAAGTTCGACGCCGAGCGTTTCAGCACTTTCCTCGCCTTGCTGCCCCGCGACCGCAAGGCCGCGCGCGCCTGTGCCCGGCAGGCCGCCGAGCGCCTGCAGGACAACGGTGGTAGCGCCATTCGCGGCAATGCGCGCTTGCGCCATGCCGTGGAAATCCGCCACCCGAGCTTCCTCTGCGACACCTTCATCAACCTGCTGCGCAAGCACAAGGTCGCGCTGGTGGTCGCCGACAGCGCCGGCAAATGGCCCTGTGTCGAGGAAGTCACAGCCGACTTCGTCTACCTGCGCCTGCACGGCGATGTCGAGCTCTACAGCAGCGGCTACACCGCCAGCGCGCTGCGCCGCTGGCGCCTGCGCATCCAGGCCTGGGCCGCGGGTGGCCAGCCGGAGGATGCCCGGCGCGTCGTGCGCCGCGCCCCGGCCAAGCGCGCCTCGCGTGACGTGTATTGCTACTTCGACAACGACCAGAAGGTGCATGCCCCCTACGATGCCCGCCGCCTGCTGGGCAAGCTCGGCCTGGACGGCGAGCTGGTGACCGAACCCGGCGTCGAGCCGCAGGAGTCACTATGAACGGCACCCTGCCCGCCCCCGACCGCATCATCGACAAGGTCACGGCCGTGCACCGTCTGACAGTTCTGACCCTCAACGTGCACAAGGGCTTCACCCTGTTCAACCGCCGTTTCATCCTGCCCGAGCTGCGCGAGGCGGTGCGCGCCACCGGCGCCGACCTGGTGTTCCTGCAGGAGGTGCACGGCAGCCATCAGCGCCATGCCGAGCGCCATCCGACCTGGCCGCAGACCCCGCAGTACGAGTTCCTCGCAGACAGCATGTGGCCGCAGTTCGCCTACGGGCGCAACGCGGTCTACCCCCATGGCGACCATGGCAACGCGCTGCTGTCCAAGTTCCCTATCCGCGCCTACGACAACCTCGATGTGTCGATCCATGGCAACGAGGAGCGCGGCCTGTTGCACTGCCAGCTCGAAGTGCCCGGTCATGAGCAGGTGCATGCGATCTGTGTGCACCTGGGCCTGCGCGAGGAGCACCGCCAGCGTCAGGTCGACCTGTTGCTGGCCTTGCTCGAGCGCCTGCCGCCGGAGGAGCCAGTCATCGTCGCCGGCGACTTCAACGACTGGCGCCTGAAGGCCGATGCGCGGCTGTCGCTATCTCTGAGCGAAGCCTTCGGAACGCCGGCACGCAGTTTTCCCGCGCGCCTGCCGCTGCTGCGCCTGGACCGCATCTACCTGCGCAATGCTCAGGCGTGTGAGGCACGGGTGCTGTCCAGGTACCCATGGTCGCACCTCTCCGACCATGCTCCGCTGGTAGCGCAGGTGATGCTATGAAGCAGGCTTGGAGCGACGGCAACCACGTCGAACTGCTGATCAATGGCGAGCAGTACTACCCGCGCGTGTTCGAGGCGATAGCCCAGGCACGGGAGGAGATTCTCCTGGAAACCTTCATCATCTACGACGACAAGGTCGGCCAGCCGCTGCGCCTGGCGCTTATCGACGCGGCGCGGCGTGGCGTGCGGGTGGAGGTGGCGGTTGACGGCTATGGCACCGCCGACCTGCCTGACGGGTTCATTGCCTCGATGACCGAGGCCGGGGTGCGCTTCCATGCATTCGACCCGCAACCGCGCCTGGCCGGCATGCGCACCAACCTGTTCCGGCGCCTGCATCGCAAGATCCTGGTGGTCGACGGTCAGCGCGCGTTCATTGGCGGTATCAACTACAGTGCCGACCACCTCGGCGACTTCGGCCCGCAGGCCAAGCAGGACTACGCCGTGGAAGTCACAGGCCCGGTGCTGGCCCAGGTCCACGCCTCCAGCTGCCGCATGCTCGCCCCCGTGCTGGACGCCCCAAGCGCGGTGGTGCCGGGCGGTGACGCCGCAGGTTCGGCCAGCGCCGTGCTGGTGGAACGCGACAACCGCCGCCATCGCACCGACATCGAGGCGTGCTACCTGCAAGTCTTCCGTGAAGCCCGGCAACGCATCGTCGTCGCCAACGCCTATTTCTTTCCCGGCTACCGCTTGCTGCGCGAGCTGCGCAATGCTGCCCGGCGTGGCGTGGCGGTGACCCTGATCCTCCAGGGGCAACCGGACATGCGCTGGGTACGCGCGCTGTCGCGGCTGCTCTACAACTACCTGCTGCGCGACAATGTGCAGATCCATGAGTACTGCCAGCGCCCATTGCACGGCAAGGTGGCACTGGTGGACGACGAGTGGTCCACCGTGGGCTCCAGCAACCTCGACCCGCTGAGCTTGTCGTTCAACCTCGAGGCCAACCTGATGATCCGCGACCGCGCGTTCAATGATGGCCTGTACCGGCACCTGAGCGAACTGACCGCCGCACACTGCAAGCGCGTGACCCTGGAACGCATGGTGCGTGGCTATTGGTGGCGCGCGCCGTTGATCTTCCTGGGCTTTCACATCACCCGCTACTTCCCGCGCATCGCCGGCTGGTTCCCGGCGCACCGGCAGCGTCTGCAGTCGCTGCAGGCGGACAACGAAGCGCCGGTGGACTTCAACGGGGGCAAGACTTGATGGCCAAGCCACGCTGGAAGACCTGGGGCATGCGCCTGCTCACCCTGCTGTTCCTGGTGCTGATCCCGGTGCTGCTGTTCACCCTGGCGCGCAACCTGGACTGGAACGAAGTGCGCCAGTCGCTGCTGGCCTACCGGCCCTCGACCCTGGCCCTGGGGCTGTTGCTGGCCCTGTGCAGCTACCTGGTGTTCGCCAGCTACGACCTGCTCGCCCGCGCCTACACCGGCCACCGCTTGCCGGCCCACCAGGTGCTGCCGGTGGCGTTCGTCTGCTATGCGTTCAACCTCAACTTCACCACCTGGGTCGGCGGCGTGGCGCTGCGCTACCGCCTGTACAGCCGGCTGGGGCTGGACACCGCGACCATCACCCGCATCCTCACCCTGGGGCTGTTGACCAACTGGATGGGCTATCTGCTGCTGGCCGGCACGGTGTTCGCCCTGGGCCTGGTCAAGCTGCCGGCAAGCTGGGCGGTGGGTGCCGGCGGCCTGCGCCTGATCGGTGTGCTGATGGTGGCGGTCGCAGCTGGCTACCTGCTCGCCTGTGCCTTCGCCAAACGACGTACCTGGCACCTGCGCGGGCATGAAGTGACCCTGCCGAGCCTGCGCCTGGCGTTGTGCCAGGTGGCGCTGGGCGCGAGCAACTGGGCGTTGATGGCGGCGCTGATCCACCTGTTGCTGCCGCCGGAGCTGTTTTATCCCTCGGTACTGGGGGTGTTGCTGATCAGCTGCGTGGCGGGGGTGGTGGCGCATATTCCTGCCGGGCTGGGGGTGCTGGAGGCGGTGTTTCTTGCCCTGCTGCACGGACAGTTGGGCCAGGGCACGCTGGTGGCCGCATTGCTGGGGTATCGGACGCTGTACTACCTGATCCCGCTGTTGCTGGCGGTGATCACCTACCTGATTCTGGAGAAGCGCGCCAAGGCCCTGCGCCGACAGGCCGGGCCAGCCCTGGACAAGCGCTGAGGGCCTCATGGGCCCGGGAGGTACGTCATGCGGTTCATTCTGTGTGTGGCATTGCTGGCCAGCCTGCTCAGCGGGCAGGTGCTGGCCGAGGGTTGCGACGTGGTCACCCGCTCGTCCAGCGAGGCGGTCAAGCCGGTACAGCAGCACACCTGCTACAGCTACGTCAACATGCCGGCCGAAGCGATTGCCTGGTCGTGCAGCAACGAGAGCAAGGAGATGCTCAACAGCCAGAAACGCAAGGTCGAGCGATGCGCCGATGGCAGCGTGGGCAGCTGCATCGCCCCGCTGACCCAGGAGACCCTGGCCAATCCTGATGCCGCAGGGCGCGGCGAGCCCTCTACCCGGCCGGCGGTGCCCAAGGATGCGCGGATCATCACCTACTACTACGACACCCCGAGCCTGGGGCAGGCGCGCAGTGATTGCGAACGTAGCAATGGGATCTGGCAGACGCATTGACGCGAACGCGTGGGGCCGTTGCCGTTGCCGTTGCCGTTGCCGTTGCCGTTGCCGTTGCCGTTGCCGTTGCCGTTGCCGTTGCCGTTGCCGTTCAGGAGTCTAGCGCCCTACCCAGCTAGCGACAGCTGCGTCAGCCCAGGCGCCGCCCGTAACTTCGCGACTTCAGGAGGCCGAACGGAGGTCTTGCGAAGGGAGGTGACGGGCATGGATGCCCGTCAAGCGCTGCGCCCCAGGATGGGGCGTTCAGCGCGGTCCTCCCGGGAGCAAGGCCGGAGTGAGGGGACCCGGAGCGAAGCGGAGGGCCGGATGAATGGAGCGCAGCGTTTTTTGGTTACTTTTGTCCGGCCGGCGCTCCGGGCGTTTGACAAAAAGTGACTCGCCGTAAGGGCGAAAAGGTGAGTGCGCGTCGACATCGTAAATGAATGCGCTTACAACTATAAAAACCGATGCCGATTGACTTTGACTTTGACTTTGACTTTGACTTTGACTTTGACTTTGACTTTGACTTTGACTTTGACTTTGACTTTGACTTTGACTTTGACTTTGACTTTGACTTTGACTTTGACTTTGACTTTGACTTACACAGTGTGCGTTTTGAAAGTTATATGCGCATTCATTTACGATGGTGACGCATAATCACCTTTCCGCCCTTACGGCGGGTAACTTTTTGAAGGATCAAAAAGTCACCAAAAAATCCTCGCTCCATCATCCGGCCCCTACGCTTCGCTCCGGGGTCCCCTCACTCCGGCCTTGCTCCCGGGAGGACCGCGCTGAACGCCCCATCCCCCTACGCTTCGCTCCGGGGTCCCCTCACTCCGGCCTTGCTCCCGGGAGGACCGCGCTGAACGCCCCATCCTGGGGCGCAGCGCTTGACGGGCATCCATGCCCGTCACCTCCCTCCGCAAGACCTGCGTTCGGCCTCCTGAAGTCGCAACTTGTGTCGCCTGACATATCGCGCACTTAGAAGCAAGAGCAAGAGCAAGAGCAAGAGCAAGAGCGAAAGTTTTTAGTGTGAGTGAATATATGTAGCTTTAGTGAGCAGCAGCCCTATTGTCTAATTAGTCAATGACAGGGCTGCTGTATAAAAGAATATCAAGGCGAAATAGGATCACTGGCCGGGAAAGTTTCATCTAACGCATTATCGACATTACTCTCCTTCGGCTGACTCACCTCCCCACATTTGCAATCCCCCATGCGACAGGGCTCACCCTCACGATGCCCCGTCGCGCACGCCTCGCAGCAGTAAGCCTTGCCATCCTGGACCACGGCATTGCCATCCACGGTGCAGGAACAGTGGTTGCAAGAACAACGTTGCTCGTTCATCAGCGTTCTCTCCGCTCGTTTTCAGGGGTGACCTCGTCGGTCCACGGCTCGCCGTCCAGCGGCGCCGAGCGGGCCAGTTCGGCCTCGTCCAGGCCGATGCCGCCACCGATCTCGTGGGCCTCGACATGACGCAGGGTCTTGTCCGCCGGACCGCCCGCCATGCCCGGCTCATCCGGATCGCGGGCACCGGTCTCGTCCAGCAGCGTGTCAGGGCTCAGGTCATCGAGGGTGACATTGTCCTCGTGCAGGCTGTCACTCAGCGCCTCGCCACCGGTCATGCCACTTTCGGCAACACGTCTCGGTGGATATTCCTCCTCTACCTCCCGCGCCGGTCGCTCGTCGCCAATACGGCCCCGGCGCTCATCGCGGCGTTCGCTGAAATCCAGTTCATGGACACTGCCCATGCGGTCTTGCGTGTCGTCGATCTCGACCGTCGGCTTGGGGTCTTCGGGAATGGGCATGATCGCTCTCCGATTTGTGGGCTCATTCGGTCGACTGCCCCTGCCAGGCAATGATTCAGAGTTTCTGCACAGAGCACTCGCCCTCGCTTTTTTTGAACTCCGCCCGGCCCCTCGCCTCCCAACCTAGAGACCCGCGAACCGTTTCGGAGCCCGCCATGGCCAAGCCCCTGCAGGAGTACCAGCGCAAGCGCGACTTCAACGCCACGCCCGAGCCTGCCGGCAAACGCGGCCGCACGGGCAAGGCCCATGCCTTGCAGTTCTGCATCCAGAAACACGACGCCAGCCATCTGCACTACGACTTTCGTCTGGAACTCGATGGCACCTTGAAAAGCTGGGCGATCCCCAAGGGCCCCTCGCTCGACCCCAAGGTCCGCCGCCTGGCGGTGCATGTGGAGGATCACCCGCTGGACTACGCCGACTTCGAAGGCAACATCCCCGAAGGCCACTACGGCGCCGGTGACGTGATCGTCTGGGATCGGGGTATCTGGGAGCCTGAGGGCGACCCTCGCGAGGCCTACGCCAAGGGCAAGCTGCGTTTTCGCCTGCAAGGCGAAAAACTGTCAGGTGTCTGGAATCTGTTCCGCACCCACCTGGCCGGCAAGAAGGAGCAGTGGATGCTGGTCAAGTCCCACGATGGCCAGGCCCGCAGCGAAACGGATTACCGCATCGTCGAAGCCCTGCCGGACAGTGTGCTGAGCGACCGCACCCTGGCGCCGCGCCGGCCCGCCAAGACAGCCACGTCCAGCAAACCCAAGGGCAAGGCCGGCCCCGTCGCCCTGCCGGACAGGCTCCAGCCGCAACTCGCCACCCTGGTGGATTCGCCGCCCAGCGGTGACTGGCACTACGAAGTCAAGTTCGACGGCTACCGCATCCTCGCCCGCATCGAGGGCGAGGATGTGCGCCTGTTCACCCGTAATGGCCACGACTGGAGTGCGAAGATGCCGCGCCAGGTCGAGGCCTTGAAAGCGCTGGGGCTCGATTCGGCCTGGCTCGATGGCGAGATGGTGGTGGTCGACGACCAGGGCGTGGCCGACTTCCAGTCCTTGCAGAACGCCTTCGACACCGAGCACGACGAACGCATCACCTATTACCTGTTCGACCTGCCCTACCTGGGTGGCGAGGACCTTCGCCCACTACCGCTGCAGGCGCGACGCGCCACCCTGGCCCGGCTGCTCGAAAACACGTCCTCGGACCTCCTCAAATTCTCCGCCGACTTCACCGAGCCGGTCGAGTCGCTGCTCGACAGCGCCTGCCGCCTGAAGCTCGAAGGCCTGATCGGCAAACGCGCCGACAGCCCCTATATGGGCCGGCGCAGCAGTGACTGGATCAAGCTCAAGTGCAAGCAGCGCCAGGAGTTCGTGATCGTCGGCTACACCGATCCCAAAGGCAGCCGCAACGCCTTCGGCGCCCTGCTGCTGGCCCTGCACGACCCCGACAGCGGCCAGCTGCGCTATGCCGGCAAGGTCGGCACCGGATTCAGCGCCACCACGCTGGACAGCCTGCATGCGCGCCTCAAGCCCCTGGAGGTCGACAAGCCGGACTTGCCCAAACCACCCCGTGGCGCCGAGGCTCGTGGCGTGCACTGGCTCAAGCCGCAATTGCTGGCCGAAGTCGCCTACGCCCAGATGACCCGCGAAGGCATCGTGCGCCACTCGGTGTTCCACGGCCTGCGCGACGACAAACCCGCCACCGCCATCGACCTGGAGCGAGCCATGCCCGCCAAGCGCGCCGCGCAGCCACCCGCCGAGGCCCTCGGCAGCCTGCGTCTGACCCACCCCGACCGTGTGGTCGACGCCAGCACCGGCACCACCAAGCGCCAGGTTGCCGAGTACTACGCCCAGGTCGCCGACTGGCTGCTGCCGCAGCTAAAGGACCGTCCCGTGGCGCTGGTGCGGGCACCGGACGGGCTGAGCGGCGAACTGTTCTTCCAGAAGAACGCCGGCCAGCTGCACATTCCGGTGGTGCGCAGCTACAGCAAGGCCCAGGCTGGCCAGGCGGCGATGGTGCTCAACCGCGCCGACAGCCTGTTGGGCGCGGTGCAGATGAACATGCTCGAGCTGCACACCTGGAACGCCACAGACAAGGATTTCGACAAGCCCGACCGCTTCGTCCTCGACCTTGACCCCGATCCGGCACTGCCCTGGAAAGCCATGCTCGAAGCTACCCAGCTGACCCTCACCCTGCTCGATGAGCTGGGCCTGAAGGTGTTCCTCAAGACCAGCGGCGGCAAAGGCATGCACCTGGTGGTGCCACTGACCCGCCGCGCCGGTTGGGACGAAGTGAAGGACTTCAGCCATGCCCTCGTCGAGCATATGGCGGGCCTGTTCCCGGATCGGCTCAGCGCCGTCTCAGGCCCCCGCAACCGGGTCGGGCGAATCTTCATCGACTACCTGCGCAACGGCAAGGGCGCCACCACGGTCGCGGCGTATTCGCTGCGTGCCCGCGAGGGATTGCCGGTGTCGGTGCCGATCTGGCGCGAAGAGCTGACCCAGCTCAAGGGCGCCAACCAGTGGCACATCGGCAATCTGCAGGCGCGGCTGGCCGAGGTGGACGACCCTTGGGCGGACATGGCCAAGACCCGGCAGTCCATCACCGTGCGCATGCGCAAACAGCTGGGCATCGACTGAGGCCAAAGGGGGAACGTACTCATGAGCATCGTCCAGGACTTCGACCTGACCAACCTCGACCGCCTACTGCGCCGCTTCGGCGCCCGCCCGCAGGCCATCGACCTCGACACCTTGCTGCCGGAACTGCTGCAGGCCATGCTGGCCGACCACCTCGACCTGTTGCCCCTGCCCGGCCAGGGCCAGACCCTCAAGCGCTGGCAGACGCTCGCGCGGGTCGCCGGTTGCGACCTGACCCTGGCCAAGCTTTATGAAGGCCATACCGATGCCTTGGCGATCCTCGCCGAATGCGGCGCCGCCCACCACGCCCAGGACGGGATCTGGGGCGTGTGGGCTGCTGAGCCGCCGGACGCCCGTGCCCGTATCGTCGAGCGGCACGACCGGCAGGTACGCCTGCAAGGGCGTAAGGCCTGGTGCTCCGGTGCGCTGCAGATCGACCGGGCACTGATCACCGCCTGGGAGAATGACCAGCCGCAACTGGTGGCCATCGAATTGTCGCACCCCAGCCAGCGCATCCAGGCTGATCAGTGGCAGG
Organism: Pseudomonas sp. CAM1A; assembly: GCF_047501685.1. Taxonomy (NCBI): domain Bacteria; kingdom Pseudomonadati; phylum Pseudomonadota; class Gammaproteobacteria; order Pseudomonadales; family Pseudomonadaceae; genus Pseudomonas; species Pseudomonas sp. CAM1A. Next base: position 168,130 of record NZ_JBFNXP010000009.1, on the reverse strand, counting down.
CGGTGGGCATGGCCACCACCACCAGCGTCGCCATCGAGTTCGACGACTCGCCCGGATTGGCCATCGGCCTGCCCGGGCAATACCTGGCCCGCCCAGGGTTCTGGCATGGCGGCGCCGGCATCGCCGCCTGCTGGTACGGCGCGGCCGAGGCCCTGGCCGACTACCTGCGCGAGCATTGCCGCAAGCCACGGCCCGATCCGCACGCCGATGCCCATCTGGGGGCGGTGGATGCTGCCTTGTACGGCGCCCGCGCCGCCCTTCGCGAATGCGCCGCCTGGATCGACCAGCAGCCTCATGCCGACGCCAGCTTCGAAGTACGCCGCTGCCGCGCCCAGGTCGAACAGGCTGTCGAGCAGGTGATTCACCACGTCGGCAGGGCGTTGGGTGCCACACCCTTCTGCCGCAGCAGTCATTTCGCCCGGCTCAGCGCCGACCTGCCCGTGTACCTGCGCCAGAGCCATGCCGAACGCGACCTCGCCGAACTGGGCAGGCAGGTGACCGGCATGCCGGCGGGGGCCTGGCAGCTATGAGCGAGAACCGTATCCAGGCGGCTGCCGGCACCCCTTGGCGCGACTGGCAGCAATCCGCGCACCTGGCCCGGGCCAAGTGGCTCAAGCCCGAACAGCTCTGTCCACCCGGCCGGCGCCTGGTGTTGCTGGCCCCCCACCCGGACGATGAAATCCTCATGGCCGGCGGACTGCTGGCCGGTTTCCACGGACGCGAGCAGGACCTCGTGCTGATTTCCGCCACCAACGGCGAAGGCAGCCATCCTCATTCCACCCACTGGACCGAGCACCGTCTGCGCCACCAGCGCCCCCAGGAAAGCCGGCACGCCCTGCAACAGCTGGAGCTGGACCTAAACCGCCTGGACTGGCGGCGCCTGAACCTCAAGGACGGCGCCCTGCCCCGCGACCAAGCGTTCCTGGCCAACTACCTGGAGCAACTGCTCGAACCGGACGACCTGCTGCTGACCACCTGGCGCGGTGACGGCCACTGCGACCACGAAGCGGCCGGCCGCGCCGCTGCCCAGGCGGCCCAGGCCCGCCGGGTGCAATTGGCCGAGGCGCCGGTGTGGGCGTGGCATTGGGCGACGCCCGATGACCCGCGCCTGCCCTGGCCCCAGGCCCATCGGCTACAGCTCGACGACACCCGCCTGGCGCGCAAACGCCAGGCCCTGGCCGCCCACGCCAGCCAGTTGCAGCCCGACGGCGAGCATCCTCCGGTGCTGCCCGTCACCCTGCAGGCCTGCCTGTTGCAGCCTTTCGAACTGGTCTTCCTGTAATGGAGTCGTCATGAGCCTCGACGCGCAGTATTTCGCCGACCTGTATGCCGGCAACGACGATCCATGGGCTTTTCGTACCCGCTGGTACGAACGCCGCAAGCGCGACCTGGCGATGGCCAGCCTGCCCAGCCAGTGCTATGGCCGGGTGTTCGAGCCGGCCTGCGCCAACGGCGAACTTAGCGTGCTGCTGGCCGAGCGCTGCGCCAGCCTGCTGTGCCATGACATCGACGCCACTGCCGTCAGGCTGGCCCGTCAACGCCTGGCAGGTGTCGAGCATGCCCGCGTCGAACAGGGGCACCTGCCGGGCGATTGGCCGGGCGGGCAGTTCGACCTGATTGTGCTCAGCGAGATCGGCTACTACCTCGACCCCACCGACTGGTTGCAGGTAATCGAACAGTCAGTGGCCTGCCTGGCTGGCGACGGCGGATTGCTGGCCTGCCACTGGCGCCATCCGATTGCCGGCTGCCCCCAGGACGGTGGCCAGGTGCACGCCCTGTTGGCCAGGCACCTGCCGCTGTATCCGCTGTTGCGCCATGAAGAGGCGGACTTCCTGCTCGAATACTGGTCGTGCCAGCCCCGGGTGGTCGACTTGGACGAGACCTGCCCATGATCGCGGTGATCATTCCCGCCCATAACGAGGCCCGGCGCCTCGGCCATTGCCTGAACGCCGTGCGGATGGCAGCTGCGCGGGCCGAAGCCGCAGGCCTGGAGGTTGAGGTGTTGGTGGTGCTTGATCGCTGTACCGACGCCAGCGCGCGCATCGCCCGGCGCCATGGCGTGCACACGCTGGCGCTGGAGGCCGGCAATGTCGGCATCGCCCGCCGCCTGGGGGCGGCGTGGATGATCGAGCGCGGCGCCCAGTGGCTGGCATTCACCGACGCCGACAGCCGCGTGCCTGGCCACTGGCTGCTGTCGCAGCTGCAATGGCATGCCGACGCGGTGTGCGGCACGGTACATATCGAGCGCTGGCAACCTTGGCAGGGCGTCGCCTTGCGTCAGCTGTACCACAGCCGCTACCAGGCAACGGAAGGCCACCGGCATATCCACGGCGCCAACCTTGGGGTGTGCGCCAAGGCCTATGCCAAGGTCGGCGGCTTCCAGCCGCTGCCGGCCCACGAGGATGTGCAACTGGTGCTGGCACTGGAGGCCATCGGCGCGCAGATTGTCTGGACCGCCAGGCACAGCGTGGCGACCAGCAGCCGCAGGGACAGCCGGGCGCGGCAGGGATTCGGCGATTACCTCAGCGGACTGGAAGGCCAGATCCTGTAGACCGGCGTTCGGATCACGACGCCTTGCGCGGGCGTTTCGCCGCCGGTTTCTTGGCCTTGGTCTTGCCACCCAGGCTGCGCTTGAGCAGTTCGGTGAGGTCGATGATGTCCGCGCCCTTTTCCGCCGTGGCGCCCTCGCCTTTCTCCACGGTCTCGATCTTGCCCTTGCTGGCCTTTTCCTCGACCAGGTCGAGAATGGTCTGGCGAAACGCGTCGTGGTATTCATCGGGCTTCCATGGCCCGCTCATGTCCTCGACCAGGCGCTTGGCCATGTCCAGTTCGCGCTTGTCGACCTTGCTGTCGGTCACGCTCTTGTCCAGTTCCAGCGTTTCCAGCCCGCGCACCTCCTCCGGCCAGCGCAGGGTGATCATCACCAGCGCTTCATCAAGCGGGCGCAGCAATGCCAGGTGCTGGCGGGTGTGCAGCACAACCGTGGCCAAGGCCACCTTGCCGGTGCTCTCCAATGTCTCGCGGAGCAAGGCATAGACCCTGCCGCCCCGGCGGTCCGGGCTCAGGTAATACGGCGTGTCGAACTGTTGCAGGGGGATCTCGCCGGCCTCGACGAACGAGAAGATATCGATGGTCTGGGTCGCTTCGGGCCGGGCCTTGCGGATTTCTTCCTCGCTGATCACCACATAGCGGCCTTTCTCGTACTCCACGCCCTTGACGGTGTTTTCCTTGTCGATTTCCTTGCCGCTGACCTTGTTCACCCGCTTGTAGCCGACCGGCTCCATGCTGCGCTTGTCCAGCCAGTCGAAATCCACCCGCTCGCTGCGCACGGCGGTGTTGAGGGACACCGGGATGTGCACCAGACCAAAACTGATCGCGCCTTTCCAGATAGCCCTGGCCATGGCTGGCTCCTATGCGTTCGAGGACAGGCCGGGCTGGCTGTAGCGCAACGCGCCACAGCGTTCGCAGCATTGGCATTCGAGCCCGGCGACTTCACGGTTCAGCAGGCTGCGCCATTGGCAGCCACGCAGCAGGCAGACGAGTTTCATCAGCCACCTCCCTGGCCCACATTGACGGGGCGCTTACAAGGACTGACTGCGCGGCGCGCGGAAGGTTTATTCGGCTTTGCCCTACGGCAACGGATTGCCCCCGGTGACGCCGAAAGTCTCGCCGGTGATGTAGCTCGACTCCTGGCTGGCCAGCAGCACGTACAACGGCGCGCACTCGGCGGGCTGGCCCGGGCGCTTCATCGGCGTGTGCCCGCCGAAGTCGGGGATCTTCTCCGGTGGCTGGCCGCCGCTGGGCTGCAGCACGGTCCAGATTGGCCCGGGGGCCACCGCGTTGACCCGGATACCGCGCTCGATCACCTGCTTGGCCAGGGCCTTGGTGAAGGCGACGATGGCGGCCTTGGTGGTGGCGTAGTCGAGCAGCGCGGCCGATGGCTGGTAGGACTGGATCGAAGCCGTGTTGATGATGGTCGCCCCGGCCGGCATCAGCGGCACGGCGGCCTGGCACAACCAGAACAACGCATAGACGTTGGTCTTCAACGTATGGTCGAACTGCTCGTGGGTGATCTGCCCGATCTCCTTGCGCGCCTCCTGCTTGCCGGCGACGTTGACCAGGATGTCGAGCCCGCCAAGCCGTTCATGGGCCTGGTCGACCAGCTGGCTGCAAAAGCGCGGATCCTTGAGGTCACCGGGCAACGCCACGGCCTTGCGCCCCTCGGCCTCGATAAGCTGCACCACTTCGCGGGCGTCGCGCTCCTCGGTCGGCAAATAATTGAGGGCGATGTCGGCGCCCTCCCGGGCGAAGGCAATGGCCACGGCCCGGCCGATACCCGAATCGGCGCCGGTGATCAGGGCGCGCCGGCCGGCCAGGCGGCCAAAGCCCTTGTAAGTGGTTTCGCCGTGGTCAGGCTTGGGTTGCATGTGCGCATCCAGGCCTGGGGCAGATTGATGCTGGGCGGGAAATGGCGGATGCGGATATTGGGTCAGCGGGTTCTGCAGGGTGAACTGGTCTTGCGGCTTACCAGACATGGGCTGGACTCCTGCTCAAGGTTGGCGGTACGGGCCCGGTTATGGACCCCGCCACTTTTCGAGAGCGCCCGCAGAACGTTAGTTTGCATTGATCTACAACGACAGCGACAGAAGGTAAGGCTGAAACCAGCTCACTAGCGGGTCAACCATTTGCATCACGGAGCCTCTGCGAAGTTGCAGTAACACTGGGTGGGACGAAACTTGAGCCGTTCCACATACCCAGGTTCACAGACATCGAAGGCGCCTCATCGATATCCCCTGGCGCGGGCTGCCGAACTTGAGGTGCCACCGTGGCAGTTGGGCGCGGTCTGGTTGCCGACGTATCTTCCATGGAAACAGTCTCAATCCGCCCATTCGTCGCAGGCATGACTGCCCCAGGTAAAGGCCGGCGCGGCTCAAAGCTTCCGGTTGCCTGGTTCCACATGCCCAGGTCCTCAGAGACGGGAGCGCTCACTGACCTCGTTACCGACTCCTGTGCTGGAGGATTCAGCGGTCGAACGATGGACTGTTGGCGAGCACCAATGGGCCGGTGAACCAAACCTGAATCTCCGTTGGGTCTCCTCATGGGCATGCCGTCCAGGGAGGGCCCTTGGACAACCCTCTCCTGTGGCCGCGCCACGCCGACTCGAATGGGGGCATGGCCAGAGGGGTCGCACATGTTCACCGGATCACCAAGGCAATAGGCATAAGCATTGATGCCACCAGCCAGGAACGGGCTTTCCCTGTCGGCTGAATGGAACCGCATCAAGGCTGGGCTGTAAAAGCGATGACCGCTCCCCAGTAAATACCCACCCATCGGCGCTTCTCGCCGTTCGCCAGCGAATCCGGTAGCTGGAGGCGTCCCAGGCGGGGTCCCGACAAAGCCGAACGGTGTATAGCTGAGACCAACGCCCCCCCTGGCCGATGCAGTCATCATGCAACTGCGCAGCGAATCCGTTGCCAAAAGCAGGCTTTGCTCAGGTTCGGAATGCGACAGACCCACCGATGGCCCAGACATAGCGTTACTCCGCGAGAAATGGCCCTCAGCTTCCTTGCTGGAGGCAAGCGCCACAACTAGCAGTTTTATCAGGTGCCACCCAGCTGCTGTCATCTATGTAGCACGACGCCGCCTGTCTCGCTAACCACCAGTTTCACCACCCTATGCAGAGCCCCAGCCTTGTCTTCGCCTTCAGCTATCGCCGCGGCCAACAGCTCTCGTTGATGGTCGGCACTGGTGCCCTCGCGCAAGATTCGCCAAGCCCCCATGAATGCCCGTTCGGCATCAGCGCTGTCGGCCGGACACTGCACCTGGAGCTGAGCCAACCACGCCTCGGCGCTCACCGGTTGTTGCTCTTCAATGCCGATGAATACCCCCTGGCGGCCATGACGCAGGGCGCGCCAATAGTTCTCCTGGGTGATCCAGCGCATCTCCCGGCTGGCGGTGCCAGTGTGCCGCCCCTGCGCATGCTCGACGAGATGGCGAAACAGGCCGGCGATGGCCAAGGCGTCCTCCAGCCGCGGACAACCGTCGCAGATACGCAATTCGACGGTAGGAAACCGCCGCGAGGGTCTGATCGCCCACCAGAAGTCGCCGTCCTCGGCCAGTGTGCCGGTGCGTTGCAACAGCGCGCGATAACGCTCGTAGGCGCTCCAGTCCGGCAGCGGTTCTGGCAGGCCCATGTGCGGCCACTCCCCGCACACCACGCGGCGGTAGCTCATGTAGCCGGTGTCCTGACCGCCCCAGTAGGGCGACGAAGTGCTGAGCGCCAACAGCAAGGGCAGCCAGTACAGCACTCGGTTGATCACCTGCATGCGATCAAGCCCTGGCGGCACCCCGACATGCACGTGCAAGCCGTTCAACAGGCTGCGCCTGGCCACCAGCCGGTAGTCGTCGAACAACTGGCGAAAGTGCGGGGTTGCGCGTGGATGCTGGCGCAACCACTGGGCGCTGGGGTGGCTTGCCGCACAGTACAGACCCGCCCCCTCGCCAGCCAGCGCCTGGCTCAGGCGCTGGCGTTGCTCGGTAAGGAAAGCGCGGGCCTGGTGTAGCGTGTCGAACACCGGCGAAGCCAGTTCGATCTGGCTGCGGAACATCTCTTCGGCGAAACACGCCCCCAGCACCTCACGGCACAGACGGGTCAGTGCCGCCGACGGCGCGGACAGCACCCGGCCGCTGTCCAGCGCCACTAGCAGGTACTCTTCCTCGATGCCGAACGTGCAAGGCCGCCCCATGCGCTCATCCGCCGCGGCGGGTGACGGTCAGGGCCACGGCGGCGATGCGCTCGACCTGTTCATAGCCGGGCTCGAGCAACTGCTCGCCGAACACGTCCGGATCCAGCTCCCGGTAGTGCCAGCTCAAGTCAGGGCCGGCCAGGCGCAGGCGGACCGCTTCGAGCAAGGCATCGCGCCCCTCGACGATCGCCACTCCGGTGTACAGCAGCAATGTACCGCCCGGTGCCAGGCGCTCACAGGCCTGCTCGACGATACGCAGCGACAGGTCGGCGCCGAGCGCCCCACCGCCGTGACGATAGACGCGCTGGCTGGCATCGAGCATATAGGGCGGGTTGGCAACGATCAGGTCGAATGTGCCGGTGATCCCCGTGAGCAGGTCGCTGGGCTCGACCGAGACATTGGCCAGCCCGGCCAGGGCGGCGTTGACCGCGGTGTAGCGCAGTGCCAGGGGGTTGATGTCCAGCGCACTGACCTGCGCATGACGCGCGGCGCGGGCAATCAGCAAGGCGCCGATGCCGCTGCCGCAACCGATATCGACGGCGTGCTGCACGCGCCGGGGGCTGCGCCGCAGGTGATCCTCGATCAGCTGGGCAAAACGGTAGCTGTCCGGCCCGAAGAACACCGCGTCGCTGCTGTCCGTCGGCCAGGCCGAATGCACCAGCAGCAGGTCGTCCAGGCTCGACCAACGCACCCGGCTGCGCCACAGGTCGCCGTGCGCCTGCAGCACGCCGGCCGTGCCCAGTTGTTCCAACTCGTCGCCACTGATCAGCGAAGCCGGGAACGGCCGGCTCCAGCCGAATACATCGCGTAGCGTATGCGCACATTGGGCCTGAGGTCGGGCGTTGACCCGCGCCTGGGTGGCCGGGGTGACGCAGGTGAAACGGTAGCTATCGGCATGCAGCCTGCGGCCCAATTGCAACAAGGCCTCGTCGGCACGGATCTGGTTCTGGTCGAGTTGCATCACGGCGGCCCTCCCTGGAACAGCCCGGTGGCTGCGATGTAGTCGCGGGTGGCACGCAGCCCCGCGGGTTCGGCGTGCCGGTTACCAGCCATGGCCTCGATCAGGGAGGCGATATCCGACGCCTGGGCCCATCCGGGCGGCTCCGCCTGCAGGGCCAGCGCCTGCTCCCACTGCCCTGGCGGCACGCGGCGAGGAAGGTCCCCTTGCCAGTTGCCGGCGATCCAGTCATGCCACAGTTGTTTCTCGTAGGCACTGAACACGCCGAACATCGCCGCGCCGGGGCCGTTGATCAGTGACCAGAAACGGCTCTGCATCGGGTCGCTGTCACGCTTGATCCACCCCTGGGCTTGCAGGGCCTCCAGGAACCCGGCCATCGCCCCCGGCTCGGCAAGCCACTGGTTGATAGTTCGCCCTTGCAGGCGACAGCGATCGGAATGCATGAACTGGCCGAACACGCGCTTGCGCTCCAGCGCGGCGAGCAGTTCGCCCTGCAGGTCGAAGCTAGCGATCAGCGAGGGCGTGTCGAGCCCCAGGTCGTTGAGCCGATAGCCATGCCTGACACGCGCATAGAAATCCTCATCGCCCGCTGGCGCCAACATTCGCAGGCTCTCCAGCGAACGTCGGGCATGGCCGCTGGCGGCGTTGTCGATGGTCACGTGCAACTGGAAGTAGTGGGCGTCGATACCCAGTTCGGCCAGTTCGTGGGTGGTGATCAGCAGGTGCAGCGGTGGCTGTTCATACCCCAGGTTGTAGCCGATCACCTCGGGCAGGAAGCGCTCGCAATGCTGGCCTAGGGCCAATTGCACGGCGCCCTGCATGAAGCGTGAAGGCTCCAGTGGCAGCCCTTGCAGGCACCCCAGGCGGCTGAGCAGGCGCTGGTAGATCAGCACATGGTTGCAACGGGGGTCGCCGTCGCCCAGTTCTTCGAGAAAGGTGCGGATCAACCCGTGATAACGAGGGTCGCGCCAGTGCCGCAGGGTACCGTGTAGCCAGGCGCCGTCGACCGCCTTGGTCGGCGCGACCTGCTGCAGGAACCACAAGGCCTGGGCGCGGGTGGCGAAGTAGCGCCGGGGCGCTCCTTCGCGCCGCTGCCGCAGGTAATGCGCATGGTCGTGGGCGACCTGGGCGGCATGGTTTTCGGCCCATTCGGGCAACTGTTCAGGGTCGTCCGGCAAATCATCGTCCCGCTCACGAACGCGGCGCAGTTGTATTTCCAGCCAGTCTTCGGCAGTGGCATCGCGTCCGGCCAGCAGCGCCTGGTAGCGGTGCGCCAGATCATCGGTCATGTTCTGCGTGGCCTGCCAACGCACGCCGTCACGGATCATCGCCACCATGCCGGTCACCTCGCGCTATGGATTCTGGGGCTTGGTTTCGGGGGACGGATTGCTGGTCGGTGGATTGGGTTGCTGCATCTGCAGCGAGGGCTTGCTCGGGTCGGCGTCTTTCGCCGGATGGTCGTTGTCGCGGTCAAAGCAGCCGCCCAACAGGCTCAGGCTGCCCAACAGGCAAATCAGGGGTGCGATACGCATGGAAACCTCCTGGTGCGGTGTGCGCGGTGCCAGGCGAACCCGGCACCGCGTGCCCTCACTTACGAGCGGCCGCCCTTGTGGCCGGACTCGCTCTGGCGATTGCCGCCACCGGAGCTCTGCCCGCCCTTGCGACCGGCTTCGGACGCTTTCTCGCGGTCATTGGCGAAATTGCCTGGGTTCTTCGTTCCACCCTGGCTGCCGGTCTTGTTGGCGTCCTGCTTGTTGGTGTCCTGGCGACCGGTCATGTTGCTGTCTTTGTTGGCCATGGTTGCAAAAACCTCGTGTGGCTAAGGGTTGCACGGCGAGGTGCCGTACATGGATTGGGAGTACGGCGATAAAGAGGGATTCGGATTATTCCGAGCAGATCGGACCGGTGGCGCTAAACAAGCGGCGACGGTGTATTTGGGGCGCAAGCGGATGCCCGGTAGGCAGACCTTGCGTTGACCCCAGGCGGATATCTGGCATACTTTGCCAACCTACCGACCGGTAGGTTGATATCTTGCTTTCACGGACCCTTGCTCATGCCCGCTTCACATTTGCGCTTCGCCGCCTCCCTCGCCCTGATCGGCGCCCTTGGCCCGTCTGCCATCGACATGTATCTGGCCAGCCTGCCGGAAATGGCGCGCGACTTCGCCACCGGCTATACCCAGGTTCAGCTGACGCTGACCGTGTTTCTGCTGGCCATGGGTGCCGGGCAACTGCTGTTCGGGCCACTGGTGGATGCCTTGGGGCGGCGTCGCCCGCTGCTCGCCGGCCTGCTGGTGTTCTGCATCGCCTCGCTGGCCGCAGCGGGCGCGCCGTCGCTGGACACGCTGCTGCTGGCGCGCCTGCTGCAAGGCCTGGCCAGCGCGCTGACGCTGGTGGTGATCATGAGCATGGTCCGCGACAGCGCCGATGGCGCACGGGCGGCGCAGATCTTCGCCCTGCTGATGACCATCGAGGGCCTGGCGCCGATCCTCGCCCCGGCCCTGGGCGGGATGATCGACGCGGCCTATGGCTGGCGGGCGATCATGCTGGTGCTGGCCGGCCTCGGCCTGCTGACCCTGGTCAATTCGGCCATGACCCTCGATGAAACCCTGCCGCCGGCGCATCGGGTGCGCCTGGCACCGGCCACGGTATGGCGTACCTACGCCCGCATCGCCGCCGACGGCGCGTTCCTGCGCCCGGCCCTGGCCCTGTCGGCGGTGTTCTTCTTCCTGTTCGCCTACATCGCCGGCTCGGCTTATGTGTACCAGCAGCACTTCGGCCTCTCCAGCACGCACTTCGGCCTGCTGTTCGGCGGTTGCGGCGTTGCCATCCTGCTTGGCGCGGCGCTGTCCGGCTATTGCGTCAGCCGGCACGGCGTGGCCCGGGTTGCCTGGTGGGGGGCGCTGTGCATGGGTGCCGGCGCAGCACTGGCGGTGCTTGCCGGCCTGTCCAGCGCAGGCCTGCCGCTGCTGCTGGCGGGCGTGGTGCTGGCGCTGTTCGGCTTAGGGATATGCGAGGCCACCTTGATGGCCCTGGCGATGTCATCGCAGCAGCGCGATGTCGGCTCGACGGCGGCCCTGCTCGGCGCGCTGCAACTGGTGATCTCGTCCAGCGCCACGCCCCTGGCCGGGCACCTGGCGACCCTGGGCGCGCTGGCCTGGGCCTGGTTGCTGGCGGCGGCAGCCGTGGTCATCGTCGGTTTGACCCGCGCCGCCGTGGCACAGACAATCAGCGCCTCGTCCTGCAGCGTCAACCCGGAGTGACCGCCTTGAAAGCCCTGACCCCTTCCGCCGCGCGCATCTGCGAGCACGCCGTGGAGCATTTCGCCGAACACGGCTACGACGGCTCGTCGCTGAACGAGATCGCCGCCCTGGCGGGCATGCGCAAGGCCTCGCTGTACGCCCACTTCGCCAACAAGGACGCGTTGTTCGCCTGCGCCTTCGAACGGGCCCTGGCCGATGAGACCGCCTACGTCGAGGCGGGCTTCGGCCATGAAGCGGCTGGCCGCGAGGCGCCGGGACACTGGCACCCGCTGCACCTGGCCGAGCGCTACGCGGCGTCGGCCAACCTGCGCTTCGTGCTGCGCAGTGCATTCCTGCCGCCGGCACCGGTCCGCTCGATCGTCACCAGCGGCTTCGAGGCGTACCTGGAGCGGATCCGCCAGGGCTTCTGCCAGGCGCTGCTCGACCGGCACGCCTGGGCCCGCAGTGATGGCAACAAGCTGGAGCTGTATGGCGATGCCTACCTGGGGATCATCGACAGCCTGCATGTGGAGCTGCTGTACGCGCCCCCGGCGGTGTATGCGCGGCGGGCAGCGTCGTTGCTGAAGATTCTCGATGATTCGCTGTACCTGGCCGGGCTGTAGCAGGCCCCTGTATCCGACCCAAGGGCCTTATCGCGGGGCAAGCCCGCTCCCACGCTGTACCCGTGGGAGCGGGCTTGCCCCGCGATGACAGTGACCCGCGCTCACACGATCAGGGCCTGACCTTCTTCAGCTCGTTCAACAATCCCATCAACTGCTCCAGCTTGTCCGCGCCGAACTGGCGCTGGATCTCCTGGTAGTTGCGCTCCATCTCCTCGCTCATCGCCAGGAACGCCTGCTGGCCGCGCACAGTCAGGCTGATGAAGATGCGTCGCTGGTCTTCCGGCGATTTACGCCGCGCCACCAGGCCGTCGCGCTCCAGGCGCTTGAGCACGCCGCTCATGCTCGGCTTGAGGATGCAGGCCTGGTCGGCCAACTGGTGGCTTTCCAGCTCGCCCTGCTGGCGCAAGATGCGGATCACCCGCCATTGCTGCTCGGTCAGGTCGTGGGCATTCAGGGCCGGGCGGAAGAACGCCATGGTCGCTTCGCGGGCCTGCAGCAGGGTCAAGGTCAGGGAGGGTCTTGGTTGGGTCATCAGGATACAGGGCTGTTTTATTAAGATATTAATAAAGTGAAATACATTTTCACCCGGGCTGTCCAGCCCTGTGAAAAGTACCAGCGTTCCTGGCAAACACCCCTTTCACCCTCCCCGCGCCCATCGCACGATTTGCTCCAGGCCTGCAACCCGGAGCCAGCCAACGCATGTCAACGCAACCCCGCCTGGCGCTGACGATACTCACCCGGCGTCATCTGCGCATGGCGCTGGAAGAAGCGGCTGAAGTACGCCGGGTCCTTGAACCCCAGGCGATAGCAGATCTCGTTGGCCGAGCCGCCGGTGTACAGCAGCAAACGCCGCGCCTCCTGCATCAGCCGCTCGAACACCAGGCGCTTGGACGGCAGGTCGGCCATGCGCCGGCATACGTCGTTCAGGCGCGCCTCGGTCACGCCCAGCGCCGCCGCATAGGCCGGCAGGGTCCAGTGGTCGAGGTAGTGGCGCTCGATCAGTTCGTTGAAACGGTGGAACAGCTGCAGGTCCTCGTGCCGCGCGGGCGTGGCCTCCAGCGAATTGGCGCACAGGCGCAGCAGGCTGATCATCACCAGGCGCGCCAGGTCCTGCACGGCGGTGCCCTGCCCGGCCTGGCCGTGGCCGATTTCGTCGCCGAGCAGGTCGAACAGCTGCTCCAGGCGCCGGACTTCCCCGGCCGCGGCGCCCTGCAAATGACCCAGGGCGACGCAGGCCGGTTGCAGCCTCGGCCCCAACGCCAGTCCAGGCTCGGCCTGCAGCAGTTGCCAGACCAGTTGCTGGCGCACGGTCAGCACATGGCCATCGGCATCGGGCTCGGTGACGAAGGCATGGGGAATGGTCGGCGGGGTGAGGAAGAACATCGGCCCCGACTCGTGGTAACGCTGCTCGTCCAGGTACACCCGCACGCTGCCGGTCTTCACGTAGTGCACCTGGAAGAAGCGGTCGTGGCGGTGCACCGGCATGTTGCGGCCAAAGAAGCCGGCCAAGTTGCCCAGCCGGTCATAGTGCACCTCGCTGTCGCTGTAGCGCTGGTCGTAGACCTGACCGATGTTGATGTTGGGGATCGGCTGTCGTTCTTTCATTGTTGTTCTCGCAGCGGTGAGACGCGCCGGGGGAAATCATCCTAGCACCACCGGCCAGCGGCGAATGCCTTGACGATCGTTAACATATTAAATATAACGTTAACACATTAACAAAAACACCACGAAGCGCCCCCGATCGCTTCGCCCACCGCAGGAGAAATGCATGAGCCGTGCCTTGCACGAGGTCGCCAGCGGCAGCCTGTTCGGCGTCGCCCTGAACTACCAGGGCCTGCTGCAACAGCATCTGGCGTCCTTCCACGAAGCGCCGTACCAGCAACCGCCGGTCAAGCCGGTGCTGTTCATCAAGACGCCCAACACCCGCAACGGCAACGCCCAGCCGGTGACCTACCCATCGGCAGTCGAACGCCTGCAAGCGGGCCCTGCACTGGGCGTGGTCATCGGCAAGGACGCCAGCCGCGTCAGCCTGGACCACGCGCTGGAGCACGTGGCGGGCTACACCATCGTCAACGAGTTCAGCCTGCCCGAAGACAGCTACTACCGCCCGGCGGTCAAGGCCAAGTGCCGCGACGGCTTCTGCCCGCTCGGCCCGCAACTGGTGCCGGCCGCGCAGGTCGGCAACCCCGACGCGCTGGGCATTCGCCTGTGGGTCAACGGCGAGCTGCGCCAGCAGAACAACACCGCCAACTGCGTGCGCGGCGTGGCCCGGCTGATCGCCGAGATCAGCGAGTTCATGACCCTGCATGCCGGCGACGTGCTGATTACCGGCACGCCGGAAGGCCGCATCGATGTGCTGCCCGGCGACCAGGTGACGGTCGAGATCGACGGCCTCGGCCAGCTGACCAACCCCATCGTCGCCGAACAAGGACTCGCCCCATGAAGCACGCCCGTATCCTGCTCGACGGCCAAGTCCACGCGGCCACCGTCGAAAACGACCAGCAACTGCGCCTGGCCGATGGGCGCCTGGTAGAGGCCGACCAGGTCACCTGGCTGCCACCGGCTACCGGCAGCATGTTCGCCCTGGGCCTGAACTATGCCGACCACGCCGCCGAGCTGGCCTTCACCCCGCCCACCGAGCCGCTGGCCTTCGTCAAGTCGCCCGGCACCTACACCGGGCACAACCAGGTCAGCTGGCGCCCGGACAACGTCAAGTACATGCACTACGAGTGCGAACTGGTGGCGGTGATCGGCAAGCCGGCGCGCAACGTCAAGCGCGAGGACGCCCTCGACTACCTGGCCGGCTACACGGTGTGCAACGACTACGCCATCCGCGACTACCTGGAGAACTACTACCGCCCCAACCTGCGGGTGAAGAACCGTGACACCACCACCCCGGTGGGCCCGTGGATCGTCGACGTTTCCGATGTGCAGGATCCGTCGAACCTGACCCTGCGCACCTGGATCAACGGCGAGCTGAAACAGCAAGGCACCACGGCCGACATGATCTTCGACATCCCCTACCTGATCGAATACTTCTCCAGCTTCATGACCCTGCAACCCGGCGACATGATCGCCACCGGCACCCCGGAAGGCCTGGCCGACGTGGTCCCGGGCGACGAAGTGGTGGTGGAAGTGCAAGGCGTTGGCCGCCTGGTCAACCGGATCGTCAGCGAAACCGAGTTCTTCGCCCGTAAAGCACAAGAGGCAACAGCATGATCAAGCACTGGATCGATGGCCGCGAAGTCGAGAGCCGCGACACCTTCGTCAACTACAACCCGGCCACCGGCGAGGCCATCGGCGAAGTCGCCAGCGGCGGCGCCGAGGAAGTCGCCCTGGCCGTGGCCGCGGCCAAGCAAGCCTTCCCGAAATGGGCCAATACACCGGCCAAGGAGCGCGCCCGGCTGATGCGTCGCCTGGGCGAACTGATCGAGCAGAATGTGCCGCAGCTGGCCGAGCTGGAGACCCTGGACACCGGCCTGCCGATCCACCAGACGCGCAACGTGCTGATTCCCCGCGCCTCGCACAATTTCGACTTCTTCGCCGAGGTGTGCACGCGCATGGACGGCCACAGCTACCCGGTGGACGACCAGATGCTCAACTACACCCTGTACCAGCCGGTGGGCGTGTGCGCGCTGGTGTCGCCGTGGAACGTACCGTTCATGACCGCCACCTGGAAGACCGCGCCGTGCCTGGCCCTGGGCAACACCGCGGTGCTGAAGATGAGCGAGCTGTCACCGCTGACCGCCAATGAACTGGGGCGCCTGGCCGTGGAAGCCGGCATTCCGAATGGCGTGCTCAACGTGATCCAGGGCTACGGCGCCAGCGCCGGCGATGCCCTGGTGCGCCACCCGGACGTGCGCGCCATCTCCTTCACCGGCGGCACCGCCACCGGCAGGAAGATCATGCAGACGGCCGGCCTGAAGAAGTACTCCATGGAACTGGGCGGCAAGTCGCCGGTACTGATCTTCGAGGACGCCGACCTCGAGCGTGCGCTGGACGCCGCCTTGTTCACCATCTTCTCGCTCAACGGCGAGCGCTGCACCGCCGGCAGCCGCATCTTCATCCAACAGAGCGTTTACCCGCAGTTCGTCGCCGAGTTCGCCGCACGCGCCAAGCGCCTGATCGTCGGTGATCCGACCGACCCGAAGACCCAGGTCGGCTCGATGATCACCCAGCAGCACTACGACAAGGTCACCGGCTACATCCGCATCGGCCTGGAGGAAGGCGCACGCCTGCTGGCAGGGGGCCTGGAGCGCCCGGCGGGCCTGCCGGCGCACCTGGCCAAGGGGCAGTTCATCCAGCCAACGGTGTTCGCCGATGTGAACAACAAGATGCGCATCGCCCAGGAAGAGATCTTCGGCCCGGTGGTGTGCCTGATCCCGTTCAAGGACGAGGCCGAGGCGCTGCAACTGGCCAACGACACCGAGTACGGCCTGGCTTCGTACATCTGGACCCAGGACATCGGCAAGGCCCATCGCCTGGCCCGTGGCATCGAGGCCGGGATGGTGTTCATCAACAGCCAGAACGTACGCGACCTGCGCCAACCGTTCGGTGGCGTCAAGGGCTCGGGCACCGGGCGCGAGGGTGGGCAATACAGCTTCGAGGTCTTCGCCGAGATCAAGAACGTGTGTATATCCATGGGTAGCCATCACATTCCGCGCTGGGGCATCTGACGCCATCGCGGGGCAAGCCCGCTCCCACGCAATGTGCCAAATCGGCGTGGGAGCGGGCTTGCCCCGCGATGCGGCCACAACAACAATCACAGGAGATTCCCATGGGCACACTCGCTCTCGCCGCCAAGATCACCCACGTGCCGTCAATGTACCTGTCCGAACTGCCCGGCCCGCGCCAGGGCTTTCGCCAGGCGGCCATCGACGGCCACCTCGAGATCGGCCGGCGCTGCCGCGAACTGGGCGTCGACACCCTCGTCGTGTTCGACACCCACTGGCTGGTCAACGCCAACTACCACATCAACTGCGCCGCGCACTTCGAAGGCCTGTACACCAGCAACGAACTGCCGCACTTCATCGCCAACATGAACTACGGCTTCCCCGGCAACCCCAAGCTGGGGCGCATCCTCGCGGAAGAATGCAACCGCCTGGGCGTGGAAACCATGGCCCATGACGCCACCACCCTGGCGCCTGAGTACGGCACCCTGGTGCCGATGCGCTACATGAACGCCGACCAGCACTTCAAGGTGGTCTCGGTCTCGGCGCTGTGCACCTCGCACTACCTCAACGACAGCGCCCGCCTGGGCTGGGCCATGCGCAAGGCGGTCGAGGAACACTACGACGGCACCGTGGCGTTCCTGGCCAGCGGCTCGCTGTCCCACCGTTTCGCCCAGAACGGCCAGGCCCCGGACTTTGCCACCAAGGTCTGGAGCCCGTTCCTGGAAACCCTCGACCACCGCGTGGTGCGCATGTGGCAGGACGGCGACTGGGCCGATTTCTGCGCGATGCTGCCCGAGTACGCGGTCAAGGGCCATGGCGAAGGCTTCATGCACGACACCGCGATGCTGCTCGGCGCCCTGGGCTGGTCGCAGTACGACGGCAAGGCCGAGGTGGTGACGCCTTACTTCGGCTCCTCCGGCACCGGCCAGATCAACGCGATCTTCCCGGTCACCCCGCAGGACGGCAGCGCGATCCCCGCCGCCCAGGCCTCGAACCCGGCCGGCATCACCTCCACAAGCCGCCTGTAAGGAGCACCACCATGCCCCATCTGGTCCTGCTCTACAGCCCGGATATCGAAGCCGACGCCGATATGCCCGGCCTGTGCCGCGCCCTGGCCGACTGCATGCTCGCCCAGCGCGACGAACACGATCGCCAGGTGTTCCCCACCGGCGGCACCCGTGTGCTGGCCTACCCCGCCGCCCATGCGGCAATCGCCGATGGCCGCGGCACCTACGGTTTCGTCTACGCCAACCTGCGCATGGGCGCTGGCCGCGGCGCCGCGGTGCACCAGCAGGTCGGCGACGCGCTGCTGGCGGTGTTGCGCCGGCACCTGGATACGCTGCTGGAACGTCGCCCGGTTGGCGTGACCCTGCAGATCGACGAAAGCCAGGCCCAGGTGTACGACGCCAAGCACAGCAGCCTGCACCCTCTGTTCACCCGCCAGCCCTGAGGTCTCCATGCTCGACGCCCGCATCATCCAGCAAGCCGCCGCCCGCCTCGACCAGGCCGAACGCACCCGCGAACAGGTCGGCCAGTTTTCCCTGGAACACCCCTCGATCGGCATCGAGGACGCCTACGCCATCCAGCGCGCCTGGGTGGCGCAGAAGATCGAGGACGGCCGCAAGCTGGTCGGCCACAAGATCGGCCTGACCTCCCGGGCCATGCAGGTCTCCTCGAACATCACCGAGCCGGACTACGGCGCGCTGCTCGACGACATGCTGTTCGACGAAGGCAGCGACATTCCCTTCGAGCGTTTCATCGTGCCGCGGGTCGAGGTGGAACTGGCGTTCATCCTCGGCAAGCCGCTCAAGGGGCCGAACGTGACCCTGTTCGACGTGCTCGACGCCACCGAGTGGGTGATTCCGGCGCTGGAGATCATCGATGCGCGCATCCAACAGGTCGACCCGCTCAGCGGCGCCACCCGCAAGGTGTTCGACACCATCTCCGACAACGCCGCCAACGCTGGCGTGGTGATGGGCGGGCGCGCCGTGCGCCCGGGCGACATCGACCTGCGCAAGGTCCCGGCGGTGCTGTACCGCAACGGTGTGATCGAGGAGTCCGGGGTGTCGGCCGCGGTGCTCAATCACCCGGCCAAAGGCGTGGCCTGGCTGGCCAACAAGCTGGCGGCGCACGACGTGGGTCTGCAAGCCGGTCAGGTCATCCTCGGCGGCTCGTTCACCCGCCCGGTGGCTGCCCGTCGCGGCGACACCTTCCACGTCGACTACGACCAGCTCGGCTCGATCGCCTGCCGTTTCGTCTGAGGAGCGCCCATGGACATGCCCATCAATACCTTCAAGCAACGCCTGCGCAGCGGCCAGGCGCAGATCGGCCTGTGGCTTGGCCTGGCCGACCCGTACTGCGCGGAGCTGGCGGCCAACGCCGGCTTCGACTGGCTGCTGCTCGACGGCGAGCACGCGCCCAACGACCTGCGCAGCCTGCTTGGCCAGTTGCAGGCCGTGGCCCCCTACCCGGCCCAGCCCATCGTCCGCCCGGTGATCGGCGATACCGCACTGATCAAGCAGTTGCTCGATATCGGCGCGCAGACCCTGCTGGTGCCCATGGTCGAAAGCGCCGAGCAGGCGCGCCAGCTGGTGCGGGCGATGCGCTACCCGCCCCTCGGCGTGCGTGGTGTCGGCAGCGCGCTGGCGCGGGCCTCGCGCTGGAACAGCATCCCCGGCTACCTGGACCAGGCCGACCAACAGATGTGCCTGCTGGTGCAGGTGGAGAACCGCGAAGGCCTGGCCAACCTCGACGCGATCTGCGCCGTCGAAGGCGTCGATGGCGTGTTCATCGGCCCCGCCGATCTCAGCGCCGCCATGGGCCAGCGGGGCAATCCGGGGCATCCCGAGGTGCAGGCGGCCATCGACGACGCCATCGTGCGCATCGGTCGCGCCGGCAAGGCGGCGGGGATCCTCAGCGCCGACGAAGCACTGGCGCGCCGGTATATCGAGCTGGGCGCGGCGTTCGTCGCTGTGGGGGTCGACACCACTGTGCTGATGCGCGGCCTGCAGGGGCTGGCGGGCACGTTCAAGGCAGGGACCGCCGCCATTGCCCAGGGCGGTGTCTACTAGCCTGACCTTGTAGCGCGTAAGCTCGATGTTGCGGCACTCCGGTGATGACAGAAAGCACTACTGGCCCGCCCGGCAGCACCATGCTAGCCTCCGCGCGCCCCGCCTTGCGGGGCCGCGACAACGTCGAATCAAGGAGTCAGGCAATGGACCTGCTGTTTCTGGGCACCTCTTCCGGGGTGCCCACCAAGGCCCGCAACGTCAGTGCGACTGCGGTCATCGAGTCGTCCGGTACGGGGTGGTACCTGGTCGATTGCGGCGAAGGCACCCAGCACCAACTGCTGCACAGCCCGCTGTCGGTGCGCGACCTGCGCGCCATCTTCATCACCCATGTACATGGCGACCACTGCTTCGGCCTGCCGGGGCTACTGGCCAGCGCCGGCATGTCAGGGCGCAAGGAGCCGTTGCAGCTGGTACTGCCGGCCGAGCTGCAGGCCTGGGTCCGGCAGAGCCTGGCGGTCAGCGACACCTACCTGCCCTTCGAGTTGCAGATGCAGGCGCTGGAGACCTTCGCTGGCCAGAGCCACGGCAACATCCAGGTCGGCGTGGTCGAGCTATCGCACCGGGTACCCTCCTATGGCTTCGTGTTCGAGGAGCGCGACCCGCAACCGCACCTGGACACCGAGCGCCTGCGCGCCGACGGCATCCCGGCCGGGCCGCTGTGGGGGCAGATCGCCCGTGGCCGGACGGTCGAGCACGAAGGTCGGCAGATCGACCCGCTGGCCTACCTGCAACCGACGCGCCCGGCACAGCGAATCATCGTCTGCGGTGACAACGACCGCCCTGAGCTGTTGAGCGAACTGGCCGCCAACGTGGACGTGCTGGTCCACGAAGCCACCTTCACCCAGCCGGTGGTCGAGCGAGCCCAGGCCAGCTTCGGCCACAGCACGGCGGCTGCGGTGGCGCGCTTCGCCGAGATGGCGGCGGTGAAGAACCTGGTGCTGACGCACTTCAGCGCCCGCTACCAGTCGGGCGGCGGGCGCGGCGGTTCCATCGAGGACGTGCGCGAAGAGGCGCAGGCGCACTACAAGGGGCGCCTGACCCTGGCCCGAGACTTGGCGCGCTATCGGATTGACCGTGACGGGGTGCTGGTCGAGGTGGAGTAACGCCCCAGCCCTCGAGCGCTGGTTCAATGCGCCGGATGCTGCTCCACACTGGCCGCCAGGCAGTAGCGATCGCGCCCCTGCCGCTTGGCCTGGTAGAGCGCCGCATCCGCCGCCGCCATCAGGTTTTCCGGGGTCACCGTCTCCAACGTCGGTGCACTCACCGCGATACCGGCGCTGGCCGTGACATGGCCGAACGGGCTGCCACCGTGCTCGATGGCCTGCCGGCGCAGCAACTGCAGGATCTCCTGCACGATCTGGCTGGCCCCCGCGGCATCGGTATCGGGCAGCAGCAAGGTGAACTCCTCGCCACCATAACGCACCGCCAGGTCGCCCGGGCGTTTGAGCGCCTGGCGCAGCAGTTCGCCGAAGCGGCGCAGGCACTGGTCGCCGGCCGGATGCCCGTAGCGGTCGTTGTAGGCCTTGAAGCAGTCCAGGTCGAGCATCACCAGAGCCAGGGCATAGCCCTGGCGCCGCGCCCGGCGGATCTCCGGTTCCAGCACCGCGTCCAGCCGCCTGCGATTTCCCAGCCCGGTCAGGCTGTCGGTCAGGGCCAGCGCCTTGAGGGTCTGGTGGGCCTGGTGCAACGCACGCTCGATGGCGATGCGCTCGCGCAACTGACGCAGGACGATCCAGCCGAAACCGGCCACGCCGATCAGCAACAGCACCAGCACGGCCAACGACTTGAGCATGTCGTGGCGCCACGGCGCGATGATCGACTCAAGCGACAACCCCGCCTCCACCACCAGCGGGTAGCTGCTCAGTGCGCGAAACCCGTACAGGCGCGGCGTGCCATCGACCACCGCCACCGCTTCGGCCACTCCTTCGCTGGCATGGGGCAGGTACTTGCGGAAGATGTCGCTGGCCGCCAGGCTCCGCCCGATCACCTGCTCGACGAATGGCCGGCGCACGAGGATGGTGCCGTCGCGCTTGGCCAGCACCAGGGCGCCACGCTCGTCGATCTTGAAGTCGCCGTAGTAGCGCACGAACCAGTCAACCTTGATGGTCCCCAGCAACACCCCGGCAAAGCTGCCATCGGCATTGTCCAGGCGCCGCGAGATGGGGATGATCAGGTCGCCCGTGGAGCGGCTGCGCACCACCGAGCCGATCCGCACCTGGCGGTCTGCGTGGGTCTGGTGGTAGATGAAATAGTCACGGTCGGCATTGTTGGCCCCCGCTGGCACGTCATCCTTGTCGGTGACGATCCAGCCGCCGTCCGGGCCATAGACGAACAGGCCATGCAGTTGCGGCATGATCTGCGCCTGCTGCTTGAGCAACTTGTGCAGGCGCGGGCGGTCGACATGGTCGAAACCATCGCCCTCCAGGCGCTCGGCCAGGGCCGCGGTGATCGCATCCACCTGGCGGATGGCATCCTCGGCATGCTGGGCGGTAGCCCGGGCCAGGTTGCTGACCGCGTGCTCGGCATTGGTAAACACTTGTCGGTAGTCGCGCCAGATCCGCCAGCCCTCGACCAGCACGAAAGCCAGCATCACCACCGCCATGAAACTGAGCATCAGGCGGAACAGCGACACGGCGCGGCCCTCGCCGGTCACCGGGAAGACGCCGTCCTCGGTCTGTTTCCTGACTGCGCGCATTGAAGTCCCTTGTCATCGACCCTTGGCCGCCAATGACTATAGTTCAGCGCCGCTTGCGTGTGCCGAGGCGGATCCACACCGGCGCATGGTCGCTGGCGTGCGCCTCGTTGCGCACCCAGGCGTCGACCCCGGCGTCCTTCAGGTAAGGTGCCAGGGCCGGGTTGAGCAGCAGGTGATCGATGCGCAGCCCGGCGTTGCGTGGCCAGTGGTTACGGAAATAGTCCCAGAAGGTGTACACCCGCTCGTGCGGGTACAGCTGCCGCAACGCATCGTTCCAGCCCTGCTCCAGCAGGCGCTGGTAGCAGGCGCGTGACTCGGGCTGCAGCAGCGCGTCCTTGAGCCACGATTTCGGGTTGTAGATGTCCTGGTCGGTGGGCACCACGTTGAAGTCTCCCGCCAGCAACACCGGATGATCGGCACCGCGCAGCGTGTCGGCATGGGCGATCAGGCGTTCGAACCAGCGCAGCTTGTAGGCGAACTTGGGGCCCGGCTGCGGGTTGCCGTTGGGCAGGTACAGGCAGGCCACCTGCACGCCATGCACCGCCGCCTCGATGTAACGGCTCTGGCTGTCGTCCTCCATGCCCGGCAAGCCGCGGCGCACCTCCAGGGGCTGGCTGCCGCGGGCGAGGATGGCGACTCCGTTCCATGACGCCTGGCCGAAGTGCAGGCAGCCGTAACCGGCCGCCCCGATGGCCTCACCGGGAAACTGCGCGTCGCTGGCCTTGAGCTCCTGCAGGCAGACGATGTCGGGCTGCTCACGCGCCAGCCAGGCCAGCAGGTTGTCGAGCCGGCTGCGGATGCCGTTGACATTGAACGTGGCGATCTTCAGCGCTTTCATGCGTCGGGATCGTCCACGCGGGCCTGCACCGCGTCCTCCAGTGCCCCCAGGTGGGCCTGGTCGGCCAGCTCCTTGAGCTTGAGCCAGTCGTCCCAGTCGATCGCGCCATCATCGCGCAGCGCCTCGGCCGTGCGCAGCAGTTCATGGTGATAGGCGTCGGGCGATTCGCGGCGATAGCTGGCATCGTCGTACTGGGCGTACCAGGCCTCGAGTTCGGGAATGCTGCGTTCGATGCTCATGGTCGGGCTCCTCTGCCACCTTTGAAGGTGTGAGCGCTGCCCGCCGCCATCGGTTCAAACCGCGCAGAAAAATTAAACCTTTGCCCGCCGCCGGCCCTCAACCGTACGCGACACTGACGTCGCGCCAACGGATAAGGAGTCACACATGAGCAATCTGTTCCTCAAGCGGGTCGGGTTTTCCATGGTGCTGGCCATGGCATCGCTACAGGCCATGGCCGCCTCGTCGGACGATTTCGTCGACGCCGCCACCGAGGCCGGCATCGCCGAAGTGGTGACCGGCAAGCTGGCGATGGACAAGAGCAAGGACCCGCAAATCAAGACCTTCGCCCAGCAGATGGTCACCGATCACACCCAGGCCAACCAGAAGCTCGGCGACATCGCCCGTACACTGGACATCAGCGTGCCGGATGAAGCGGCGCTGACCGACAAGGTCAAGAAGATGATCCTGGAGTGGCGCGACGAGTCGTTCGACCGTTCCTACGTCAACAACCAGGTCGAGGCCCACGAGAAAGCCGTGGAACTGTTCAAGAAAGAGGCCGCATCGTCCGACAAGGCCGAGCTCAAGGCCTTCGCCAGCGCAACCTTGCCCAAGCTCGAAGAGCACCTGAAGCATGCCAAGGAACTGCAGGCCAAGCACGGCCAGTAACCCGGCCCACTGACAAAGCGAGGCTCCCATGAGCAATGATGCACTGCGTTCGGAAGTCCTGACCCGTCTGTTGCACGCCCACCCGCAAGGCTTGGGCAAGGAAGTGCTGGACAACTACCGCGGCGAGAAAGCCGTGGCCGGCATGCTCAAGACCCTGCAGGAGCAAGGCTTGATCCACGACGGCAGCGTGAATGTCGAAGCCGGCCACACGCTCAGCGTCAACTACCCGATCAAGCTGTCGTCCGCCGGTGTCGAGGCCGCCAGACAAGCCGAAGGCTGATGCCGGTCTGCCCTGTGGCAATGGCTCGGCCAGCTGCCACGGGGCGCGCTAGCGCAGGTCTTCGATGATCGCCTCCATCAACGCCCGCACCCGCTGTGGCTGCACCCGTGTCGGCGGGTAGACGATCTGCAGGGCCACCTGCCCGGCGCTGAAGCCTTCCAGTACTTCGACCAGTCGGCCGTTGTCGAGGTCGTCGCGCACATCGCGCAGCGATTTCAGGCACAGCCCGTGCCCGTCCAGCGCCCAGCGGCGCACCTGCTCGCCGTTGTTGGCGACCCGCCGCCCGCGCACGCTCACCGGGTAGGCCATGCCGTCCAGGCGAAATGGCCAGACCCGTTCGGCGTGGATGCCGAACCGCATGACGATGCAATCGTGGCGGGCCAAATCGTCCGGGTGCAGGGGCGTGCCGTGGCGGCGCAGGTAGTCAGGCGCGGCGCACACCACCCGGCGATTGTCACCCAGGGGCCGTGCGCGCAGGGAACTGTCGGCCAAGGTGCCGTAGCGGATGGCGAAGTCGATGCCCTGTCCCACCAGATCGACGTAGCCATCGGTCAGGTCCAGGTCGATCGAGACTTGCGGATGCTCGGCCAGGAAGCGGTCGAGCAGCGGCACGATGCAGTGCTGGCCGAGGTCCACCGGCGCACTCAGGCGCACCAACCCGGAGATCTTCTGCTGGCCGTCTCTGAGCCGGCTTTCCAACTCGTCGGCCTCGGCCAGCAGGCGCCGTGCGCCCTCGGCGAGTTGCCGGCCAGCGTCGGTGAGGCTCAGCGACCGGGTGCTGCGGGTCAGCAGCGCCACCCCGTAGTGCGCCTCCAGCGCCGCCAGGCGCTCGGACACCGTGGCCGGTGACAACCCGCGCTCGCGGCCCGCCGCCGACAGGCTGCCTTTTTCGATGATGGTCAGGAACAACGCCAGGTGATCCAGCATGCTTTTCGATTTTTCCGAAATATGATTTTGGCTTTCGCCTGATTATTGGTGATTTCCTCGCTAATTACACTGCCCGGCATCGACACCGCACAGGAGCAAGCCGATGACCAGCAGAAGAGATTTCATGAAAGGCACCCTCGCCGGCGGCATCGCCGTCGCGGCGGGCGCAGTACTGGCGAAAGAGCCGGGCAGCAGCACCGCGGCGCCGCCCGAAAGCGCCGATGGCAAGGGGTTCTGGCCCAATGGCGCGCAGCTGGTGATTTCCGTGTCGTTGCAATTCGAGTCCGGTGGCCAGCCGGAACACGCCGAAAGCCCCTTCCCGCCGCTGGACCCACGGTACCCCGACACCATCGCCCCCAGCTGGTACCGCTATGGCCCGCTGGAAGGCGTGCCGCGCCTGCTCGCGCTGTTCGACCGCCATGGCATCAAGGTCACCTCGCACATGGTCGGCAAGGCTGTGCAAGCCTACCCGGAGCTCGCCGCCGAGGTGGTCCGCCGCGGCCACGAAGCCGCCGGGCACGGCCTGCACTGGGCGCCGCAGTACAGCCTGACGCCGGCAGAAGAGCGTCGCCAGTACGAGCAGGCCAGCGCCATCATCGAGCGCGTCACCGGCCAACGCCCGGTGGGTTTCAACGCCTTCTGGATGCGCCACTCCCGCGAGACCCTGAACATCCTCCAGGACCTCGGCTTTCTCTACCACATCGACGACCTGGCCCGCGACGAGCCCTCGATCACCCCGGTGCGCGGCAAGCCGTTCGCGGTGGTGCCCTACACCCTGCGCAACAACGACATCGGCCGCATCGCCGGGTCCACGGCGATGACCGGCGCCGCGCTGTTGCAGGAGCTCAAGGACGAGTTCGACGTGCTCTATGCCGAAGGCCGCCAACGGCGCCGGCTGATGTCGCTGTCGGCGCATGACCGCATCGGCGGCACCCCTACCGTGGTGCGCGCGCTGGATCAGTTCTTCGCCTATGCCCGCAGCCATGCCGGCGTGGCGTTCATGCGCAAGGACGAGATTGCCCGTTGGGCCCTGGCCCAGGCCGATACGCCGGTCAATCCGCCGCGTGTGTTCGACTGACCGCAAGGGGCGCTTTACGCCCTTTCGCCGGCCAGCCGGCTCCCACACCGACCGCGCATGCTCTGTACCTGTGGGAGCCGGCTAGCCGGCGATGAGGCCAGTCCTGACAACCCTGGATCAAGGCGAGTCCGGGTGTTCAGCGCCCAACCAACCCCGCCTGGCGCATGAATGCAAGGTTGTCCTCCAGATGCCAGTCCTCGGCGATCCGGCCCTCGGCGACACGGTAGATATCCATGGCGATGAAATCGATGGCCTGGCCCTGCCCTTGGTGCTCGCCCAGCTTGCCGCTGAAGTGCCCGGTGAAACGCAGCGCCGCGGTGACCCGGTCGCCGGCGACGATCATCTGCAGTACCTCGCAGCGCAGGTCCGGCACCGCTGCGCGGAATGCCCTGGAAGCGGTCAATGGCCCTTCCACGCCCTGTGGCCGTCCCGGTGGCAGGGTGTTGTCGCGAAAGTCGGCGGCCAGCGCGGCGCGGGCCATGGCCTCGTCGCCGGTGTTCCAGAAGGTGTCGTAGCGGCGGGCGGCGAGGATCTGCTGCTCCAGCTGGGCCTTGGGCAGGCTCTGGTCCACGACCAGGGTGGCCGGGGCCACCAGCTCGCCGGCATTGCCCGGATTGGCCGCCGCGCTCAACAGCAGCAGGGTGATCCAGCGGCCAGCACGCAGCGCCGAAGCCTTGGGTTCGGTGTTCATCTCAGTTTCCTTCAGTGCGTTCAACAGGAGGGTATGGCGCGGCCGCAAACCATGGACAAAAGCCTAACCAGTCCCGCCCAGGCGCTCAAGAAGGCACTTTTCACTCACCTGATTACCTTGGAGTAACCCATGGCCCATTACCGCGAATGCCCCGCCTACGACGTATTCGCCCCGAACTGCCCCGCCCGCCTGGTGCTCGACCGCCTCGCCGACAAATGGGTGCTGCTGCTCATCGACCGCCTCAGCGCCGGCGAGCGGGTGCGTTTCAACCAGCTGCGCCGGGATATCGCCGGCGTCTCGCAGAAGGTGCTGTCGCAAACCCTGAAGCGGCTCGAACGCGACGGCCTGGTGGAGCGCCAGGTGTATCCGACGGTACCGCCCACCGTCGACTACGCCCTCACCGAGCTGGGTGCGACCCTGGGCGGGACGGTGGAGCAGCTGGCGCAGTGGGCGGAGGCGAACATGCCGGCGATTGTTCAGGCGCGCCAGCTGTACGACCAATGCGGCGAATGATTCAGCCCTCTTTTTCGACATCCCTCGGTGGCTTCGCCGGCCCCTGGGGATCAACCTGCGGATCATCGACATCCGGCGAGTCCGGGTCGAAGCCGAGGTCGTCGGGCTCGGTGGCCTGCTCGGATGAGTGCGGGCCCTGCTTGGCCGGCGAATGGCGTGGATCTGACATGGTGATTTCTCCTGGTTGCATTACCTGGAGATGCCGCCACGGCTGCAAAGTTTGATTTGCCTTGAACGCCGACTGCAGGGGGCATCGGCGGACCACGTGCCCCCGTGGGTCGCTACTGCTGCTGATACTGGCTCAGGTACTTGTCCAGCACCGCCTTGTCCCCCGTCCCTTCCCCGGCCACCTGCCACAACCGCCGCTCGATGCCCTGGGCCAGCAGGTGGCCCACCGCGGCTTCGATGGCCGACAGCACGCACAACTGCGCCGGCTCGTTGGTGGTGTAGCCGACCTCGGCTTCGAGCAGCTTCTTGAACTCGATGAACTTGAACACCCCGGCGTTCTGCCCGACCGAGTAGATGGTCTTGCTGGTCATCACGTTGGCCAGCACCTGCCCGGTGCGTACGTCCACCGCCCGCAGGTTGACCGTGACCTGGTCGACCCGGTACTCGCGGGACAGGCCGATGCCCAGGTAGCGGGCGCCCTCGCCGCCGCTGCGCACGTTGGTGTCGTAGGCGATGATGCCGCCCTCGAGCATCAGGTTGGCGGCCTGCAACGGCGGCAGCTCGCCCTGGATGTTCTCGGCAACGTCAGGCTTCTTCTGCGAGGCGCGGATGATCTTGCGCTCGGTCAGCAGGTTCTGCAGGCCCTCGCGCTCCAGCACCACGAACCAGCCACTGGCGTTGAGCGCGTCCATCAGCATGCTCGCCGCCCCCTGGGTGACGCTGGTGGAGAACGAACTGGCCGGGGTCGGCTTGTACTGCCCGGTCTGGTCGCGGAAGCCGTACACCACCGCCATCAGCCGGCCGCGGGGCCGGGGCATGTTGACCAGGTCGTAGTAGGTCGAGGCCCGCGGCGTCAGCGTCGGGGTCTCGGCGTCTTGTTCGGCGGGCATCGGCTCGCGCAGGCCGCAGCCTTGCAGGCCAGCCAGCGCGGCGACGATCAGCAGTGTGCTCAGCAGGCGTTTCATGGCGTTCTCTCCCCAGTAAAAGACCCGTCCCTCTCAGGGGTTCAGGCCGCTGACCTCGATGATCGAAATTTCTCCGGTGGCCCGGTCGGTGACCTTGATGCTCAGCGCCCCGGAATCGTCGATCACGTCGATCAGGAAGGCGTCGGTGGACATGCTGCCGGTGTTGCCGTTGCTGATGTTGTCCAGCAACTGCCCGAGCAGGCGCGACTCGAGCTGGTTGCTGAAGCGCTCCAGGGCCGAGGTGCCGGCGAATGCCGAGCTGCGGTCCTTGAGGTCGGGGTCGTCGTAGTCGTTCTGCGCCTGGGCGTTGTTCAACAGCCAGGCGCCATTGATCGGGTTGCCGCCGAAGGACGGGTTGACCGGGGTGTACACCAGCTCGGTGGCCAGGGCCTGGCCACCGAGGCCGGCGGCCAGCAGGCAGGCGGCGATGCGTCGTGCAAGGTGGTTGCTCATAGCTCGTCCCTCTCCAGATCGGTTGTGTCCTGCAGCAGCCGTTGCAATTTGCGCTGGATGATCTGCTGGCGGACCAGGTCGGCGGCCGCGATGGCCTCGTCGTTGAGTTGCGTGGTGTTGGGCGGCAGGAAGCGCCGGTACAGCACCTCGCGTTCGTACTCCACCGTCACCAGGCTGCCCCAGCGGGCATCCGGGCGTTCGCGCACCACCAGGTTGAAATCCAGCCGGCTGGTGGCGCGCAGCCGGTCGCTGAAGGCGTGGTAGAAGTCGTGGCCGATGTGCGAGATGGTGTTGTCGACGATGAAGCCCATCATCTCGTCCTCGGCTCCGGCCTGTGCCTGGCCATGCAACAAGGCCAGGCACAGGCACACTCGAGCGGCCAGGCGTTTCATGGCGCCACTCCCGGACCTGCGTGCTGGCGGGCGCCGCCGGCGCTCTCGGCAAAGGCCTGCTCGGCGACGAACTGCCAGTCGCTGTAGTGCTCCAGCCCCTCGAAGGCGCTCCACTGGGCGTCGAAGCCGCTGCGCTTGAGCGGCGCGGCGTCGGAGCGGCTATACACCCCGGTGATGCGGCCATCGACCGCGCGCAGCAAGCCCCATTCCTCGCCGCCGCCGACAGGGTCGGGATAAAGCCTGCGCAGGTGGCGCTGCGGCGACGGGAAACGGTTGTCTTCCACCAGCTCACCGAGGTCCTGCGGGTACTGGGCCAGGCCCGGCGAGGCGCGGTAGTAGCTGCGCAGGGCCTGCGCGTACTGGCCGCCCACCCACAGCAGCTGGCGCTCGTGCTCGCGCTGCAGGCTGGTGGCCCACAGGGTGCCGGTGGCCGCCAGGGCCACGCTGCTGACGGCGATCAGCAGCAGCACACCCAGGTAGGTGAAGCCGGCTTCACCATTCGGCATAGAGGCTGCCATCGCGCGCCCTCCCGGTTGCTCCGCTCTTGATGTCGGCCACCGCGCCGGCCACGCCCTCGGGCGGCGGCACCAGCTGCCAGGCATCGCGCCGCTCGGTGATCGGATCGACCGGGGTGTTGCGCAGGTAGCGCTGCTCCACCAGTTGGTCGATCGAGTCGGGGTAGTGCCCGGTGTCGCCGTAGTAGTGATCCAGCGCCTCGCGCAGCACCGAGAGGCTCTGGCGCAGGGTGGCCTCGCGGGAGGCCTCCAGGCTGTTGAAGTAGCGCGGCATGGCGATGGTCATCAGGGTGGCAATGATCGCCATCACCACCAGCAGTTCGATGAGGGTGAAGCCTCTGCTCGCTTTCATCGCCGTCACCATTGCCCGTAGGGCACGTTGTTCAGGCCCTTGCCGCTGGCCTTGGAATACACGTCGAACACGTCCTCGCCTTCGCGTGGGCTGTCGGCCGCGCTGTCGTAGGCGCGCAGGCCCCAGCCACCCTGGTCGTCGTCCTTGGCGGCGCGCAGCGGGTCGTGGGGGATGCGCCGCAGGAAGTAGAACTTCGCACCCTTGGCGCTGCGCACATCGCGCACGCCGTCCACCAGCACCTGCAGGCTCGGCGGATAACCGCTGGCGTTCAGGCGCTTCTCGATGTAGCCGGCGTCGAAGGCGCGCTTGTAGGCGTCGATGGCGTCGCGGATCTGGTACAGCGCCTCGCGCAGCTGCTGCTCCTTGCCCCGGCGCACCACGGTCTCGGTCAGGGGCGCGGCCATGCTGGCGAGCAAGCCGAGCAGCGCCAGGGTCAGCACCACCTCGATCAGGCTGAAACCCTGCTGGCGGCGTGTCATGGCCGTGGCCTCGCGGCGGCAGGCACCACGGCCATCTGCCCCTCGACCAGCGGCGCCGCGGCCGGCTCGTCAACCGGAGCATCGGCCGGCAGCGCGCTGGCCGGCGCCGGTTGCGCCAGCTGGCGCACCTGCAGGGCCGATTCGGTGCCGGTGGCGAACTCCATGTCCGACGGGCTCTGGTACGGCAGGTTGCGCACGATGCGCGGGGTGATCGCCAGCACCAGTTCGGACTTGCTCATGTCGTCCTTGTTGCTACCAAACAGCCGGCCCAGGCCGGGAATGTCGCCCAGCCCCGGGATCTTGTTGCCGCTGGCGTTGTGATCGTTGCGCACCAGGCCGGCCAGCACCTGGGTCTCGCCATCGTGCAGGCGCAAGCTGGTCTGGGCGTTGCGGGTATCGACCTGGACCGGAATGGTGCCCTGGCGGGTGGCCTCCAGGGGCGTGGCGTTGCTCACTTCCAGGGCCACCTTGATCGCCACCTCGTTGTTCAGGTGCACGGTGGGCTGCACTTCGAGCTTGAGACCGACATCCAGGTAGGTGACGCTTTCGGTGATCACCGGGCCTTGGGTCGAGGGCACCGAGGTGGCGCTGATGATCGGCACCCGCTGGCCGATGTGGATGCGCGCCTGCTCGCGGTTGCTGACCCGGATCACGGGGCTTGCCAGGGTGTTGATGTCCTTGTCCTGGGCATTGATCTTGGCTTGCGGCGCCGGCGAGATGCTGATGCGGCTGGAATCGATGCCACGCAGCTGGTCGAGCACGCTGACCGACTTGCCGTCGCTGGTCAGCACGCCGAAGGTGTTGGGCCATTGCAGGCCGAGGTCGAGGATGCGCGAGGTGGCCACTTCCATCACCTCAACTTCCAGCACCACCTCGGGGTTGGACTGGTCCTGGGACTGCAGCAGCTTCTCGGCCATGCGCACGGCGTCGGGGGTGTCGCGCATGGTCAGGGTGTTGAGGCGCTCGTCGACGAATACGTCGCGGGTCTTGAGCATGGTCTTGACCATGTTCAACGCGGTGTTGGCGTCGATGCTGGTCAGGTAGAAGGTGCGCATGACCAGTTCCTGGTAGTCCTTGGTCTTCTGCGGCGAATCCGGGTAGAGCAGCAAGGTGTTGTCGTTGACGATCTTCTGGCGCAGCTGATTCTGCTCCAGCAGCAGGGCCACGGCGTCCTCGATGCGCACCTCACGCACGAAGATGGTGGCTTTCATGTCCGGGCGCAGGTCCTTGTCGAAGATGAAGTTGATCCCGGCGACCTGGGCCAGCACCTCGAAGATGGTCTTCAGGTCGGCATCGCGAAACTCCAGGGTGACCGGGCGCTCCAGCTTGCTGCGCAGTTGCGGGTACGGCGTGGCGGTACGGGCCTGGACGTTCTCGATGTCGCTGCGCAGCATCTGGCCCTTCTGGTTCTGCGGGTCGAGGCGCAGCACCTCGCGCATGTAGCGCTCGGCGCCGAACAGGTCGCCCTGGCGCAATGCAGCCTGGCCAAGGGCGACACGGTCGTCGAGGGTGCGGATCAGCTCCAGCTGGCGGATGCCCTCCTGGGCGCGGCGGTTGTTCGGCTCGAGGGACAGCACCCGGCCGTAGCCCATGCGCGCGCCGGCGAAGTCATGGCGCACGCGGTCGCTGTCGGCCTGGGTCAGCAGCGCCTCGACCGCGGCCTGGCGGCCGTGGGCCAGGGCGATGTTCAGCTCGGTGTCGCGCGGATCTTCGCGCAGGGCCTCCTCCAGGCGAGCGATACCGGCCTCGTACTGGCCTTCCTTGATCAGTTCCTGACTGTCCTTGCGCGCGGCGCTCGAGCCGCATCCGGCAATGGCCACGCACAGGGCCAGGAGCACGAACGGCGCAGGCTTGCACAACTTCGACGGTTTCATGGTGCGCTCCCGACAGACAGGGTCTGTGGCTGATGCAGTGGCAGGTAGACCAGGCTCAGCTCGGTGGCCGAGACGCGGTCCAGACGGTAGGTGTCGTCGATCACATCGCCCTGGCGCACGACGTAGAGCTTTTCGCCGCTCTGCAGGAAGATCTGCAGGTCGTCGCGCTCACCCATGCGACCGATGAAACGAAACGGCAGCGTCGGGGCGGTAGGTGCGGCGGGCTCCGGGATAGTGACCACGGGTTGCTCGGTGACGCTGGCCAGGGCCTGGGGTGGGGTCCATTGCTGGCTGGGGAACAGGTCGCGTGAAGGGCTTTTGCCTTCATCGCGGGGCAAGGCCGCTCCCACTGGGGCCGTGGGTGCTGCGTGGGAGCGGGCTTGCCCCGCGATCGGGCCAACCTCCTCTTCCTCCACGCCAAACCAATGCCCCGGCGCCCACGCCAGCGCCGCGCTCAACCCCAGGAACCCGGCCCACATCACCGCACGCTGAGTGTTCATCACGACCTCGACAGGTAAAGGGTCATGCGCACACGACCGGTCAGTTCCCGGTCACCGATCCGCTTGCGTTGCAGTTCCAGGTCTTCCAGTACCAGCGTCGGTAACTGGCCAAGCAGCGCCTTGAGGAAGCCACGGATCTGCGGGTAGCTGCCGCGCACCGGCAGGACGATCTGGTAGCGCGCCAGCTGGGTCTTCGGGTCCACGCCCAGGGCGTACTCGCCACGGGCCAGGCTGATGCGCTCGGCACTGGCCAGGTGGTACAGGCGCTCGATCAGCTCGCTGGCCTGGGGCTGGCCGGGCAGCTGCTGACGCAGGTCGTCCAGCGCCTGCTGCTCGGGCTTGGCCTGCACCTTGAGCTCGCCACGCGCCAGGCGCTGCACCTGGGCACTGGCATCGGCCTCGCTGGCACGCAGTTCGCGCACCGCCTGCCAGTGGGGCAGCACCCCGGCCAGGGCGACCGCCAGGGCCAGGCCGCCGACCAGCACCGCGGCCAGCCCTGCCCGGCCCAGGCGCCGCAGCGCTTCATGGACAATCAGGCTACGGGCGCGCATGGCCGGTCTCCCAGGTGGCGGTGAGGTTGAAGCGCACCGGATGCTCGACCTGCCCGGCCACCACCTCGTGGTTGAGCAGCGACACGTCCGACAGCTCGGCGCTGCGCTCCAGGCGCTGGTGGTACTGCAGCATGGCCTCGAGGTTGCGCGCCTCGGCACTGATGCGTACCTGGCCTTTGCGGGCATCGGGGGTCAGGCTGAGCAGTGCCACGTCTTCCTGCGGCATCACTTCGAGCATGGCGAACAGCTGCTGCCATGGCCGCTGCAACTGCTGCGAGACGCTGCGCATCTGCGCCAGGCGCTCGGTCTGCTCGCGGATCACCGCGTTGCTCTGCACCGCGGCGGTGGCCGGGCGCCGGCCGAGCTTGAGTTCGAGTTGGTGCACGCGGCCTTCCAGGTGCACCTGCTCGCTCACCAGTTGCTGCTGGGCCAGCACCAGCACGGCCAGCACGGCGCCGCCGAGGGCGAGCAACGACCAGGCCAGGGGGCTGCTGTGGCGGGGTTGGAATTCCAGGTCGAGGCGGCGCATGTCAGGCCACCGCCCGCCACATGGCGCACAACGGATCGGATTCGGCGCTGGCGGCGCACAGCTGCACCGCGGCCAGTTGCGAGGCTGCCGTGCGCCCCGGGGCGTGCAGGTACACCCGAGGCAATTGCTCGCCATACAGTTCGCAGGTGCGCTCGATCAGCGCCTGCAGGGCCTGGTCGTTGTCGGCGCAGCCCTGGGCCAGCACCTGCTGCCAGGCACCGCCGGAGGCCAGCAGCAGCACGCTGCGGCGCGGCTCGGCCAGTACGAAGAGGAAGTCGCCTTGGGCCAGTTGCGCCGAACAGCGGTTGTAGGCGGCCATCAGGTACGGCTGCACCGAGCGCAGGCTCAGGCGGCTTTCCCGCCCCAGGGCCTGCAAGCCCTGGAGCAGTGCCTCGGGCAGTGCGGTGGCGATGCGCGCGGCACCGGCCGGCTCCGGCGAAAGAACGATGCGCCAGTCATCCAGAGGCTGCCCGTAAAGGTTCTCGAAG
The DNA here is from genome assembly GCF_047501685.1 of Pseudomonas sp. CAM1A. Lineage (NCBI taxonomy): Bacteria > Pseudomonadati > Pseudomonadota > Gammaproteobacteria > Pseudomonadales > Pseudomonadaceae > Pseudomonas > Pseudomonas sp. CAM1A. The sequence continues at coordinate 133,645 of NZ_JBFNXP010000009.1, read as the reverse complement.
CAGGCCCGGGCGTAGGCGTCGAGTTCGCGCGGGGTACCGATGGCATCGCTCCAGGGCACCAGGCAGAAGCGGCTGTAGCGGGCCGAGAGCAGCACGCGCAACTGCGCGCCGCGTGCCGGATGCTCACCCAGCAGCCCGGCCAGGGCTTGCAAGGCCGGGGCCCAGGCCGGCTGGGCGGCGTCGCAGGCAAACGCGCGGCTGCCCAGCCATTGATGCTGCCGGCCGTGCCAATGGCCCAGGCCGACACCCTCGGCGCCCAGCACCGCGCAATACCGATCAGGCGATAAATGTGACACGGTTGATCTCCTCGAGTGTGGTGCGGCCATCGCGGACCAGGTCCACGGCCGAAGCGCGCAGCAGGCGCAGGCCGCGTTGGCAGGCCAGCTGCTTGATCTGCGAAAGCGGGCGACGTTCGACGATCATCTGCCGCAGGTCGTCGTCCAGGTGCAGCAGTTCGGCAATCGCGCTGCGCCCGCGGTAGCCGCTGCCACGGCACTGGCCGCAGCCCTGGGCGCGCACGAAGCGCCAGTCGGCCACCGCGTCACGGGCCAGGCCCGAGGCGGCCAGCAAGTCGTCGTCCGGTTCGCAGGCCTGCGCGCAGTGCGGGCAGGCCAGGCGCACCAGGCGCTGGGCCAGCACGGCATTGAGCGCCGAGACGAAGCTGTAGGGATCGACCTGCATCTGGCTGAAGCGGCCGATCACGTCGAACACGTTGTTGGCGTGGATGGTGGTGAACACCAGATGCCCGGTGAGCGCCGACTGCACGGCGATCTGCGCGGTATCCGGGTCGCGGATCTCGCCGACCAGGATCTTGTCCGGGTCGTGGCGCAGGATCGAGCGCAGGCCACGGGCGAAGGTCAGGCCCTTCTTCTCGTTGACCGGGATCTGCAGCACGCCGGGCAACTGGTACTCGACCGGGTCTTCGATGGTGATGATCTTGTCCATGCCATGGTTGATCTCGCTGAGCATGGCGTAGAGGGTGGTGGTCTTGCCGCTGCCGGTGGGGCCGGTGACCAGGATCATGCCGTAGGGCTCGGCGGCCAGCCGGCGCAGGGCCTGCAAGGTGTGCGCCTCGAAGCCCAGGGCCTGCAGCTGCACGCCGCTGACCTGGTCGGACAGGTCCTGCTTGTCCAGCACCCGCAGCACCGCGTCCTCGCCGAAGATGCTCGGCATGATCGAGACGCGGAAATCGATCTGCCGCTCGCCGATGGCCACCTTGAAGCGACCGTCCTGGGGCACGCGTTTCTCGCCGATGTCCAGCTCGGCCATCACCTTGATCCGCGAGATCACCTGTTCGGCGAAGGCGCTGCCGCTGGCCTTGCCGGCAGCGTTGAGCACGCCGTCGATACGGTACTTGATGGTCAGGCCCTGGCCAGTCATCCCCAGGTGGATGTCGCTGGCGTGCAGCTTGAGGGCGTCGTACAGGGTGGAGTTGACCAGCTTGACCACGCGGCTCTGGTCTTCGCTGATGCTGGTCAGCGACAGGCGCTGCAGCGGGTCGGCCTCGCTGCCAGGTTCAGCCTCGTGGCCGAGGGCATCGACGGCGTGGAAACTTTCCTCGTGGCGGGCCAGGAACGCGGCGAGGTCGGCGGCGTGGGCCAGGTACAGCGGCGCGCCCTGCAGGCAGTCGTCGATCCAGGCCAGGCGGGCGCTGTCGAAGGGGTCGGCGAACACACCGACCCGCTCGCCGTCGTGTTCGACCAGGGCGAATTCGTGTTTCAGGCACTGCGCCAGGCTGACCCGGTCGAACGCCGGGGCGCAGGCGAACAGCGCCTGGGTGGCAAGCACCGGGTAATGCAGGGTGGTGGCCAGGCGCTGGGTGAAGGTGGCCGGGGTGTCGCTGGACAGGTGTTCCAGGCAGGCCAGAAGGCGCTCATGGCCGGCTTGCTGGCGGGCCTGGGCCAGGAGATCGCGGGGGTATGGAAGATAAAGGGGCGCCTGTTCCGGATTGCCGGCGACGAGGCCTTTACTGCTTGCATCAAATGCCTGGGACATGGCCTGCGACTCCGCTCAGGGGCGGCGCCGCGGGCTTGGGGGCCTTGGGCGCCGCTATTCCCCGGTGAGCAGTTGTTCGTCGTCAGGTTCGGTGGGCTTGCCGCCATTGCGTCGGCGGTCGGCCAGGACCCAGCTGCCATCGTACAACTGCAAGGGGAACGACTCGTTCCTGTTCTGGCGTCGTTCGACGTACCCTTCGGCCGGCTGGTCGGTGCTTCTGCGCTGGCGCTCGATGCCCATCAGGTCGAAGACGGCGCGGGCCAGTTCCATCAGCGGGAACGGCTTGAACAGGACATGGGTCACGCCCAGTTCGGCAGCCCGCTCACGGACCTCGGCGGTCGGGTGGGCGGTGATCAGCACGAAATGGCATTGCCTGTTCCTGCGCACGGTCTCCAGGACCTGAAACCCCTCCATGTCGGGCAAGCGGTAATCCAGCACGATCACGTCCGGTGCCTGTCTCTCGGCCTCTTCGATACCCGTGGCACCGTCGTGGGCGAGATGGACCTCCAGGCCTTGCGCCTGCAGATAAGCTTGCAGGTTCTGCGCAAGGGTCTGTTCGTCATCGACTACCAATACTCTGTTCACCAAGGTCCACTCCCATGAACTGCCCGGTTCCCCGGTCTGCGAAGTGCGGCCTTGTAGAGGCTTGAGCAGGCTTCGTGCCAGGCATGAAAAATCAGTGCTTACCGCTTTCAAGTCGTTGATATCGTTGAAGCTTGTCTGTCACCTCAGAGCTTGCAGGCTGGCCGTTCCCCATATCCGGGGAAGATGATGGCACATTGCCCGGTAGCGTTTCCCCCAACAATGGGGAACGCCCTGCCCGCCCTTCAGTCGGCGCGCTCCACTGTAGCGGAATCACGCAAACGTTGGCGCACGGCTTGCCGGGCCTGACCCTGCAGTTGCGCGACGAGCGCATCCCTGGCCAGGCGCAGGCCTTGTTCTGGTAGGACAGAAGTATTATCACTTTGGTTCTGCATTCCTTGCAGTCTATGCCAGTTGGCTTGATGGAAGGCTGCAACTTCGGCGCTGCTGGGTTCTTCGATCGCACTCAGCCGGGCGAAAACCTGCTGGGCGGCCATCTCATGTCGAGTGTAGTCAGCGAAGCCTGCCCGATCGAAGCCGGCCTGCGCCAGGCGCTGCTCGAACACCGCGGGGCTGCCGAAGGCCGCCTCAACCTCGCCGACCCGCGCCGTCACCTGCGCATCGCTGATGTCGATGCCCTGGCGCTGGGCCTCCTGCCAGAGCAGTTCCTTGTCGATCAGTTCATCCAGGGCCTGCGCGCGCAGACGCTGGTAAAGGTTGGGGTTGCGGATGCTCGCCACCGCCCGCCCCTGGGCCTGGAGGTATTCGCTGAAGTAGCGCTCCAGGCGCAGCACCCCGATCTCCACGCCATTGACCCGCGCCGCCGGGGTGTCGGCGTGGCTGGCCAGGGCGAGCAGCGACAACAGGCAGGCAATCAGGGTGCGCATGGTGATCTTCTCCTGAGTCTCAAGGGCTGTCCGGCAGCGCTCGGTACGGTGCCACTTCAATGAAACCGGGGCCCGGCAGGCTTACCTCCACCACATGGGCACCTGTCATGCCTTGGCGGCGTCCGGGGCCGAAACCCAGCAACGGCGTGAAGCCGGTATCGATGTCATGCAACTGCTCCAGGGCGATCAACAGCTGCTCACGGCTGGCGTCGCGCCCGATCTGCTTCAAGGCTTCGACCAACAACTGCCAGGCGCACAGGGTACTGACCTGCAACGACGCCTGGCGCGGCTCCAGCCCCTGGCGCAACTGCACCCCGGCAAGGGTCGCCCGGCCTTGCGCGGTCCAGTCGCCGGGTACGAAGGGATAGGCCAGCAGCACCCGCCGCGACCATGATGGTGGCAACCCCGGCACGGCGCCGGCCACCTGCCCCGACGCGGCGAACAGGTACGGGTCGCGCCCGCTCGCCTGCAGGCTCGACGCCAGCTCGGTGAAGGCCTGGGCGTGGCCGAGGAAGAGGATACCCTCGCCGTCCGGGGCCTGGCCCGTGAACGCCACGGGCGCAGCGGTGGCCAACCCCAATTGATGCAAACGCTGCTGTACTGCCTGCGCCGCATCGGCCTGCCCTGCGCCGGCATACACCACCCGCAAGGCAGCGGGCGCCAGGCCAAGGGCATCGCGGGCATGCAGCGCCACGCTGAGCAATTGCCCGGGCACGCTCGGCAAGGGATCGAACACCTGCGCGTTGCCACCGCTACGTGGCGTGGCACCGATCAGCGGCAGGCCGGCCTGTTCCAGCTGACGGCTATCGAGCAGTGGCGCCAGGGGCGCGACCAGGGCGAACACCCGCTCTCGTTGCATCAGCGTGTCCAGTGCCTGTGCGGTGCTGGCCGGGTCCTGCCCTGGGTCCAGCGCGACCAGTTGCAGGCGTCGTCCATGGATGCCTCCCTGCTGGTTCAACTGCGCGACGCCATCCTCCAGCACTGCCCGCACCGTTCGCCCGGCCTCGGCCAGCGGCCCCTGCTCGGGCAGCAAGGTACCGAGGCGCAAGGTGCCCTCCTCCACGCCGGGGTCGCGGTCCTCGCCCAGGCGCTTGAGGTAGGCGGCAAGGTTGCGTTGGTCGGCCAGGCTCAGGTCGAAGCGTGGCATCGCCGGGTCGAGGCGATTGCCGGCGGGGTCGGTGCCGCTGCGGATGACCCGCGCCAGGCTGGCATCGGTGTAGGCCGGGTAGCGCCGGTTGTTGGCCTCGCGATAGCCAGGGCCAAGGGCCAGGCGTTGCCAGTCCAGGCTCGGCGGGCGCACTCCGCCTTCGCTGCGGCCGCGCCCGTCGTTGCCGTGGCAACCGGCGCAGGGCAACACGCTGGCCGGCACACTCATGTCGCCGGGGCCGACCCGGGCCAGCAACTGGGCGTCGCTGCTGGAGACGCCTTCGCGGTAGAGGCGTTTGCCGGCGAGTTCCTGTTCGCTCAGTTGCACCGCCCCGCACAGGCACCCCCACAACATGAGCATGACCCACTTGGCAGCGGCGCTCATGATGTCAGCGCCCCGCCAACGGCTGTGCCAGCAGTTGCATGCGCTGGGCGATCGCAGCGGGTGGCGCGTCGGGGCGGATCTTGCTCCAGCGCTTGCCCGCCACGTCACCGGCAATCAACTGCGTCGAGTGCTGCTCGGGGCTGGGCAGGAACTGACCCAACCGCCCCAGCACCAGGTCGACGCTGGCCTTGTCGCCGGTCAGGAACAGCCAGTTTGGCCCATCGACTCCCTGCTTCTGCGCAAACGCCTTGAGTACCTCTGGCGTGTCGTTCAGAGGGTCGCTGCTCAGCGACACGAACGTCACCTGCGCCGCCAGTGCCGGGCCCATGGCCTCGCGCACCTCGCGCAACTTGCGGGTGATCAGCGGGCAGGCATCGTTGCAGTGGGTGAAGATCACGTTGAGCATCACCACCTTGTCCTTGAGCACATCGCTGTAGAAGCGCAGCTCGCGGCCGTCCTGGTCCTTGAGCACGGTGTCGGTGAACCAGGTCTGTGCATCACGGGTGCCAGCGCCGCTGCTCATGGTCTGCGGCGCCGGTTGTGGCGTCGGCGCGTGGCCCTCGTGGGCGAACGCCACCGAGGCGAGGATCCACAGGCAGGCGCCGAGTACCAGCCAGTCGAGGCTGCGCATGCTGGCATGGCGGGAAGTGTGGGCGCTCATGGCTGTACCTCCTGGCCGGCGATGGCCGTGCTCTTGGCATGCACCCGGCGCGCGCTCAGGCGGTTGACCTCGCCGATCAGCACGTTGGGGTCGGTGAAGCCGTAGAAACGCGTCCAGTGGCCGCTGCGCCCGTCACCCACCAGGATCAACGGCGGGTGTTCGCTGAGGTTGGCGCTGAAGCTGCCGAGCCCCTTGAGCGTTTCGCTGATGGCGTAGGGCGAACCGGTCAGCCAGCTCCACCCCGGCCCGTGCTGGAATGCCCGGGCGTAGCCGGCCAGGCGCCTGGAATCGTCACGCTGTGGATCGACGCTGATCGACACCAGGCGGATCTCCTCGCCCACCCGCCCGCCCAGCTGCTGCTGGACCTTGCTCATGATCGACGAGACCACCGGGCACACCGTGGTACAGCTGGTGTAGATGAAGCCCATGACCACCAGGTGATCGCCCACCAGGTCCTTTTCCAGGCGCACCGGCATGCCATCCTGGTCGAGCAGCGCCACATCGGCGAAGCGCACGCTGGCTTTCTCCTGGTGAGCGGCCGGCGGTTGCTCGGGCGTGCCGCCGTGATCGTGGCCGGCGTGGGCCAGCGCCAGGTTGCTGGCCAGCAGCAGGCTCAGGCCAAGCAGTTTTCCACCCTGCAGACTTTTCATCGCACACTCCTGGGTTCCCCTTGGGAAGCGGTGGGCGCCTCGGCGGCCGGCAGGACGCGCAGGCTGGTGTAGTTTTCTTCGGTGAAGGCCCGCCCGAGGCTCGGCGACTGCACGTGCAGGTACCAGGCGCCGGCCTCGGCCAGTTCCAGCGGCGCCTGGTAGAGCCCCTCGCCCACCTCGACCAGCGCCACGTTGCGCGGCAGCGACGAGGGCGCGAGGAAATAGCGCAGGCTCAGGTCGCCAAGCCCAAGGCGCGGCTTGCCGTCCTCGCCGAGGATGCGCACCCGGGCCAGGTACGGAGTGTGCTGCAGCAGCGGCTGGTCGGTACCGATGAACTCGGCGTGGGCACGCTTGGGCACGCCCGACTGTGGCAACGCCGCGACCTCGGTGCTGAAGCAGTGGATGATCTGCGGCTGGTTGAGCAGGAATGCCACGTCAAAGGTGCCGGCGGCCGGCAGCTTCACTGTCGAGCCGTACACGCCGGGCGCCAGCTCGCGCAGGCTGCGGTCGATGACCAGCGCGGCGCGGGCTTGGTGGCCGCGGTTGTTGTAGCCCGACATCGGCGCGTTCATGCCCTCGGCATAGAAGTAGGTGGTGTTGTCCACCGGGTTGACCACGAACACCGCATTGTCGTCGCGGGAAATGCTCACCCCCTGGGCCAATGGCAGGTCGCCGGCCTGGCGCGGCGCCGCCGGGCCAGCCTCGAAACCCTGGACAATTGGCTCGCGCCCCTGGCCGAGGCTTGCCAGGTTGATCATGCTCACCTTCGGCGAAGCCAGCCCACGCACGTAGGCGTAGGCCTTGGTGAAGGTCAGCTGGTATGGCTCGGCGGCCACCGGGATGCGATGGAGCAACTGGTCGGTACTGGCATCGATCACCAGCGCCTGGTTCTCCAGGGTGTTGAGCACCACACCGTAACGACCATCCTGGCTGAAGCGCATCGGCCCCAGGCCCTGCTCGGCCTTGACCGTGTGGCGCTGGGTGTGGCTGCGGGCGTCGATCACCCGCACCGTGCCCTCCTGGCCATCGACCACGTACACCGCCTGCGACAGCGGCGAATAGGCCACCGACAACGGGTGCGGGCCAACCTCGAGGGTCTTCACCAGGCGCATCTGCGCAGTGTCGATCACGCTCAGGGTGCCGCCGTCGCGGTTGCTGACGAAGGCGAAGCGCGAGTCGGCGCTGAAGGCGATTTCGTGGTGGCCGGAGCCGGTGGCGAACGACTTGAGCGTGGTGCGGCTGGGCACATCGATCACCGTCACCCCACCCTTGGCCGGGTCATGGCTGTTGTTGCCCACCCACAGCAGGCGCTGGTCCGGTTGCAGCGCCACCCGCAGCGGCTGCTCGCCAGCGTCGAGGGTGGCCACGCGGGTAAACGTCTCGGTGTCGATCAAGGCCACCTGGTTGCGCTCGGGCATGGACACGAACACCTGCTTGTCATCGCCGGTGGCCACCCAGTCCATGGGCCGCCCCGGAAGGTCGATGCGCGCCAGGGTGCTGGTGACCCCGCCCACCGACACGGTCGGGTCGATCACCGTCAGGCTGGCGTCCTTGTTCAGTACCAGCAGGAAGTAGCTGTTCAGGTCGAGCAAAGGGCGAGCGCCGATGCTGCTCTTGAGAAACAGCGCCACGCGCGCCTTGCAGCTGCTGTCGCGGTCACCGACCGGCGCCGACTGCGCGGGGTCGAGCCAGGCGCCCGGGGCCATGCCCGACAGCGGCTGGCCACTGCTCTGGTCGCTGACCTTGAAACGGATATTGGCAAAGTCGCCCTCGCGCAGTTCACCGCCGGCCAGGGGCCGCGCCTCGAACTCCACGGTGACGCCGTCGCGGCTGAGCGTGTGCAAGGCCTGGGGGTCGGCAGACTCCTGCAGCAGCTCGCGAGGGTCGCACCAGAGTTTTTCGTAGGCGACGCCGAAGCCGATCAGCGCGGTGCCCAGCAGCAGGCCCAGGTAGGCTGGGCGCAGCTTGCGATTCATGCCGGCACGCATGGGGTAGCGCCTTCGAGGGGGATGAACATGCTGCACCTCCACAGGACTCACGGGTTCTGTGGAGGGTGGAAGCAAGCGTTATGCCATCAATAAAATTGTTTTGAATCAGCGTGTTGGAGAAACAAGTGGAAGGTAATGGGGAGGCTGCCCCAAACACGGGGGCGCTTTGCGCCCCCTCTTTCAGGCCAGTACCAGCATAGAGCCGGGAGACCGGTTAAGTCTGATGTTTCAGGGTGGGAATGACCGCGTCAGGGCAGCCAGATGTAAGACGACAGTTTTGCAGCGCTCTCGGGACCGAGCGCCGCCCGCGCGGCGCATCGCGGATGAATCCGCTCCTACATCTGTTGCAACGTGGCCATGCCTGATAGGCCATGGTTGTTAGCCTTGTGCGTTTGACGCGATTTCTCGAAGGGCATTGCTGCCGCCCCACCTGTCTCAAGCCCTGTGCCAAGGCTGGCAACCCTGGCCTGACAGGTTCGGTACGTTGCAACGAATGTAGGAGCGGATTCATCCGCGATGCGCCGCGCGGGCGGCGCTCGGTCTCATAGGCGCTGCAAGGGTTCAGGCGAACACTTAGTGCCCATCACGCGCTCTCTGTCTCCGGACAACCAAATTACGTACCACGTAGTATGTAATTATTTCTAATTCACCACTGATGAAGACATACACAGGACCCTCGACTCTCCACACTCATCCGCCGCAAACACACCATTCACCGATCAGCCGTGCAGCCTCCTCCGAAGAGATCAAGGCAGTGTCGACTGTAAACGGCTCCTCTTCCCACGACTCGTACTCATGATTCACCACCGACGCCCAGATCGGAGGCGTCAAGCCCGGAATATCGACCTCACGGCGCTCTACTCTGCGCCGGTGCTCCACCTTATCGGAACAAATCACCAGGACATCCACCAACCGAACGCCTGCCCGTGTCGCTACATCGCGCCACGCCGCCCGGCTCTCGGCCACGGGATTGACACAGTCGGCGATCACCGTGCGACCAAGTCGCAGGTTGTCGAGTGCCAGTTCAAAGGCCACCAGGTAGCCGCTACGCCCGACCTCCCCGGCCAGCTCGCCGGAACGTCGAAGGGCTTGCTCGAGGGTGTCGATACGTAGATAGACCGCACCGAACCTTGCGGCCAGGTGCTTGGCGATGGTGCTTTTCCCGGTACCGGGCAAGCCGCTGAAGACGATGAGCATTGACTGTCCTTGAATGAGTGGATGCCGAGCGACCAAGCCCCTGTCGAATCACTGCCTGGGCTCCCCGAGGCTGCCCTCGGCAGTGAGCCGGGGCAACAGGTAATCGAGCAACGTCCGGACCTTGGGCAACCCTTCTCGCCTTTTCAGCCAAACCAGGTTCATCGGCAACCCCTGTGAGGTGAGCTGCGGCAACACCTCGACCAGCGTGCCACGCTCGATATGACTCCGGGTCAGCCAGGTCGGCAGCTGGCCGATGCCCAGGCCCGCCAGGACCGCGCCAAGCATGCCTTCGCCATCGCCGATGGCCAGGTGTGGCTGGACAATCCGCTGCCTGACCTCGCCCGGCAGGCCGCCGCCCAGGTACCACGGCGTGACCAGGCCTGTAGCCTCGCCATAGCCGATGCACAGGTGGCGCTCCAGGGCTTGCTCGTCCTGTGGCGTGCCATGCCGCGTCAGGTAGTCGGGCGAGGCGCAGAACGCCAGGCGCTGGGCACCGAAATACTGGTGCCCCAGAGCCGCGGGCCAGGCTTGCCCGCCGCCGATTCGCACAAGAATGTCTACGCCCTCCTGCACCGGATCGATGTAGCGGTCGGAAAACGATACATGCGGCTGCAACCGCGGATGGGCCTGAGTGAACGCCACGATCAGCGGCAGCACATGCAGTCGGCCAAAGGCGGCTGGCAGGTCGATCCGTACCTTGCCATGAGGCGCATCGCTTTCGGCGAAGATAGCTTGCTCGGCCTCTTCCAGATCAGCCAGCACGCCGGTGCAGGTCTTGTAGAACAGCACCCCCGCCTCGGTCAGCGACAACCTGCGGGTGGTGCGGTTGAACAATCGCGCGCCCAGGCGCGCCTCCAGCCGCGCCACCCCCTTGCTCACCGCCGAGCCACTGAGACTAAGGCGCTCGGCGGCGGCGCTGAAGCTGCCCATCTCGGCCACCGCGACAAAGACGTCGATTCCCTTCAACCGTTCGGATGCGTACATCAGCCACTCCATTGATGACGAAAATTCCGCTACCTGCGGAATTTATCGCCCAGATCGATCCTGGGTTCTCCAATAGGCTACGGCAAAAGCAAGGTGGCCCCAAGCGCCTGCCTGCCCTCCTTTCACCTTCCCAGGGACCTGGATCATGACAATTGAAACGCAACCAGCACAGCACACTGCCACCGGCCGCTTGCTACCGGTGGCCACTGCGGTGTTCCTCGGCCTGATGACCATGGGCATGCCGCTGGCCAGCGTGCCGCTGTGGGTCCATGGGCAGCTGGGCTACGGCATGCTCGTGGTGGGGTGTGTAATGGGCGTCGAGTCGCTGGCCACCCTGCTCACCCGTCATTTCGCCGGGACCGCTGCCGACCGTCGCGGCCCGAAACGGGCGGTGGTTATGGGCCTGCTGGGCAGCGCGGCCTCCGGCCTCTGCTACCTGGTGGCCGCGCAACTGCAGGATGCCCCTGCGGCCAGTCTGGCAGCCATCATCACCGGGCGGATCGCCATGGGCTTTGCCCAGAGCCTGCTGTTTACCGGTGGCAGCACCTGGCCGATCGCTCTGTTCGGCGCAGAGCAGGCCGGCAAGGCGCTGTCCTGGATTGGTATCGCAATGTTCGCCGGTATTGCCTGCGGCGCGGCGGTGGCAGCGCAGCTGGGTGAAGTCGCAAGCTTTGCCTGGGTGTCGGCGGTGACGGCGATCATTCCGCTGCTCGGCCTGCTGATTGCACTGCGCACGCCGGCGGCCCGCCTCGTCCACACACCGGGCGCATCGATGCCCCTGGCGGCGCTGCTGGCTCGGATCTGGCGCCCCGGTCTGGTGTTCGCGCTGGCGACCGTGGGCTATGTGTCGGTCTCGTCGTTCATCACGCTCACCTACGCGCACCATCAGTGGAGCGGCGCCGGCTATGCCCTCGCCGCCTTCGGTGCGGGTTACGTCTGCGCCCGCCTGTTGTTCGGCACTCGGGTGGACAGCACCGGGGGGCCGGGCATGGCCTTGTCGATGCTGGCCATCGAGGCCATCGGCCAGTTGCTGTTGTGGCTGGCGGCGAGCCCCGCCCAGGCGATGCTCGGGGCGGTACTGAGCGGCTTCGGCGTGTCGATGATCTATCCCTTGCTGGCATTGGTGGCGCTGCGTGCGGTGCCATTGCACAGCCTGGGACTGGCCATTGGTTTGTATGACGCCTGCTTCGATATTTCCATCGGCCTGGCGGCGCCGCTGGCCGGTTTGCTCGCCCGCCAGGAAGGGGTACCCGCGGTATTCCTGATCGGCGTACTGGCCTCGCTCGCGGCGATGCTGGCCGCGCCCTGCGCCTATCGCAACGCGATCGATACCTCCCGGGCCAGATGCTCGCGCAACCACTGATGCGCAGGATCGCGGTGCACCCGCTCCGGCCACAGCATCAGCATCTCGAAGCCCGGCACCGCCAGGGGTGCCTCCACCACCGCGAGGGCCGGGTTCCCGGCCACCAGGCGCTGCGGCAGCATGGCCACCAGGTCGCTATCGACCAGCATGGCCGCAAGACCCGAGAAACGCGGTACCGACAGCACCACGTTGCGCGCCAGGCCCTGTTTGGCCAGGGCGTCGTCGGTGGGGCCGCTGAAGCCACCGCCGTCGGGCGAAACGATCACATGCTCCAGCGCGCAGAACTGCTTGAGCGTCGGCCTGCGCCTGAGTCGCGGATGATCGGCGCGCCCGGCCAGCACGTAGCGGTCAGCGAACAACGGGCGCTGGCGCAAACCGGGCGGCGCATCGATGGCGATGTGGAAAGCCAGGTCCAGCTCGCCCTGCTCGGCCTTGCGCGCCAGTGTCGGCGGGTTCATGTCGACAATGACCAGGCGCGTGCCGGGGGCGGCCGCACGCAGCGGGCCCAGCGCAGGGCGCAAGATGGTCGCTTCGGTGTAATCGGTCGCGGCCACCCGCCAGGTCAGTTGTGCCTGGGACGGGTCGAATGGCCGCTCGGCGGCGATGGCCAGGCGCAGCGCTTCCAGGGCCTGGCTCAACGGCTCACGAAGCGCCAGGGCGCGGGCAGTCGGGCGCATGCCGCGGGCACCCGGCAACAGCAACGGATCGCCCAGCGCATCACGCAATCGTGCCAGCTGCACGCTGACCGTCGGCTGGGCGAGGTGCAGGCGTTCGGCGGCGCGGGTGACGTTGAGCTCGGCGAGCAACGCGTCGAGGGTAACCAGCAGGTTCAGGTCCAGACTTCGCAAGGAATCATGCATGGCAATACCTGCAATTCAATCTATTCATTTCAACAATATGCAGGGTATCCGCATGCTTTGACCATCCCCTACCGGAGCCCGACCATGAACATCCTGATCGTCTACGCCCATCCCGAACCCCGCTCGCTCAATGCCGCCCTCAAGGACTTCGCCGTCCGCCACCTCGAAGGCCAGGGGCACCATGTCCAGGTCTCGGACCTCTATGCCATGAAGTTCAAGGCCGTGCTGGACGCCGACGACAGCGTCGAACACCCCGCCGGTGAGCGTTTCAGCCCCTCCGACGCCTCGCGCCGGGCGTTCGCCGATGGCACCCAGGCGGCCGACATCGTCGCCGAGCAGGCCAAGCTGCAGTGGGCCGACGCAGTGATCCTGCAGTTTCCGCTGTGGTGGTTCGGCTTGCCGGCGATCCTCAAGGGCTGGGTCGAGCGTGTGTACGCCTATGGCTTCGCCTACGGTGTCGGCGAGCACTCCGACCGGCACTGGGGAGATCGCTACGGCGAGGGCCGGATGGCGGGCAAGCGCGCCATGCTGATGGTCAGCATGGGCGGTTGGGCCTCGCATTACAGCGAGCGCGGCATCAACGGCCCGCTCGACGACATCCTGTTTCCCATCCAGCACGGCATCCTGTTCTACCCGGGGTTCGAGGTGCTGCCACCGTTCGCGGTGTATCGCACCAGCCGGGTCGACGACGCGGGCTTCGCGGCAGCCTGTGGGGCACTGGGCCAGCGGCTCGATGGCTTGTGGAGTGATGCGCCCATCCCGTTCCGGCAGCAGAACGGCGGGGATTATGCGATTCCGGCGTTGACCCTGCGGCCAGAGCTTGCGCCTGGTCGGGACGGATTGGGTGTGCATGTTGCCGACTAGGTGTCCGCCACAACCCTGTCGGCGGACACCATCGACCACCACGCTGATACATTTATTTTCACCGTATTGATTAATGAAATATTTCATGTCATGTTCTTCTCCGTGCCCAGGCGCTTCCCAAGCAAGGCCCTGGACGATACGCCCCACCCACCGGAGTCAAGAACATGAACAAGACAGGACTTCTCGGCGCGCTGGCACTCTGTGCCTGCAGCGCCTTCGCCCAGGCCGACGACGCCAGCCTGCGCATCGGCATCGAGGCCGCCTACCCGCCCTTCTCCTATCGCACCCCAGAAGGCGAGCTCGCCGGCTTCGACTACGACATCGGCAACGCGCTGTGCGCGCAGATGCAGGTCAAGTGCCAGTGGGTGATCCAGGAGTTCGACGGCATGATCCCGTCGCTGAAGGTGCGCAAGATAGACGCCGTGCTGTCATCGATGTCGATCACCGAGGATCGCTTGAAGTCGGTCGACTTCACCGACAAGTACTACCAGACCCCCGGCAAGTTCGCGATGAAGGCCGGCAGCCGGCTCGACACCCCGGCGGTGGACCTCAAGGGCCGCAAGGTCGGGGTACAGCGGTCGTCCACCTACGACCGCTTCGCCACCGAACAACTGGAACCTGCGGGCGTCGAGATCGTGCGCTACGCCTCGCAGAACGAAGCCTTCCTCGACCTGGTGTCCGGGCGCCTGGACGCCACCCTCGCCGATATCGTCAACACCGAGGAGAGCTTCATCAAGACCCCGGCGGGCCAAGGTTTCGCCCTGGTCGGCCCGGACATCCGCGACCCGCACTATTTCGGCCGCGGCGCCGGGATTGCCGTGCGCAAGGGCGACAGCGCCAACCTCGCGCGGCTCAACGCCGCCATCGCCGCGATCCGCGCCAATGGCACCTACCAGCAGGTGCAGCGCAAGTACTTCCCGTTCGACATCTACGGCCAGTAACGCCGGCCGACGAGGGTTTTCATCATGCTTCATGGCTATGGATCGAGCATTCTCGATGGCGCGTGGCTGAGCGTCAGCCTGGCACTGCTGGCGATGGCATTGGCCATCGGCCTGGGCCTGTTCGGCGCGGCCTGCCGCTTGTCACCGTTGCGATGGCTGGCGGCACTGGGCGAGGTCTATGCCACGGTGGTTCGCGGCATCCCCGACCTGGTGCTGATCCTGCTGGTGTTCTATGGCGGCCAGGACCTGGTCAATCGCCTGGCACTGGCGCTGGGCTACCAACAGTACATCGACATCAATCCGTTCGTTGCCGGGGTGTGCACCATGGGCTTCATCTTCGGTGCCTACCTCTCGGAGACCTTTCGCGGCGCCTTCCTGGCGATCCCCAAGGGCCAGGCCGAGGCTGGCGCCGCCTACGGCATGAGCGGCCTGCAAGTGTTCTGGCGGATCAGCCTGCCGCAGATGGTGCGCCTGGCGTTGCCGGGCTTTACCAACAACTGGCTGGTGCTGACCAAGTCCACCGCGCTGATCTCGGTGATCGGCCTGCAGGACATGATGTTCAAGGCCAAGAACGCCGCCGACGCCACCCACCAGCCGTTCACCTTCTTCCTCGCCGTGGCCGCGCTGTACCTGCTGCTGACCAGCGTGTCACTGCTGCTGTTGCGCGGCGTGGAACAACGTTACTCGGTCGGCTTCAAAGCCGCCGAACTCTAGGGGAGCTGCCCGATGACGCTCGACTATCAACTGATCTGGCAGAACCTGCCGCTGTACCTGAACGGCGTTGCCCTGACCCTCAAGGTACTGCTGATTTCGCTGGCCTGCGGCCTGGCGCTGGCGATCCCGCTGGCGCTGATGCGTGTCTCGCGCACCTGCCTGCTGCGCTACCCCGCCTGGCTCTACACCTACGTGATCCGCGGCACGCCGATGCTGGTGCAGCTGTTCCTGGTGTACTACGGCCTGGCCCAGTTCGAGGCCGTGCGCCAGAGCCCGCTGTGGCCGTATCTGTCCAGCGCGACGTTCTGCACCTGCCTGGCCTTCGCCATCAACACCAGCGCCTACAGCGCCGAGCTGCTGGCCGGGAGCCTGCGCTCGACGCCCCGGGGCGAGGTCGAGGCCGCCCGTGCCATGGGCATGTCACGCCTGACGCTGTACCGGCGCATCCTGCTGCCTTCGGCCTTGCGCCGTGCCCTGCCGCAGTACAGCAACGAGGTGCTGATGATGCTGCAGACCACCAGCCTGGCCTCGATCGTCACCCTGGTGGACATCACCGGCGCGGCGAAGACCTTCAACGCACGCTACTACCTGCCTTTCGAGGCCTTCATCACCGCCGGGCTGATCTACCTGGCCCTGACGTTCATGCTGGTGCGCCTGTTCAAGCTGGCCGAGCGCCACTGGCTGGCCTACCTGGCCCCGCGCAAGCACTAAGGAGCTTTACATGCAGCACATTGACCATACCCTGCCCTGGAGCGCCTGCGGCACCGAGCGTTCGCTGCGCGTGCTGCGCTTTGGCAGCGGCCCGCGCAAGGCCTATATCCAGGCTTCGCTGCACGCCGATGAACTGCCCGGAATGCGCGTGGCCATCGAGCTCAAGCGCAGGTTGCTGGAGCTCGAGGCGCAGGGCCGGCTGGACGCGGTAATCGAACTGGTGCCCCTGGCCAACCCGATCGGTATCGGCCAGATGTTCCAGGCCACCCACCAGGGCCGCTTCGAGTTCAACAGCGGCAAGAATTTCAATCGCGATTTCCCGGCGCTGACCGAAGCGCTGGCCGCGCATCTGGAAGGCCGCCTGGGCGGCGATGGCCAGGCTAACGTCACGACCATCCGCCAGGCCATGCTCGAACTCCTTGACGAACTGCCCGCGCCCGACTCGGAGCTCGATGGCCTGCGCCGCCTGCTGCTGCGCCACGCCTGCGACGCCGACCTGGTGCTCGACCTGCACTGCGATTTCGAGTCGGTGATGCTGCTGTACGCCATGCCGCAGCACTGGGCGCAGTTGCGTCCGCTGGCGGCTCGCCTTGGCGCGCAAGCGGCGCTGCTGGCCGAAGGCGCCGGTGGCGATGCCTTCGACGAAGCCTGCGCCGCGCCCTGGCTGCACCTGCGCGAGTACTTCCCTGAGGCCGAGATCCCTCTGGCCTGCGTGGCGACCACCATCGAGTTGCGCGGCATGGCCGACACCGAGCGCGAGCAGTGCCAGGCCAGCGCCGAGCAGATCCTCGGCTACCTCGCCGACCAGGGCATGATCCGCGGCCCGTGGCCGGCCGCCCCGGAACACTGCTGCCAACCCACGCCCTTCGCTGGCGCGCAATACGCCTACGCCGAGCACCCAGGCGTGGTCAGCTACCTGCAACCGCTGGGCGCGCAGGTACGTGTGGGCGATCCGCTGTTCGAAGTGCTCGACCCGCTCAGCGACCGCCACAGCGTGGTCAGGGCCACCACCGACGGCATCCTCTACGCCCGTGAACGCCTGCGCTTCGCCCAGCCCGGCCTGTGGCTGGCCAAGGTCGCCGGCAACACCTCCATCCGCCAAGGTCGCCTGCTCAGCGACTGAACCCTGCGAGTACCGTCTGATGAACAAATTGCACATCCACGACCTGCACAAAAGCTACGGCAACCACCAGGTGCTCAAGGGCGTTTCGTTGCAGGCCGATGCCGGCGACGTGATCAGCATCATCGGCTCCAGCGGCTCGGGCAAGAGCACCTTCCTGCGCTGCATCAACCTGCTCGAGCAGCCCAACGCCGGGCAGATCCTGGTCAACGGCGAACAGCTCAAGCTGCGCGAATGCCCCCGCGGTGGGCTGCGCGCGGCGGACCCACGCCAGTTGCAGCGCCTGCGCGCACGGTTGAGCATGGTCTTCCAGCACTTCAACCTGTGGGCGCACATGAGCGCCCTGGACAACGTCATGGAAGCCCCGGTGCACGTGCTCAGCATGAACCGCAAGGAGGCCCGCGAGAAAGCCGAGCACTACCTGGCCAAGGTCGGTGTCAGCCATCGCCGCGACGCCTACCCGGCGCACATGTCCGGAGGCGAGCAGCAACGGGTGGCCATTGCCCGGGCGCTGGCCATGGAGCCCGAGGTGATGCTGTTCGACGAACCGACTTCGGCGCTCGATCCGGAACTGGTCGGCGATGTGCTCAAGGTCATGCAGGACCTGGCCCAGGAGGGCCGGACCATGGTCGTGGTCACTCACGAAATGGGCTTTGCCCGCGAGGTGTCCAACCAACTGCTGTTCCTCCACCAGGGCTTGGCCGAGGAACGCGGCGACCCACGCGAGGTGCTGGCGCGGCCGCAGTCCGAGCGCCTGCGCCAGTTCCTCGCCGGCAGCCTGAAGTAACCCCGAGGCGCTCCGTGGAGCGCCTTCGGATACACTACCGGCAATTCACAGGGAGCTTCGCGCCGGATGTCGAGCCATACCAAGAACACCACCGTCTACGCCGCGCCGGTCATGCGCAAGCTGTCGGAGAGCCTGGCCGAACTGCCACCGTCGTTGCGCAAGGTCGCCGAATACATCCTGCGCCACCCGCTGAAGGCCGCGACCCTGACCATCGAGGACATGGCCCAGGCCACCGCGACCTCGCCGGCGGCGGTCAATCGCCTGGCCAAGGCCCTGGACCTGGGCGGCTACAGCGGCCTGAAGGCCGAGCTGGTGAGCACCCTGCAACAGATGGTCTCGCCGGTTGACAAGCTGCGTAACGAACTTGCCCTGCGCCCAGCCGGCGACTTTGGCCTGCACGAACAGATCCAGAGCGCCACCAGCAACCTGGCGACCACCGCCAGCAACAACCAGGCCGACACCTTCGAGGCGTTCGTCGGCTGCCTGCTCGAGGCGCGCAAGGTCTATGTACTGGGCTTCGGCAACAGCGTGTACCTGGCCGGGCTGGCCGCCTCGACCCTGGTGCCGTTCTGCAAGGACACCTGTGCCATCAGCATGGAAGGTGGCAACGAGAATGCCGCCTACCGCCTGGCAGCGATCACCGAGCAGGACGTGCTGCTGGCCATCGCCCTGCCACGCTATTCGCAGGACACCCTGCAACTGTCGCGTTTCGCCCAGGAACGCAACGCCACGGTACTGGCGATCACCGACTCACCCGCCTCGCCGCTGGCGCCCATGGCCCACCATGTGCTGTACGCGCCCGCCGATCATCCGGTGCTGACCAGCTCCAACATGGCCGTGCTCGCGTTGATCGAAGGGCTGGTGGCCGGCGTCATGGCGCGCAACAAGGAGGCGGTGAAACTGGCCACGGAGCTGACTGAAAGCGTGATGTCGTATCTGCATGTGCCAGGTGGCAAGACGCTGAAGCCGTAATTGGGCCTAGAAGTCCACCTTGCCGCGCCCCGCTTTGATCGAGCCGCGCCTGGATTTCGTGTCGAGGCGCCGGGTCTTCGAGCCAAGAGTCGGCTTGGTCGGCCGGCGCTTCTTCTCGACCTTGGCGGCGCTGATGATCAACTCGGCCAGGCGCGCCAGGGCGTCCGCACGGTTCTGTTCCTGGGTGCGGTACTGCTGGGCCTTGATGATCACCACGCCGTCGGCGGTGATGCGACTGTCGCGCAATGCCAGCAGCCGCTCCTTGTAGAAAGCGGGCAGCGATGAGGCCGTGATGTCGAAGCGCAGGTGCACGGCGCTGGAAACCTTGTTGACGTTCTGGCCGCCGGCGCCCTGCGCGCGAATATAGCTCAGCTCGATCTCGGCGTCCGGCACGTGCACGTTGTTGGAGATGGTCAGCATGGTGTGCCTCTGGTGATAACCCGGCCATTATCACATCTCCTTGCCTTCACTGCCGCGCCATGTGCCGCCGGTACTGCCTGGCACGGGCGGCGTCGCTCCATTGCTGGCGCAGCAGCGCCCACCAGGGCGCCACTTGGGGATCGGGCGCCTTGGCTTCGCTCAGCCTGCGCAGCTGGAACTTGACCATGGCCATGTTGCCCAGCGAGGCCAGCGCCTTGTTCTTCCAGGTGATCGGGCGCAGTTCCGGCACCGCCTCCTGCCCCGCCTGCCAGTCACGGGGCAAGGCCGGTGCGATGGCCAGGGCGGTGCCGATGCCGACCATTTCGACGCCGCTTTGCACCACGTGCTCGGCGACCGGTCGGCGGCGGATGCCGCCGGTGACCATCACCGGCATCTTCGCCACCGTGCGGATGTCTCGGGCGAACTCCAGGAAGTACGCTTCGCGCGCCAGCGTGCGGCCATCCCGAGCCTGGCCCTGCATCGCCGGGGCCTCGTAGCTGCCACCGGACAGCTCCACCAGGTCGACCGCCAGCTCATTGAGCAGGGCTACCACCTGCCGCGCATCGTCTGCGCTGAAGCCGCCACGCTGGAAGTCCGCCGAGTTGAGCTTGACGGCCACGGCGAAGCCGGGCGACACCACTGCACGCACCGCCTTGACCACCTCCAGCAGCAGTCGCGCACGATTTTCCAAGGTGCCACCCCACTCGTCAGTGCGCTGGTTGCTCAGGGGCGAAAGGAACTGGCTGAGCAGGTAGCCATGGGCCGCGTGGATTTCCACCCCGCTGAAGCCCGCCTGCTCCGCCAGCCGAGCGGTGTTGGCGAAGCGCCGGATCACATCATCGATCACCTCGTGGGTCATCGCCCGCGGGGTGGAGAAATGCCTGGACATGCTGCCCAGGTCCAACGCCACGGCCGAGGGGGCCCAGGTTTCCTGCCCGAGGCTCGCGGGCATCTGCCGGCCGGGGTGGTTGATCTGCAACCAGAACTGCGCGCCCTTCGCGCGGCCGATGGCAGCCCATTGGCGAAAACGCTCCAGGTGCCGATCATCCTCCAGCACCACGCCGCCGGGACCGGTCATGGCGCGGTTGTCGACCATCACGTTGCCGCTGATGAGCAGGCCGGCGCCGCCCTGCGCCCAGGCCCGGTACAAGCGCATCAGCCGGTCGGAGGGCGCATGGGCGGCATCGGCCATGTTTTCTTCCATGGCAGCCTTGGCGATACGGTTGGGGATGACCGCGCCATTGGGCAGGGTCAGGGGGGAAAAGACGTCCATCGGCGTTACCTCGACTAAGTGCGTGCCGCAGACGTTAGCTTTAAAGTCAACTTTAAGGTCAAGCCCTGATGCGGAGGAAAATTCAGCATTGACTCTCAAGTTGGGTTGAACGTTAGGGTGATTACGCAGCCCCCGACATCATCCCCCCCTGGAGATACCGCACCGTGAAACTCGCAAGCGCAACCGCCTTGGCCGGCGCCCTGCTGATGCCCGCTACCCACGCCGCCAACGGCCTCCCTGAGCATGCCGCCACCACGCAGATCGACATCGCCGGGCACCCGGTGCCGGTGCTCAAGGGCGGGCTGTACGACCGTTACCGCTCCAACCCGCCGCTGGCGGTGATCCAGGCCGAGGCGCCGGGCATCGACCTGAGCTGGTTCAAGAGCCTGGAGAAGACCCGGGTCGACATGGGTTTCGAGTCGTACTCTCCGAACTTCTACTACCGCAACAGCCGCGTCACCGCTGTCTACACCGCCGACCTCGACCGCCTGCGCGCCCTGATGCCCGCCGAAGTGCTCGAGCAGGTGCAACCGTTGCAGGTGTGGCCAGGGCGCGGGCTGGTGGCGTTCACCGCCTACACCTACGACTACTGCGACAACGACAGCTACAACGAGATCGCCCTGTCGATCATCACCAGCAAGCCGGGCAAGGCGAACCTCGGGCCCTTCTCCCTGGTCGGGCAGTCGATGGCCAAGGATTTCTGGGGCTACGTGCTCAAGCTGCCCGTCAATACCGAGCTGGCGCGGGTGCGTGGCGTGGTGGGCTACAACCTGCCGAAGTGGCTGACCGCGATCGACCGGCGCGAGGATGCGCGGGCGGTGACCTACGACATCGGCGATGCGCAGAGCGGCAAGGTGGATGTGATTTTCAGGGCGAGCAAGCTCGAGGGGCTGTCCGATGAGCCGGGCCTGGTGACCAACAGTTTCACCAACCTCGACCACAAGGGCCAGCTGGCCTACGGTTACGCCACCTCGCGCCAGACCCTGCATGCCTCGAGCATGCGCGGGGATTCGGCGGAACTGGTGCTGGGGGACGGCGAGCTGTCGCGTTACCTGCGCGATCTGCAGCTGGGGCGGATGGTCAAGTACGAGTATGTGCCCGAGTTCCAGAGTGCCTTGTACGCGCCCCAGCCGCTGGCAGCGCTGGCGTCGGGCAACTGAGGCGAAACGCGATTCTTTGATGAAACGCGGGCTGCGTGGGAGCTACAACTTTGATCGCTGGGCCATTTCCTCACGCAGCCGCTCCAGCACCCGCTGCGAGTTGTCCACGCAGGGCATGCCTTCGGGCTTGCTCTCGATGCCCTCGATCACCAGCAGCAACTGCGCCTTGTTGCGCGCCAGGCGCTCCTGCAGGCGCTCGATCTCCTCGACCTTGCGCCTGAGCCCGCCGAGCAGTTCGTCGTGCTGCCAGCCCTTGGCCTTGGCCGGCAGCAGTTGGCGGATCTCCTCCAGCGAGAACCCGGCAGCCTGGGCGTTGGTGATCATCTCCAGCACCCACACCGCGTCGGCGTCGTAGTCGCGGTAGCCATTGGCCTTACGCTCGACCGAGCTGATCAGCCCGCTGGCCTCGTAGAAGCGGATGCGCGACGCAGCCAGCCCGGTAAGTTTGGCCAACTCCCCTATTCTCATGCGGCACCTTTGAAATTGCATTGACCTTGAAGCGCACTTTAATCCTAGTGTTGTCCGGTGGCCAGGTGAACCTTCACCGGCCTGCCCGCTCCACCCCCTAGAGACAGGAGAAGCGAAATGGGATACGTCACAAGCAAAGACGGTGTCGAGATCTTCTACAAGGATTGGGGACCACGTAATGCCCAGGTGATCTTCTTCCACCACGGCTGGCCACTCAGCGCCGATGACTGGGATGCCCAGCTGCTGTTCTTCGTCGCCGAAGGCTACCGCGTGGTCGCCCATGACCGCCGCGGCCATGGCCGTTCGAGCCAGGTCTGGGATGGCCACGACATGGACCACTACGCCGACGATGTCGCCGCCGTGGTCAAGCACCTGGGCGTCGAGGGCGCGATCCATGTCGGCCACTCCACCGGCGGTGGCGAGGTGATCCACTACATGGCCCGCCATCCCGAAGACAAGGTGCCCAAGGCAGCCATCATCGCCGCGGTTCCGCCGCTGATGGTCCAGACCGCCAGCAACCCCGGCGGATTGCCCAAGTCGGTGTTCGACGACCTCCAGGCCCAGCTCAAGGCCAACCGCGCGCAGTTCTACCACGATATCCCGGCGGGGCCGTTCTACGGCTACAACCGTCCCGGGGCCAAGGCGGACCAGGGGGTGATCCTCAACTGGTGGCGCCAGGGCATGATGGGCGGCGCCCAGGCGCACTACGACGGCATTGTCGCGTTCTCCCAGACCGACTTCACCGAATCGCTGAAAAAGGTGACGGTGCCGGTGCTGGTGATGCATGGCGACGACGACCAGATCGTGCCCTACGACAATTCGGGGCCACTGTCAGCCAAGTTGCTGGCCAAGGGCACCCTGAAGACCTACAAGGGCTACCCCCATGGCATGCCCACCACCCATGCCGACGTGATCAACCAGGACCTGCTGGCGTTCTTCCGTAGCTGACAGGCCCGGGCGGCGTCATCCTTGGCGCCGCCCCTTGCCGCGCGCAGCTTTCTGCGCGGTCGAGTCATGTTGCGTACCGCTGGAGCCCTCGGGCCGATGGGCATCGTTGTCGCGCTCGGCCTCGCCCGCTGGGCGCGGCTGGCGACGATCTGGCTGCTGTTTCATACACATCTCCTAGCCTTTGCTGTGTTCCGGCGAAGTGGGCCCGGTGCCACGCTTGATGCCTCGCGGCCCGGCAACACCCCAGATGGCCAGCCCGACCACGGGGAACACCACCAGCAGCAGCGACCACAAGACCTTCACACCATCGGACTTGTCGCTGCGAAACACGCTGACGATCGCCCACAGGTCGACCAGCAGGAGAATCGCCACCACGGCGATCCAGAAATACGTCACGGGGTCACTCATGACTCGCCCTCCTCTTCAGGCGCCTGCCCGAGATCCTGGCACGTCACGCCGCGGACTGCCCGGTGCCAAGCAGTTTCTTCTGTGCCTGCATCGCCTGCCCCATATCTTCCAGCGCCTGCTTGCCGAGCAGTTTCCTGGCGGTCGGGAACAGCTCGCCCTCTTCTTCCTCGATATGGTGCTCAAGCAGCTCCTTCATCACCTTGACCCGCCCGGCGAACTCGACGGTGTCGGTGGCAGTGCCGAGCAGGTCGGGCAGCACCAGCGAGTCGACCGTGCGGTGCTCCTCCTTGGCCTCGTGGTACATCTTTTCCTCCTCCCTGCCACCGGCCTGCTTGATGGCCGGGTAAAGGATGCGCTCCTCGAGCTCGGTGTGGATCTTCAACTCCTGCTCGATGCGCGCCAGCAGCTCGCCACGTTTCTTCACCGCACGCTCGGTGGTGGCCGCCAGCTCGTCGAGCAGTTTCTTCACGTTCTTGTGGTCTTGCACCAGCAATTCGATGGCATTCATGGCAGGCCTCGTCCGGTTATCGAGAATGAACATTGCTTC
The DNA here is from genome assembly GCF_047501685.1 of Pseudomonas sp. CAM1A. Taxonomy (NCBI): domain Bacteria; kingdom Pseudomonadati; phylum Pseudomonadota; class Gammaproteobacteria; order Pseudomonadales; family Pseudomonadaceae; genus Pseudomonas; species Pseudomonas sp. CAM1A. The sequence continues at coordinate 109,614 of NZ_JBFNXP010000009.1, read as the reverse complement.
CGGTTGAGCCACGCATGCCCGGGGCGTTCGACAGAGACGATGAACGGTGGCGGCCCGTGCATTGCCTGCAACGAACTATGAACCTGATGCACCTGCCGAGGCTCTGAGCTGTTAACCCCCAGGCCAAGGTGAGCCATGGAGCTGATCGTCGCGCGTCCCGAAGGGCTGTACTGCCCACCCGGTGATTTCTACATCGACCCCTGGCGGCCGGTCGACCGGGCGGTGATCACCCACGCCCATGGCGACCATGCCCGGCGCGGCAATCGCCACTACCTTGCCGCGGCGCCCGGCGCCGGGATACTGCGGGCGCGCCTGGGCGAGGACATCGACCTGCAGACCCTGCCCTACGGCACGCCGCTGGAGCACCACGGCGTGACCCTGAGCTTTCACCCCGCCGGCCATGTGCTCGGCTCGGCCCAGGTGCGCCTGGCATACCGCGGCGAGGTGTGGGTCGCCTCCGGCGACTACAAGGTCGAGCCGGACGGCACCTGCGATGCCTTCGAACCGGTGCGCTGTCACACCTTCATCAGCGAATCGACCTTTGGCCTGCCGATCTACCGTTGGCAAACCCAGGCCTGCATTTTCGCCGACATCGATGCCTGGTGGCGCGCCAATGCCGCCGCCGGGCGCACCAGCGTGCTGTTCGCCTACGCCTTCGGCAAGGCCCAGCGGATCCTCCACGGCATCGATGCCGGTATTGGCCCGCTGCTTGTGCATGGCGCGGTGGAGCCGCTGAACCAGGTCTACCGCGCCGCCGGTGTGCGCCTGCCCGAAACCCTGCCCGCCACGGCGACCGCCAAGGGCGATCCATTGCTGCGCCAGGCGCTGGTCCTCGCCCCGCCGTCGGCGGGGGGCAGCACCTGGATGCGCCGCTTCGGCGACTACAGCGACGCCTTCGCCAGCGGCTGGATGCTATTGCGCGGGGCCCGCCGCAGGCGCGGCGTCGATCGCGGCTTCGTGCTCTCCGACCACGCCGACTGGCCCGGCCTGCTCTGGGCCATCGAGCAGAGCGGCGCCGAGCGGGTGATGGTCACTCACGGTCAGGTCAATGTGCTGGTTCGCTACCTGACCGAGCGCGGCCTGGATGCCCGAGCCTTCCAGACCGAGTACGGCGAGGAAGATGACAGCCTGGAGCCGAGCGCCTGATGAGAGCCTTCGCCGAACTCTACGCCCGGCTCGATGCCACCACCTCGAGCAAGGCCAAGCTCGCTGCGCTGCAGGACTACTTGGCCGCCGCGCCGCCTGCCGATGCCGCCTGGGCGGTGTACTTCCTCGCTGGCGGGCGCCCACGCCAGGTGGTGCCGACCCGCGTGCTGCGCGACCTGGCGATCCGCCTGTGCGGCCTGCCCGAGTGGCTGTTCGAGGAGAGCTACCAGGCCGTCGGCGATTTCGCCGAAACCCTTTCGCTGTTGCTGCCAGAGTCGACCCAGGTCGCGGATGAAAGTTTGCAGTGGTGGCTTGAGCAAATGCTGCCGTTGCGCGGCCTGCCCCCCGAGGAACTCGCGCCGCGCCTGCAGGCGCTGTGGACGCGGCTCGACCGGCAAAGCCTGATGGTCAGCCTCAAGCTGCTCACCGGCGGTTTTCGCGTCGGTGTCTCGAAGCTGCTGGTGACCCGCGCCCTGGCCGCGTTGGCCGGGGTCGACGCCAAGCGCGTGGCGCAGCGCATGGTCGGCTACACCGACCTTGCGCACCAGCCGACGCCCCAGCGCTACCTGGGGTTGATCGCCCCGGAGTCGGCCGAGGAACATGCCCAGCGCGGCGGCCAGCCCTACCCGTTTTTCCTGGCGCACCCGCTGCAGGAGCCGCTCGAGCGCTTCGACGCGGTGCTCGGTCCGCCCCAGGAGTGGCTGGTGGAATGGAAATGGGACGGCATCCGCGTCCAGCTGGTGAAACGCGATGGGCGTGCCTGGCTGTGGTCGCGGGGCGAGGAGCTTATCACCGAGCGCTTCCCCGAGCTTGCGCAACTTGCCACCGTGCTGCCCGACGGCACCGTGCTCGATGGCGAACTGGTGATCTGGAAGGCGCCACCCGACGGCGACGACCAGGCGTTCGGCGTGCAGCCGTTCGCCCTGCTGCAACAACGCATCGGGCGCAAGACCTTGGGCAAGAAGCTGCTGGACGAGTTGCCGGCGGCGCTGCTGGCCTACGACCTGCTTGAGTGGCAAGGCGAAGACTGGCGCAGCCGCAGCCAGGACCAGCGTCGGGAACAGCTCGAGGCGCTGGTCGATAGCATCGGCGATACGCACCTGCGCCAGTCGCCGCGCGTGACCGGTGACGACTGGCAGGCGCTCGCCCGCCAGCGCGAGGCCTCGCGCCAGCTGGGTGTCGAGGGCATGATGCTCAAGCGCCGTGACTCGCTGTACGGCGTGGGCCGTACCCGTGACCTGGGCCTGTGGTGGAAATGGAAGATCGACCCGTTCAGCATCGACGCGGTGTTGATCTATGCCCAGCGCGGCCATGGTCGGCGCGCCAGCCTGTACAGCGACTACACCTTCGCGGTGTGGGACGACAGCGCGCCGGGCGAGCGGGTGCTGGTGCCCTTCGCCAAGGCCTACTCTGGCCTCACCGACGAAGAGATGCGCAAGGTCGACGCCATCGTGCGCAGAACCACGGTGGACAAGTTCGGCCCGGTACGCAGCGTCACCCCGACCCTGGTGTTCGAACTGGGCTTCGAAGGCATCGCCCTGTCCAAGCGCCACAAGAGCGGCATCGCGGTGCGCTTTCCACGCATGCTGCGCTGGCGCACCGACAAGACCATCGAGCAGGCCGACACGCTGGCCACCTTGCAGGGGCTGCTATGACGGTCAAGCGCCGCCAGCCTTCCAGCCGCTGGTTCGCCGAGCGCGGCTGGAAGCCGTTCACCTTCCAGAAGGCCGTCTGGCAAGCCGTGGCCGATGGCGAATCGGGGCTGCTGCACGCCGCCACCGGCGCCGGCAAGACCTACGCCGTGTGGTTCGCCGCGCTGGATAGCTTCGCCGGGCAGTGTGCCCCCCTGCCCACGCCCGCACGTCTCGGCAAGCCTGCCATGGCGCCGCTGACCGTGCTGTGGATCACCCCCATGCGCGCCCTGGCCGCCGACACGGCCAGGGCATTGCAGGCGCCCCTGGATGACCTGGGAATCGGCTGGAGCATCGGCCTGCGTACCGGCGACACCGGCAGCGCCGAGCGCGCCCGCCAGGCGCGGCGCCTGCCCAGCGCTCTGGTGACCACGCCGGAAAGCCTGACCCTGCTGCTGACCCAGGCCAATGCGCGCGAGGCATTCGCCGGCCTGCGCATGCTGGTGGTGGATGAATGGCACGAGTTGCTCGGCAACAAACGGGGCGTGCAGTTGCAACTGGCCCTCGCCCGCCTGCGCCGCTGGCAGCCGTCGCTGCTGGTCTGGGCGCTTTCGGCCACGCTGGGCAACCTGGACCATGCCCGGCAAGTGCTGATGCCGGCGGGCCGCCTGGTACAGGGGCACGACGCCAAGGACCTGCGTATCGACACCTTGCTGCCGGCCACCCTCGAGCGCTTCCCCTGGGCCGGCCATCTGGGGCTGCGCATGCTCGGGCAGGTCGTCGAGCAGCTGGAGGGCAGCCCTGCCACGCTGGTGTTCACCAACACCCGCTCGCAGGCGGAAACCTGGTACCAGGCGCTGCTCGAGGCGCGGCCCGACTGGGCTGGGCTGCTGGCATTGCACCACGGCTCGCTGTCCCGCGAGGTGCGCGACTGGGTGGAACTGGCCTTGAAGAAAGGCCAGTTGAAAGCGGTGGTGTGCACCTCCAGCTTGGACCTGGGCGTGGACTTCCTGCCCGTGGAGCGGGTGCTGCAGATCGGTTCGGCCAAGGGGGTCGCCCGCCTGATGCAACGCGCCGGGCGCTCCGGCCATGCGCCGGGCCGCCCCTCGCGGGCAACGCTGGTGCCGACCCATAGCCTGGAGCTGCTGGAGGCTGCCGCCGTGCGCACGGCGGTGGCCGAAGGCAAGGTCGAGGCGCGCCAGGCGCCCGAGCGGCCGCTGGATGTACTGGTCCAGCACCTGGTGAGCATGGCCCTCGGCGATGGCTTTGATGCCCAGGACATGCTCGCCGAGGTGCGCAGCGCCTGGTCGTACCGCGACCTGTCCGACGGCCAATGGCAATGGGCCCTGGCGTTCATCCGCCACGGCGGTCTCTCGCTCACGGCCTACCCCGATTTCCGCCGCGCCGAGCCGGATGCCGAAGGCCGCTGGCGGGTGCCCGACGCACGCCTGGCACGGCGTCACCGTATGAGCATCGGCACCATCGTCAGCGATGCCAGCCTCACCGTGAAGTTCTGGGGCCGTGGCGGCAGCGGTTCGCTGGGCAGCGTCGAGGAAGGCTTCATCGCCCGCCTGCGCCCGGGCGACCATTTCCTGTTCGGCGGCCGCACCCTGGAGCTGGTGGAAGTGCGCGAGATGTGCGTCTACGTGCGCCGCGCCAGTGGCCGCAAGGCCGCCATCCCGCGCTGGAACGGCGGGCGCATGCCGCTCAGCGGCGAACTCGCCGAGGCGCTGCTGGAGCAGCTGGATGCCGCGGACCAGGGCCACTACCACAGCCCGGAGATGCGCCTGTTGCGCCCGCTGCTGAGCGTGCAGCAAGCCTGGTCGGCGCTGCCCGGCAAATGCACATTGCTGGCCGAGACGCTGAAGTCCCGTGAAGGCTGGCACCTGTTCCTCTATCCCTTCGCCGGTCGCTCGGTGCACCTGGGCCTCGCCAGCCTGCTGGCCTGGCGCCTGGCGCGGGAGACGCCGCGCAGCTTCTCCATCGCGGTCAACGACTATGGCCTGGAGCTGCTCTGTGCGAGCCCGGTCGACTACCCCGGCGCCCTCACCCCAGCCCTGTTCGACAGCGACGAGCTGTTGCCCGAGGTGCTCGCCAGCCTTAATGCCGGCGAGCTGGCGCGGCGGCGCTTTCGCGAGATCGCCCGGATCGCCGGGCTGGTGTTCACCGGCTATCCCGGCGTGCCCAAGAGCACACGCCAATTGCAGGCCTCCAGCGGGCTGTATTTCGACGTGTTCCAGCAGCACGACCCTGACAACCTGCTGCTCACGCAGGCGCGCCAGGAGGTGCTGAGCCAGGAGCTCGACGTGCAGCGCCTGCGCCAGACCTTGCAACGCCTGCAGGCGTTGCGCCTGGACGTGCGCGTGATCAGGCGCGCCACGCCGTTTGCCTTCCCCCTGCTGGTGGAGCGCTTTCGCGAAAGCCTCAGCTCGGAGAAACTCGCCGACCGGATCCGGCGCATGCTCGCCGACCTGGAACAGGCCGCAGGGCCAGGCGGCGGCGACGCGCCTGTGACAACGGTGTGGGTCGAGGACGACAACCGCGAGCCGGGCAGCGCGCGCCGAACGCGGCGTACCAAGGACGGGCTGCCGCGCCCGGCGCGGCAGCGGCCGTGACCATGCAGGGCATGCCCGGCGTCCCCCTGGCGCACCAGGTGGTATGGGTGGCCGGCACCCAGCTCTGCTTGCTGGCGCAGAAGGCCCTGTGGTGGCCCGAGCGCCACACCTTGCTGGTCGCCGACCTCCATCTGGGCAAGGCGGCTGGCTACCGGGCATTGGGCCAACCGGTGCCCAGCGGCACCACCTCCTGCAACCTGCAACGCCTGGATGCACTGCTGCACGGTCTTGCCTGCCAACAGCTGGTGTTCCTCGGCGACTTCCTGCACAGCGCCCAAGGCAGGACCCCGCAGACCCTGGCGACCCTGGCCGAGTGGCGCGCGCGCCATGCGGCGCTGCCCGTCACTCTGGTACGCGGCAACCATGACCGCCATGCCGGTGACCCTCCGCCCGCACTGGGCTTCGAGGTGGTGACCGAGCCTTTGCTGCTCGGCCCGTTCGCCCTGCACCACGAACCCTGCGCGCACCCTGGCCGGCATGTGCTGGCGGGGCATGTGCATCCGGCGTACCGCTTGCGCGGCCGTGGTCGCCAGCAGGTGCGTCTGCCCTGTTTCATGGTTTCAGAACACCTGACCCTGTTGCCATCGTTCGGCAGCTTCACCGGGGCGATGACACTGCAGGCGAGTGCCGGTCAGCGGGTATTCGTTATTGGTGACGGTGGGATCTGGGAAGTGCCCATGTAACTCGGGGGCTCGAACAATATTTCTAAATATATTTACACATTTCTACAATTACTCACATCGACGCACTGGCCATTAAAATTCTTTCACCAAAAGCCTGCAAAGCTGCGTAAACAGTTAATTGCATTAATTGCCCACCCGCCAGACAATTACTCGCCACCCCGGCCGCAAAGGCCTGGCCCAGAGATGGCGCACTTATCAGCCTGCACTGGCGCAGCGCACCTTATTATTTAAAGAAGGCTGATACGTGCTGACCTGAATTTGCTCGGCGTTCAAACTTTTACGCAACTTTCACATCCGCCAGAACGGATCGAACACAGGCAAACTACTTGCCGAGGAAACCTATGAATACCCCCGCCATCCATACGCCTACCGCCCCTCAACCGTCCCAGGAGCGTATTCTGCTGACCGGCGCCACAGGTTTTCTCGGCGGCGCCGTCGCCGCCCAGATGATCGCCGAAGGGTATGCCGAATCCCTGTGCTTCCTGGTTCGCGCCGACAACCCGGCCCAAGGCCTGCAACGCCTGCGCGACAACTTGCGCCAGCATGGCGTCAGTGACAGCCAGGGCCTGGCGCTGAGCGAGGCGCAGATTATCTGCGGCGACTTCCTCGACACCGCCTGGCTGGCCCGCGAGACCCCGCAGTTGATGCAGATTGACCGGGTGATCAACTGCGCCGCTGTGGCATCGTTCTCGAAAAACCCGAACATCTGGCCGGTGAACGTCGAAGGTACCTTCGCCTTCGCCCAAGTGCTGAGCCGCTCAAGCCGCCTCAAGCGTTTCCTCCACGTCGGCACCGCCATGTGCTGCGGCCCGCAGCGCGAATCGCCGATCAGCGAATCGTGGGAGTTCCCCGAGGCCGCGCAGCAATTGGTGGACTACACCGCCTCGAAGGCGGAGATCGAACGGCGCCTGCGTGAAGAGCTGCCCAGCCTGCCGCTGGTGGTGGCGCGGCCGTCCATCGTGGTCGGCCACCGCAGCCTCGGCTGCCAGGCCTCGGGCAGCATCTTCTGGGTATTCCGCATGGGCTTCGCCCTGGAAAGCTTCACCTGCGGCCTGGACGAACAGATCGATGTGATCCCGGTGGACTACTGCGCCGAGGCGTTGATCGGCCTGGCGCTCAAGCCGCGCCTGAGCCATGACCTGTACCACATCTCCGCCGGCCATCACTCGGCCTGCACCTTCGCCGAGATCGACCAGGCCTTCGCCCTGGCCAATGGCGCGGAGCCGGTGGGCGAGCGCTATCGCAAGGTCGAGGCGGACGACCTCAAATCGCTCGCCAGCCATTTCGAAACCCGCATCGGCCCGGCCAACCCGCGCCTGGTGCTGCGCGCACTGCGCCTGTACAGCGGCTTCGCCGACCTCAACTACCTGTTCGACAACAGCCGGCTGCTGGAAGAAGGTATTGCCGTGCCACCACGCTTCACCGACTACCTGGACGTGTGCGTCAGGTCGTCCAGCGGTGTGAGCATCGCCACGCAGATGCAGTGGGATTTCAAGTGAGCGCCATTTGCCGCGCCTACAGGTAAGCAGCAACAGAGGGTAATTTACTTAACATATTCATGAGGCGCATGATCACCACTTCTCCTGTGGAGGTCATGCTGCCGCCGTATGCCTACGGTGTTGGACTCAATGGACAACTTGGCAGCCTGAAGCAAAACCCTGGCAGTCCCAGGCAAGACACCTACCTTTCGTTAGGTGCTCAATACCTGCAACCGCCAGCGCTTGTGCAAGCCCTGCTGTCCAACAATTCCAACTGTCCAGGCTGCGCCATGATCAACATCGAAACGCCGACGTACTACACCGCTACCAAGAAGTACAACCTCAGCTTCCCCACCCTGGAAAGCGACATCGACGCCGATGTCGTGGTGATCGGCGGCGGCTTCTCGGGCATCAACACCGCCCTGGAACTGGCCGAGCAAGGCATCACCAATGTCGTCGTGCTCGAAGCCCGCTACCTGGGCTTCGGCGGCACCGGGCGCAACGGCGGGCAGATCATGGCCGGCATCGGCCACGACCTGGAGAAGATCAAGAGCAGCGTGGGCGACCAAGGCCTGCGCGAGATCTTCGAGATCAGCGAACTGGGCGCCGGCATCATCAAGGCGCGCATCGCCCGTTACCAGATCGACGCCGACTTCTGCCACGGCTACGGCTACATGGGTTTCAACGCCCGCCAGGAAAAGACCCTGCGCGCCTGGGAGAAAGACTTCAAGGCCATCAACGGCAAGGACGAGATCCGCTTTCTCGGCGGCTCGGAGGTCAGGCAGATCATCGGCTCCGACGCCTACAGCAGCGCCCTGCTGCACATGGGCGGCGGTCACGTGCATTCGCTGAACCTGCTGCTCGGCGAAGCCCAGGCCCTGGTCGGACACGGCGCGCGGATCTTCGAGCACAGCCCGGCCCTGGAGGTGCACTACGGCGAGCGGATCACCGTGCGCACCGGGCGCGGTTCGGTCAAGGCCAGCAAGCTGCTGTGGGCCTGTGACAGCTTCCTCAACAAGCTCGAACCCGAGTTGCATGCGCGCACCGTCAACACCTACGCCTTCCAGCTGATGACCGAACCACTGTCGGATGAGCTCATCCAGCGCATCAGCCCGATCCGTGGCGCCTACAGCGATATCCGCCCGGTGATCGACTACTACCGCGTCACACGCGAGAACCGCCTGCTGTTCGGTGCCGCCACGCCGTTCGTGGAGCACATCCCCAAGGACCTGAAGGCCTGGAACCGCAACCTGATGCTGAAGATCTTCCCGTACCTCAAGGACGTGCGCATCGACCTGGCCTGGGGCGGGCCGATGGCCACCAGCGCCAACCTGTTCCCGCAGATCGGCACCCTGAGCAACCGCCCCAACGCCTTCTACGTGCAGGGCTATTCGGGTTTCGGCGTCACCCCCAGCCACATCATCTGCAAGATCCTCGCCGAGGGCATGAGCGAAGGCTCGGCCCGTTACGACCTGATCAGTTCGGTCAAGCATGCGCGCATCCTCGGCAAAGACCATATCCGCCCGCTGCTGCTGACCGCCGGCAAGACCGTGCATCAGCTGTCGGGCTTCTTCAACGGCCGCCGTTGATTCTTTTTGAACAAGACCAGGAGAACCACCATGACCCTCACCGCCGTCCGCCAGGGTGTGCAGCTGTCCGAACTCGACGCCTGGGGCACCGTTGCCGACCTCGGCTCGACTATCCTCGAAGGCGAGGTCAAGTGCTACGGCAAGATGACCCACGGCGCCCCGACCGACCCGGTCAGCAGCGCCTATTTCGGCACCACCCAGGGCAAGTTCCGCATGGTCTACCCGTTCAGCGAGCAGGCGGTGATCGTGACCGGCGAGATTCAGCTGACCGATGAATCCACCGGTCAGGTGACGCGCTACAAGGCAGGCGATGCCTGGTTCGTGACCAAGGGCACGCCGGTGCTGTGGGAGGTGTTGAGCGAGACGTTCGTCAAGCACTATCTGGCGATTGCCTGATTACAGCCTGGGAGTTGCTTCGCCGGCAAGCTGGCTTCCACAGGGGACGCATAACCCTGTGGGAGCCGGCTTGCCGGCGATGCTTTTAGCGCCCTGCCATCAATGCCATCGCCCGGAAATCCTTCGGCGACTGCTCGAACTGCTTCTTGAACGCCCGGCTGAAATGCGCCGAATCGGTAAAGCCCCACTTGAAGGCGATCGAGGTGATCGACTCGCGCTTGAGGAACGGGTTGGACAGGTCGTCGGCGCTGCGCTTGAGCCGTGAACGCTGGATGTAGCGGCAGACACTGTCGCCCTCCTCTTCGAACAGGCGGTACAGGTGGCGTACCGAGATGCTCAGACGTTCGGCCAGGTTGGCCGGGGTCAGGCCCGGCTGGCCCAGCGACTCGTCGATGACCTTCTGCACGTAGCCGCGCAGGCTGACACCGCCGAGCCCGGCCAGCGAGCCGGGGTTGTCATCAGCGTGCTCGAAGCCCGGCTCCAGCAGAGCGATGAACGCCGCCTGCAGCGCCTCGCCCTGGGTTGCCCCGGCCTCGTCGCCCTCGCGGCACAGCTGGTCCATCAGCAGGTGCAGCATGCGCCCGCAGGCATTGGTCGAGGAGATCTTGCCGAAGGTCGCGCCCTGCCCGGTCACGTGCTTGCGCACCTGCTCGCGGGACAGCGACAGCGAGACATGCTCGATCAGACCGAACGGGGTGATCTCGCACGGGCCCACCGAATCCATCAGCAGCAGTTCGCCCGGCGACAGCTGGATGCTCACGCCGTCCTGGGTGACCTGCGAGTAGCCCATGCGCTGGCTGACCAGGAAGCAATGCTGGTCATCGTCGCGGTCGGGGTTGTCGCCCAGGCGGCGGATAGTGCCGGCATTGGTGCGCAGGTTGGCCAGGGCCAGGCCGGCGCGGTTGTAGGTCGAGATCTCGCCGATGAACAGCGAGCGGTTGAAGGCAAGTTCAGTCTGGAACCGGCCACAGACTTTCTGCATGGCCGTGGTCCAGCGCTCCAGGCCGTCCCGGGCCGGGCTTACGCTGTGCACTGAAGCGGGCTGGGGCATGGGCATGTCGACCTCCACAGCAACGGTTGTTGTTATGGAGGCAATTGTTAACATGTTATCAATGAAGGCACAACTGTCATCTCTTGTAGGAGCGGCTTCAGCCGCGATGCAGGTATCGCGGTACCTGGCACCCGCTTTGCGGGTGATCGCGGCTAAAGCCGCTCCTACAGTCAGAGGTCGCGCAGGGTGTACACCAACGCGTCGAACGCCAGCCAGAGGTGGTGGCGTTGCTCAGTGGTGAGCGGGATGTAGCGACGCAAAGCGGGCATCCGGTTGACCACCTCGCTGGCCCCCATATGCTCCAGGGTCACCTGCCATTGACCGTCGCAGCAGTCGATGGCCAGGCGCTTGAAGTCCAGGGGCATCAGGACGGCCTGCACCGCTGCCAGGCGCGCCTTGAGCGCGTCGAACAATAGCGGGTCACCGCCGCGCAGGCGGCAGCCCAGCCCGCTGCGGCGCAGCATACCGGTATGGTGCAGTTCGGCACGCAGCATGCCCTGGCCGCGGGCAGGCACACGCAAGATGAACTCGCACATCACCAGGTGCATCAGCAGGTGACTTTCGGTGCGCTCACGCACCTCGACACGCGGACCATCCTCGCGGTAGGTAAAGGATGCTGCGGATTGCAAATCCGCCAATCCAAGGTTGCGCCCCAGACGCGCCAGGGTCGCCCCTGGCCGATACCCGGCCGGAGCGCGTGGCCCGGTCAGGCGCTCAAGCCAGCTTGCCGACATGGCGCACCTGCTCGCTGTGAGGCTGACCGGGCTCGGTGGCGAATTCCTTCTCCAGCACATCCTCGACCCGCGCCGGCCGGAACGGGTTGACCTTCTGCACACATAAGGTCCAGAACAGCGCGTAGGCGGCGGTGGCGCCGAGCATCACGGCGAACGGCACATAGACATCGGCCGGGTTCATGCCCGGCGGGGTGATGAACCACATGCCCAGCAGGATGCCGATGCTCGAAACGATTTGCGGCAGCGGGAACAGCGGCGAACGGTAGGCGCGCGGCAGGTCCGGGCGGCGGATGCGCAGGATCACCACCGACAGGGTCACCAGCAGGTACGCGGTGCTCCAGGCGCACACCGCCGCCAGCACCAGGTGCAGGATGTTGTCGGTGTTGCCGCCCAGGTACCAGGCGTGCAGGCACGGGATCAGCGCCACCACCAGGATGCACAGCAGCGGCGTCTTGAAGCGCGGGTGCAGGTAGGTGAATACCTTGGGCAACGCCCCGTCCACCGCCATGCCGTAGAGGATCCGCGGCACCCCGGCCATCAGCGTGTTGATGGTGGCGGCGCCGGCGAACAGGAAACCGATGCCCAGCCACACCGGGCCGATATCACCCATCACCTGTTCGGCGAAACGCGGAATGGCCATGGGCGTGTCCAGCAGGTGCACGCCGCTGGCGGCATCGAGCACCACGTTTTCCACCTGGCGCTTCATCGCCGCGCCGTAGATGAACATGCAACTGGCCACGCCGAACAACCCCAGCGCCATGGCCTTGGGCATCACCCAGGCCGAACGGCGCAGTTCCGGGGCCAAGGGGGTGACGAACTCGCAGCCGACGAACATGAACATGGCCATGCCCACCAGCGACAGGATGGTCATCAGGTCGGTGCCGACCAGCGACACGCCGAACGGCCCCTCCAGCTCGACGGCGGGCGCGGCGATCAAGCCGAGCACGCCGAACACCATCAGCGTGGTCCACATGCCGAAGGTCAGCACCACTTCTGCACGGCCGAAAGCACTGACGCCGAAGGCGTTGAGCACGCCGAACACCAGCACGAAACCCACCCCCAGCAGCCAAGAGCCGCCGGCCGATTCGGCCAGGGTGTTGAGGTGTTCGAAGTTCACCAGGGCCATGACCCCGGAGAGGATGGTCTCGGCGGTGCCGGCGAACACATGCACGATCAGGTACGCCGACAGGGTGCCGGTGATGGCGAAGAAGCGGCCCAGGCCGCAGTTGATGTAGTCGTAGACGGAGCCGGTGGTGGGCAGGATCGCCGCCGCCTCGGCGAAGGTGGTCGATTGCGCCAGCATCATCACTGCGGCGATCAGCATGGCGACGGCAAAGGCGCTGCCGCCGATACCGAAGCCCATGGTCGCGGTGAGGATCACGGGGCTTGCCATGATCAGGCCGACGGTGCTGGCCAGCGCGGTGGGAAAGCCGACGCTGCCGCGGTTGAGGTGCTCGGTGAGCTTATTATTGGTTGTCATGGGTGGGCCCTGGGTGGACGAGAGAAAGATGACCGCTTGCCCGGCACGCCGCAAGTGCTGGCGTGCGCCGGGTCTTCCCCGTCACTTTGCGGCCTCCACCCAGGCAGGTCTTGCCACTGCCTGCCGCAGGCCTTGATCCGTGTTGCCAGGTGCCGCACCCCTTGCGTCGAACACTTCGAAACGGCTTACCCCTGCACGCAACGATCCATCAGCTCATGGGGCAGTACCCTGGAGTAGGCGCCCTGGTGATAGAGCAGCGGCGGCCCCCCGAGGTCGTCAAAGGCCAGCACCCGGCCAATAAGAATCCAGTGATCACCGCCATCGATCTGCTGGAACTTCTCACAGCGAAAACGCGCCGAGCAGCCTGGCAACAAGGGCGCGCCGCCTTCGCCGGTCTCGTGTTCGATCCCAGCGAAGCGGTCTTCGCTGGGGCGGGCAAAGGTGTTGGACAGATCGACCTGGTCGGCCGCCAGCACATTCACGGCGAAGTGCCCGGCGGCCTCGAACACCGCATGGCTGCTGGAGCGCTTGTCGATGCTCCAGAGCACCAGCGGTGGTTCGAGGGACACCGAGTTGAAGCTGTTGGCGGTGACCCCGACCTTGCGCCCCGAGGCGTCGGCGGCGGTGATCACGGTAACGCCGGTGGCGAAGTTGCCCAGGGCGCGGCGGAAGGCGCGGTTATCGAAGGAAGTGGACATGCAAGGCTCCGTAGGTATTGTTCAGGCCATTTTCATGTGTTCAGGCTCAGGTCATCGCCGGATCCGGCTCCAGCCCCATCAGCTCGCGCCCGAGGATCTGCGCGCAGACGTCGTAGTCGGTATAGGCATGCGCGCCGGTCATGTGCGCATCGCGGAACAGCCGCTGCAGCTCGTTGCCCTCGAACCAGGCGCCACCGCCGGCCGCCTCCATCAGCCGATCCACGGCCTGGATGCACAGCTTGACCGCGTAGCCCTGGTTGGTGCGCCAGTACGTCAGCTCGGTGCGGGTCGGGTATTGGTGGCGGGCACTGTACTCGGCGATCTGCTCCCAGCTCTTTTCCAGCAGCGCCCGCGCCGCGGCGACCTGGTGGGTGGACTCGGCCAGGCGCATCAGCGCCGGGGTGGCCGCGCCGACGGCGGCGCCGGTGTAGGCGCGCACGCGGTTGCGGGTCTTGTCCCTGAAGACCTCGAGCATGCGCTCGGCGATGCCCAGGCTGACCGTGGAGAAACCGCTGGCGAAGTAAGGCCGGTACGGGTTGAAGTAGATCGCGCTGTCCGGGTACAGCCCGAAGCCCGCCGACTGGCCCTCCATCATGTCCCGGGCCTTCTGGATACGGTGCTCGGGCACGAAGGCGCGCTCGACGATCAGCGTGCGGCTGCCACTGGCACGCATGCCGGCGGCGAACCAGTCGTCGCGGATCTGGTAGTCGCTGCGCGGCAGCACGGCGAAGCAGTAGTCCTGGCCGCCTTCGGGGTTGCTTCGGCGAAAGCCCATGATCGCCCACTCGGCGTGGTCGCAGCCGCTGCTCCAGCCCATCTCGCCACTGAACAGCACGCCTCCCTCGACTTCTTCGGTACGCCCGAACGGGGCGATGCTGCTACTGGCGGTGGCGTCCGGATCGCGGCCCCAGATCTCGTCCTGCAGGCGTGCCGGGAACATCGCCAGCTGGTGGCTGTGGGTGCACAGCAGGCTCATCGCCCAGGCGGTGCTGGCACAGGCGCCGGCCAGCGCGGCGATGCATTCGGCGAACTGCGGCAGGCTGAGTTCCTGGCCGCCGTAATGCCTGGGCAGGAAGGCCTTGTGCAGGCCGATGGCCTTGAGCGCGGCGATGTTTTCGGCGGGCACGCTGCGCTCGCGCTCGGCCTGGTCGGCGCGGGCGGCGATGGCCGGCAACAGGGGCTTGAGGTCTTCGAGCAGGGAGTTTGGCTTTTTCATGGTCTGGCTCATTGTTATTGGACCCTGGCGAACGGTGCCTGAAAGCGCGCGTTCGCTGATGAATGCCGGGTCAGTATGGGAGCCGTGGGCAGGCCGGAAAATGCAACTTCCGCACCTCGGATTGCACTTTTCATGGGCCTGGCAGGCTGAGTCATGGTGGCTGGCATGGGCAGACAAGAACGCCCGTCTGCCGCGCTCTAACCTGCGCAAATCGGGCCGCTGCGGCCCATCGCGGGGCAAGCCCGCTGCCACGAAGCCCTCGGCAACCCACCCGGAGCCCTGTCATGAGCGATATCCCCCTCCTCCCCAGCGTCAGCGCCTTCCTCGCCCGTGACCACGGCCTGTACATCCACGGCGAAACGGTGGCCAGCCAATCCAGCGCCCGCATCACCGTGCACAACCCGGCCAACGGCGAAGCCATCGCCCAGGTCGCCGACGCCAACCTGGCCGATGTCGAGCGCGCCGTCGCATCGTCCCGTCAGGGGTTTGCCAGCTGGTCGCGCACCAGCCCTGCCGCCCGCGCCGCAGTGTTGTTGCGCCTGGCCGACCTGCTCGAGGCCAACCGCGAGCAACTGGCCCAGCTGGAAACCCTGCAGTCGGGCAAGCTGATCGGCATCGCCCGCGCCTTCGAGGTGGAACAGGCCGCGCACTTCCTGCGCTACTACGCCGGCTGGGCCACCAAGATCACCGGCCAGACCATCACCCCGTCGCTGCCCTCCTTCGCCGGCGAGCGCTACAGCGCCTTTACCCTGCGCGAGCCGGTGGGCGTGGTGGCAGGTATCGTGCCGTGGAACTTCGCCACCATGATCGCCCTGTGGAAACTGGCCTCGGCCCTGACCACCGGCTGCAGCATCGTGCTCAAGCCCAGCGAATTCACCCCGCTGACCCTGCTGCGCATCGCCGAACTGGCCAGCGAGGCCGGCCTGCCGCCGGGCGCGCTCAACGTGCTGACCGGCGGCGGCCTGGTGGGCAAGGCGCTGGTCGAGCACCCCGGCACCGACAAGGTGTCGTTTACCGGCTCCGTGCCCACCGGCATCGCCGTCGGCCAGGCGGCCATGGGTGCCAGGCTGACCCGGGCGACCCTGGAGCTGGGCGGCAAGAACGCCGTGGCGTTCCTGCCCGATGTCGCCGTCGACAAGGCGGTGGACGGCATCATCGAGGCCGGCTTCCTGCATTCCGGGCAGATCTGCGCCGCCGGCGAGCGCTTCTACGTTCATCGCTTACGCCTGGACCCGTTGCTCGACGCCCTGTCCCAGCGCCTGAGCCAGCTGAAGATCGGCTCACCCCTGGACGAAACCACCCAGTTCGGCCCTGTAGCCAACAAACCGCACCAGCAGAAACTCGGCGAGCTGTTCGCCACCGCCCGCGCCGAGGGTAACCGCATCGTCCATGGCGGCCGCCTCGGCGACGGCCCGGGCTGCTTCGTCGAGCCCACCGTAATCCTTGCCAACAACGCGGGCGACACCCTGCTCAACCAGGAAACCTTCGGCCCGGTGGCGACCTTCCTGCCCTATGACCACGAGGACGAACTGATCCACCTGATGAACGCCTCGCCCTACGGCCTGAGCGCGAGCCTGTGGACCAACGACCTGGGCAAGGCCATGCGCCTGATCCCGGAAATCCAGGCCGGCACCCTGTGGGTCAACATGCACACCCTGCTCGACCCGGCGGTGCCGTTCGGTGGCATCAAGGCGTCCGGCATTGGCCGCGAGTTCGGCTCGGCCTTCATCGACGACTTCACCGAGCTGAAATCGGTGATGATCCGCTACTGACCATGGCCAGCGCCAACCACGACCTGGGCCGCTACTGCCTGCAGGCCTTCAGTCAGCAGGTACCGGCGTCGCTGGCGGCGTTCTACCGCATCGATGCCGGGCAGCAGGCCTGCGACTTCCTGTTGCAGGACCTGCAGGCAGCGATGCATGCCCGCTACCTCGAGCATTATCGAGCGTTCGACCCGCTGCAGCCCGGGCGTTGCCTGGCGATCGGTCGACCGGTGGTGTCGCTGCGCCAGGGCCTGGCCCGCCTGCCCGAAGCCCAGGGCCAGAGCTACCGGCGTTTCCTTACACAGCATCAGGTGGTGGACGTGGTCGAGATCATCGCCCAGGCCGATGGCCGCCCGGTGGCCGGGGTCTCGCTGTTGCGCTGCGCCAGCCTCGGTGAGTTTCGCAGCGACGAACTCGAACGCCTGCTGCCCCTGCACGGCCTGATGCAGTTCGCCGTGGCCAGCCAGCCGTTGGCGAGCGCGCCCGCGCCCGTCGAACTGACGCCACGCGAACGGCAGATCGCCGAGCTGCTGCGCCAGGGCACCAGCAACAAGCTGATTGCCCGCATCCTGGGTGTCGGCCTGCCGACGGTGAAAACCCACCTGATCAACCTGTTCCGTAAGCTCGGCGTGCGCAACCGCACCGAGCTGGTGGCCGCCCTCTACCTGTGACTCAACCATCCGGTTGATACCGCCACTTGACGCAGCGTCGCACTCTGTTGGCACCCCAACACAGGAGTCAACGACATGCCGAAGCAAACCGACTGGATCACCGTGGGCGCCCTCGCCGAAGGCTTCGCACCCGAGGCCTTCATCCTGCCGCAACTGGCCGACCTGTCCGGGCGCTCGCTCACCCTGAACTTCGCCAATGGCTGGATCATCGAGCACCGCTTCGACAGCGAGCGCCTGCACTGGCACGCGGCGGACGGCCACAGCAGCGGCAGCGCTGGCTACCGAGCCACCTCCGTGCGCCCCGGCATCTACCTGGTCGATTTCATCAAGCACGAGGCCGGCCAGGCCTGGTCGGTGTCGCTGGTGCTCGACACCTTGGCGCAGGCCTTCACCGCCGTGCTCGGCCGCCTGCCCGACCAGGCCCGCGCCCAGCGCGGCCTGTATGCCCTGGCCCTGGCCGGCGAAGCGCTGACCGGCGTCGAAGCCAGCTTCCTGCACGGCAGCCTCGACCGCCCCTGGCAGGCCGGCGCCTGCCCCCACGCGCCGACCACCGAGCTGGTCGGCCTGCGCAACCACTACCGCTACAGCCCCACCGAGGAGTACGAGCACATCTACCTCAACGCCAACTACTACAGCTGGCAGTGCCTCAAGGGCGTCGAGCAGGGCCTGTGCGACACCGACCGGGCGTACTACTACAAGATCGCCGATCAGCTGTACCTGTTCGTCTGGTGCGAGAAGATCGTACCCACCCTGGGCCTGGTAATGATCGACCTGGCGCAGCACCGCAGCGACGGCAAGATCTTCGGCTACCAGGGCGGCGGCTTCAATGCCCTGGCCAATTTCCCGGTGTCATCCCACTGCCGGGTGCTCAACCGCACGGAGCATGCGCAGTGAGCCGCAGCGTGCTGATCACCGGCGCCGGCAGCGGCATCGGTGAAGCCTGCGCCCTGCGCCTGGCCCGCCAGGGCTGGCAGGTGGCGCTGGTGGGCCGCCGTCGCGAAGCGTTGCAGCGCGTCGCGCAACGGTGCGATGGCCTGGTACTGGCCGGCGACGCCGCCGACAGTGCCACCTGGGCCGGCTTCATCGAACAGGTACGCACCCGCTTCGGCGGCCTCGACGCGGTGATCGCCTGCGCCGGCGGCCATGGCCTGGGCGCGCTCGAGCAGACCAGCGACGAGGCCTGGCGCGCAGCCCTGCGCGGCAACCTCGACAGCGCCTTCCACACCGCCCGGGCCTGCCTGCCGTTGCTGCGCGAGCGACACGGCAGCCTGGTGCTGCTGGGCTCCATCGCCTCCCTGGCGGCCGGCCCGGAGGTCTGCGGCTACACCACCGCCAAGCATGCCCTGATCGGCCTGACCCGCTCGCTGGCCCGCGACTACGGACCGTTCGGTGTGCGGGTCAACTGCGTCTGTCCGGGCTGGGTGCGCACGCCCATGGCGGATCAGGAGATGCAGGCGTTGATGGACTACCACCAGGAAGACCTCGACGCCGCCTACCGCCGGGTCACCGCCGACGTACCGCTGCGCCGCCCGGCCAGCAGCGATGAAATAGCCGCCGTGTGCCAGTTCCTGGTCAGCGCAGAGGCCAGCATCGTCACCGGTGCGGTGATCACCGCAGACGGTGGCTCGACGGTGGTCGATGTACCGACCCTGGCCTTTACCCACCTGGAGCCGTCGGCATGAACGCGCGCTACGACTTCAAGGGCCGCACCGTGCTGGTCACCGGCGCGGCGGGCGGGATTGGCCAGGCCATCGTCGAGGGTTTCGCCCGAGGCGGTGCCCAGGTGCTGGCTGTGGATCTCGATTCGTCAGCACTTGAGCGCCTGATGGAAGCACAACGGGCCCTGGGTCACGACGTGCAGGGGGAAACGCTGGACCTGGCCGACCCCGGAGCGATCGGCACCTTGCTGGCCGCGCTGGAACGCCTGGATGTGCTGGTGCACAACGCCGCGCACTTCCCGCTTACCCCGTTCGCCGAGATCGACCCGGCGCTGCTGCAACGCACACTGGCGGTGAACCTGGAGGCGTTGTTCTGGCTCACCCAAGGCGCCTTGCCGCTGTTCCGCCGCCAAGGTGGCGGCTGTGTGCTGGCCACCTCCTCGGTAACCGGCCCGCGGGTGGCCTATCCGGGCCTGAGCCATTACGCCGCGTCCAAGGCCGGGGTCAACGGCTTCATCCGCAACGCTGCACTGGAACTGGCGCAATTCAATATCCGGGTCAACGGCGTGGAGCCGGGGATGGTGCGCACCCCGGCCATGGGCAACCTCGGCGATACCACCCTGAACACCCGGATCGCCGCCGGCGTGCCCTTGGGACGACTGGGGGAACCCGCCGATATCGCTGCCGCGATGCTGTTCCTGGCCTCCGACGCCGCCCGTTACATCACCGGCCAGACCCTTGTGGTCGACGGCGGCGCCACCTTGCCGGAGACCACCGCGAGCCTGTGATGGCGGCGACATGCAAGGGCGCTGGCAGCCACGGGCAAGACCACCGCCAGCGTTCCACGCGCTAATAGCCCGTCGCCTTTCGACACTGCCTCCACAACAACGCGGCATTCAAGACCGCACACAAAAAACGGGGATCGATCCATGCGTCTCACTCCACGTCGCACCGCAATGGCCACGGCACTGACCCTGCTGGTCCATGGCCAGGCCAGCCCGGCCTATGAGCTGTACGCCGACGACGACAGCCACCTGAATGCCGATCTGCTCGCGGTCTGGGGCATGTTCAACAGCCGCCACAACTACGACGGCACCCCCGGTGGCTCGACCTGGCGCGAGGGTTTCATCAAGTACGGCCTCAGCGGCGACCAAGGCCTGGCCGGCAACGGCAGCCTGTACGGCGCCTTCAACTGGGTCAGCTCCGGCGCCTGGGGCGACGGCGACGCCGGCGGCAACCAGGACGGCTCCGAACGCACCACCAAGATCGAGGACGCCTACCTGGGCTGGCGCTCGGGCGACCTGTTCCCATTGCTGGGCAAGGATGGCGTGGACCTGTCCGGGGGCCGCCAGGTGATCCGCCTGGGCAGCGGCTTCCTGATCAACGACGACGGTCCCAACCTGGGCAAGGGCCCGGCCGACGGCCAGCTCAACCGTGGTGGCGGCTTCTATCTGGGCGCGCGCCACGCCTTCGACCGCACCACGGTGCTGCGCCTGGGCGGCAAGGAGGGGCTGCATGGCAGCGTGCTGTGGCTCAAGTCCGACAATCGCGCCCAGGCCGAAACCGAGCTGGCGGCCGGCACCCTGGACTACACCCATGACCTGGGTACGCTGGGCCTGACCTATATCCACGGCATCGACGTGACGGACCAATGGGCCAGCGAATTCCAGAAAGCCCGCGAAGGCATGGATGTATACAGCCTGCGCGGCGAAGGCAGTGCGGGCCTGGCAAACACCCGGCTAGCCTTCGAATATGCCTGGCAGGACAAGCTCGGCGGGAATGAGACCGCCTGGTACGCCGAAGCGGCCTACAGCTTCGCCGACACCCCTTGGGCGCCGCAGCTGACCTACCGCTACACCCGCTACTCCGCAGGCTGGGACCTGCTGTTCACAGGGCTTTCCAGCGGCTACGGCACCTGGATCCAGGGCGAAGTCGCCGGCAACTACGCCGGGCCGTTCAACACCAACAGCGGCATCCACCATGTCGGCCTGAAGGCCATGCCACGGGACGACCTCACCGTCGGTGCGCTGTTCTTCGACTTCGACACCGTGCGCACCCGCGAGACCCTGAACCTGGATGCCCAGGAGCTGGACCTGTATGTGGAGTGGGCGGTCAACGAGCACCTGATCGTCACCCCGCTGCTGGGGCTGTTCAAGCCGCGCAAGGATCAAAGCAATGGCGGCAACCAGGTGGGCAGCGGGACCAACGTGTACAGCCAGCTGACGGTGGCGGTGCCGTTCTGAGTCATCGCGGGGCAAGCCCGCTCCCACGCCGAGCCGGGCATCAGGCTCAAGGCGTGGGAGCGGGCTTGCCCCGCGATGAGGGCCGGTCAGCCCAACAGAAGGCGCAGGTCGGCGCCGGTTTCAGCCAACGGTGGGCACCAGTAGTAGCCACCCGTCAACGGCCGACTGAAGCGGTACAAGCCATCGACCACGCCATCCTCCAGCCCGCTCATGCGCCGCAGTTGCACCTCGAAGGCGTCCAGCGAGAAGCCCAGGGCGACGAACGCCAGGCCCGCGCCGCGCTCATCGGTCCAGGCCACCGAGCGACGCACCACGAACGCCTCGGGTGCGAAGCTCTCCTGGGCCGTGCGCTTGACGTGGGCCGACTCGGGCGCATCATCGAGCTCCTCGTTGTCGCTCAAACGACGACCGATGATGTTGTCCTGCTCGGCCTGGGGCAACGACTTGAAGTAGCCCAGGTCGTGCTTCCACAGCTGGAAGGCGGCGAAGCTCGAACCCGACAGGCCGGGAATGTCGCCCGGCACGATGGCAGCAGCGACGGCGTCGGCATCCACCGGGTTCTCGGTGCCGTCTTCGTAGCCGGTCAGGTCATGGCCGCCGCGGTGCAGGAAACCGTCGACACTGTCGACCAGGCGCAAGGCCGGCGCCAGCGCCTGCTGCAAGGCCTGGGCGCGCAGGAACAGCTCGCCGCGTTCGGCACCGCGCAGCCACAGCCACAAGGCGTGCTGGGTCGCCGGGTTCTCCACCACCGCGTCCAGTTGCGGGAAGCTGCGCAGGCCCGGCACCGCGCGGCCCAGGGCCTTGGCCAGCGGCGCGCCGACGCCCAGGATCAGGCTTTGTCCATCGACCTGTGGCAACAGCTGGTCGAGTACGGCCGGCAGCGCCTCCAGGGAATCGAGGGCGAAGAACAGGTGGCGGGCGTGGGCCGGCACCGGGGTGGCAAGCAGACCTTGCTGGAACGGCATGACGGGCTAATCCTCGGCAAAAGCGCGAATGCTACTGCCACAGGCCCGGCATCGCAACGCGACATGGCGTCATCAGGCCAGTAACAAACGGTTACCAAGATCGTTCAGGCACGATTAGCGATCGTTGCGCACCCACCTACACTCCTCGGGATCCTTCGCCCGAGAGACCGCCCATGACCGCCTCCCCCTTGCTCACCGCCCTCCTGCCGCTGGCCCTGGGCATCATCATGCTCGGCCTGGGCCTGTCGCTGACCCTGGCCGACTTCGCCCGGGTGGTGAAGTACCCCAAGCCGGTGGTGATCGGCCTGGTCTGCCAGATCCTGCTGCTGCCGCTGGTGTGCTTCCTGATCGCCAACGGCTTTGGCCTGGAGTCGGCACTGGCGGTGGGCCTGATGCTGCTGGCCGCCTCGCCCGGCGGCACCACGGCCAACCTGTTCAGCCACCTGGCCCACGGCGACGTGGCGCTGAACATCACCCTCACTGCGGTCAACTCGCTGATCGCCATCCTCACCATGCCGCTGCTGGTGAACCTGTCGCTGATGTGGTTCATGGCGTCGGACCAGGCCATCCCCCTGCAATTTGCCAAGGTCATGCAGGTGTTCGCCATCGTCCTGCTGCCGGTGGCCCTGGGCATGCTGATCCGTCATTGGACGCCGCGTTTCGCCGCGCGCATGGAGAAACCGATGAAGATCGTCGCGGCGCTGTTCCTGGCCTTCACCATTGTCCTGGCCCTGGCCAAGGACTGGCAGACCGTAGTCGAGTACGCGCCGATCGTCGGTGGCGCCGCGTTGCTGTTCAACTTGCTCAGCCTTGGCGTGGGTTACTGGGTGCCACGCCTGTTGAACATCCCGAAACGCCAGGCGATCGCCATCGGCATGGAGATCGGCATCCACAACGGCACGCTGGCCATCGCCCTGGCCCTGAGCCCGTCGCTGCTGAACAACGCGACCATGGCGGTGCCGGCGGCGATCTACAGCCTGATCATGTTCTTCACCGCGGCAGGGTTCGGCTGGTGGGTCAGTCGCGGGCAAGCACTGGAGAACGCGGCAGAGCAGCCATCGTGAGATAGTCGAATCCCTGGGACATGGCCAGAGCCTCGATTGTTGTTCAGGCCGGGTCAGGTTATCTCCCTGGGTGGGAATATCCGAACCGTGCAGAGTGCTATCCGTTTTACGCAGGCAAGTTCAATCAGCCTGTCTCACTTGTTGTCCAAGCCCTGCGGTCGAGATCTGCGCAGTCGTAGTTGAAGCGTATGGGTGAACCGCCGCGGGCACTTCCCACGCTTGATCTGGAGAGTCTTTGAACATCGGAGCTGAAGGTAAGTGGTTCGAGGCAATCGACACCGACGAACCTCGCCGCACAAATTCGCTCACGGGGGGAGCAGAAGGTATGTTCTCAGATTCCTGTGAAGCGCTCGAACCCCGCCTGAAAAATTCAGCTGCCGGCGGCGCGGAGGGTGTGAAGTCAGATGCAATTGATGTTTGCGAGCCGCGCCAACTTAAATCATCCATGGCAGGAGCGCTAGGTCTCGCAAGTACCCCGGCAGAAAATGCGGACCGTCTCTCGCCCTCCTCCGACAGGCGTCGAAAGCCTGAAAGGATGGGTTTGCCATTGTCAACGTTCTGTCTGAACAGTTTGTTAACCGCTGAATTGGTGCGTCCCACATGTCCGGATGGGTCTGAGCGATTAACAGGGTCGCCAGTGCAGTATGTGAAGGCGTTCAATCCACCGGGACCAAATGGGCAGTAGCTGTCCGGCGAGTTGAAGCGCATTAGTACCGGATTGTATCCCCGATAGCCTTTCCCCAGCAGATAGTGACCAAGAGGCAACTCAAGGCATTGTCCGTTGAATCTCAAGTAAGGTGCGCGAATCAGAGAAGCGGCATCCAGGCCGTAGGCGTTATATGCCAGGCCCACATCGCCTGAATTGATACGGGCGTAGGTGACAGTACCGCTGTAGTCCACCTGTAATAAACGGGTTTCTGCCATCATTGGTCCTCCTCCTTTCTCCGGAAAGGATGACCGACCTGCACGAAAGGGCGAAACTGGTAAAAATAACAGGCCTATCCCAACAATGAACGTCCCCGGCGCCTAGCGTGCTAGGAACTCTCCCGCACCATCAGCTCGAACCCCAGGTCCTGCTGCCCGGTGGCCACCCGCTTGCCGTCCAGCAACGCCAACAGCGCCTGCGCCGCGCCACGCCCGACCGCCGCGCGCGGGGTGCGGATCGAGGTCAGGCGCGGGACCATGTGCGCCGAGGCCGGCAGGTCGTTGAAACCGACCATCGCCACCCGGCGCGGCACTTCGATGCCTTCGCGCAGGGCCTGCAGCACCGCGCCCTGGGCCAGGTCGTCGTTGCAGAAGAAGATGCCATCGACATCCGGCGCCTTGGCCAGCAGGCGGCTGAACAGCGTGCCGCCCAGGCCGATGGACGAGGGTTGCGGGTCGAGCACTTCAAGCTCGGGGGCTTGCAGGCCGGCCTCGGCGAGGGCCTGACGGAAGCCTTCGGCGCGCTGCATCACCCGAGGGTCGAGCTGCGCGGCGATGAACCCCAGGCGTCGGCGGCCACGCTCGATCAGGTGGCGTGCCGCGGCGCGTCCGGCCGCGTGCTGGGAGAACCCTACCGACAACGCATCACCCTCGCCGCCCAGCTCCATCATGTGCACGCACGGCACCCGGCTCGCGGCCAGCATCTGCCGCGAGGCCTCGCTGCGCTCGAAGCCGGTGAGCAGCACGCCGCACGGCTGGTACGCCAGGTAGTTGCGGATCAGGTTCTCTTCCTCGGCAACATCGTAGTGATAGTTGCCAATGAGCACTTCCAGGCCACGGGGGCGCATCACCTCGTGGATGGCCTCGAGGGTGTCGATGAACAGCTGGTTGGACAGCGAGGGGATCAACACCACCACCGACTGGCTGCGCGCTGACGCCAAGGCACGGGCGGCCGGGTTGGCGACATAGCCAAGGCTGGCCGCCGCGGCCATGACCTTCTGCACCAGCTCCGGCGCGACCGTGCTGACGCCGCGCAGAGCGCGGGAGGCGGTGATTGGGGAAACCCCGGAAAGCTTGGCGACTTCCGCCAGGGTGGGACGACCGGTAGTGCGCGAGCCAATGCGGGACATGAGTGTTGTAATTTTACCGCTTGCAGGAATGGGGAACGGTCACTAAGGTAGCGCTGTCTCTGAATGCAGGCAATGCAATCTTGGTAGCAGGCATGCGTTCAGCGTCCATACTGCCAAAGACAAGATCAACAACACCCGGGAGGGTGGCGCATGGTTTTTCGGCTCGTCCCGACCGAGACAGCGCTATCTCACCCAGCAGGAGGTACAGATGAACCCTTCCCTGTCCGCGATCGTGGTCATGGGCGTGGCCGGCTGCGGTAAAAGCAGCGTCGGCGCCGCCATTGCCACCCGCAGCGGCGGCCGCCTGATCGAAGGCGATGCCTTCCACCCCGCCGCCAACATCGCCAAGATGAGCGCCGGCATTCCCCTGAACGACGACGACCGTGCCGGTTGGCTGGTGCGCCTGGGCGAGGAGCTGCAGGCTACCCTCGCCGCCGGCGAACGCCCGATCCTCACCTGCTCGGCCCTCAAGCGCCGCTATCGGGACACCCTGCGCCTGGCCGTGCCCGAGCTGTGCTTCGTGTTTCTCGAGCTGACCCCGCAGGAAGCCGAGAAGCGCGTACTGGCGCGCCCCGGTCACTTCATGCCGGCCAGCCTGATCGACAGCCAGTTCGCCGCACTGGAGCCCCCGCACGCAGAGCCGCTGACCCTGGCCCTGGACGCCACCCGCCCGCTGCCCACGCTGGCCGAGGACGTGCACCAGTGGCTAAAGCCTTGCGGTGAGCAGGCGCTGGCGCGGACTGCCTGACCCGGCGGTTTTTCCGGCTCACCAAAGACAGCGCTGTCTCCATGCCTCTGCAAGTGCAATGACGCAAGACACGCGACACCAAAACAACAACGAAAAGACCGAGGTTCACGAACCATGTTCGGACTGGCTACCGATACCTTCCTGTTGCTCGACGCACTGGTCACCATCGTCGGGCTCATCCTGCTGATCACCCATTTCAAAGTCCATCCCTTCGTCGCCCTGACCCTGGCCGCGGGCTTTCTCGGCCTGACCTCCGGCATGCCGGTGGCCAAGGTGATGAAGTCGTTCCAGGACGGCTTCGGCGGCGTGCTCGGCTTCGTCGGCATCGTCCTGGCGCTGGGCACCATGCTCGGCAAGCTGATGGCCGACTCCGGCGGCGCCGACCAGATCGCCCAGACCCTGATCCGCGCCTTCGGCAAGCAGAAGGTGCACTGGGCAATGATGTTCGCCGCTTTCCTGGTGGGCATCCCGCTGTTCTTCGAGATCGGCTTCGTGCTGCTGATCCCGCTGGTGTTCATCGTCGCCCGCCGCTCCGGCGTATCGCTGGTGAAGATCGGCATCCCGCTGCTGGCCGGCCTGTCGGTGGTGCACGGCCTGGTGCCGCCGCACCCGGGGCCGCTGCTGGCGATCGGCATTTTCCACGCCGACATCGGCAAGACCATCTTCTATGGCCTGCTGGTGGCGCTGCCCACGGCAGTGATTGCCGGCCCCCTGTTCGGCAATTTCATCTCGCGCTACATCCCGGGCAACCCGTCCCAGGAGCTGATGGACCAGATCGCCCGCGAGTCGAACCAGCAGAACCTGCCCAGCTTCAGCGTGACCCTGATCACCGTGCTGCTGCCGGTGGTGCTGATGCTGCTCAAGACCTTCGCCGACGTGGTACTGCCGGCCGAGCACATCGTGCGCCAGTGGATGGACCTGATCGGTCACCCGATCACCGCCCTGCTCGCCGCCCTGCTGCTGGCCTTCTACACCTTCGGTTCGGCCCGTGGCTTCAACCGCCAGCAGATCATGAAGATGCTCGACCAGAGCCTGGCCCCCACCGCCGCCATCGTGCTGATCGTCGGCGCCGGCGGCGGCTTCAAGCAGATGCTGGTGGACACCGGCGTGGGCAACGTGATCGGGCAGATGGCGGTGCAGGCGGAGATCTCGCCGATCATGCTGGCCTGGCTGGTGGCGGCGGTGATCCGCATCGCCACCGGCTCCGCCACGGTGGCCACCATCACCGGTGCCGGCATCGTCGCCCCGGTGATCGACCTGGTGCCGGGGGTCAACCGCGAGCTGCTGGTGCTGGCCACCGGCGCCGGCTCGCTGATCCTGTCCCACGTCAACGACGCCGGTTTCTGGCTGGTCAAGCAGTACTTCAACATGACCGTGGCCGAGACCTTCAAGACCTGGAGCATGATGGAGACCATCCTCTCGGTGGTCGGCATCATCTTCATCATGCTGCTGTCGATGGTGGTGTGACCGCTGGTCGCCGTAATGGCACCTTGCTGATGGGGTCATGGCCCATATGAGAACGAGGCCCTGCGCAGGCAGGGCCGACTTCTTGTCATCACCAAGGAGCTTGCCCGCATGAAACGTTCCTTCCTGCTTGCCGCCCTGCTCGCCTCGCCCCTGGCCTTCGCCGCCGGCACCGGCACCACCTATCCTGACGACCCGCACAACCCGGCGCCCAAGCCCGGCGTGGACAGCACCCTCAACCCGATCGAAAAGCCCATGCCCCGGGATACCGACCCGCGGATCAAGGGCAATGACCCGGACAGCCCGCCGGCCGAACAGAATGACAACCGCGATCTGCCGGGGATGGGGGGCAGCGGCTCGGAGGGGATGGGGCGTGAAGGCGCAGGCTCAGGCAACGGCGGCAAGCCCTGAGCTTTGTGAAAGCGGGTTTCACTTAGCACAGCAGGACAATCCTGCTGCCTGCTAGCCAGTCAAGCCCACTCACCACTGCCGCTTGTCCGGCCGTGTCAGCCCGAGTTTCTCGATCTTGTAGCGCAGCATATCCCGCGACAGCCCCAATAACCGTGCCGACTTGGTGACATTCCAATCGGTGCGGTCGAGGGTGCGGCAGACCATGTCGCGTTCCATGTCCGGCAGGCTGGCCGCTGCCGGTGGCTCGTGGCGTGGCGCCTCGAATGCCAGCACCTGCGCCGGCTGCGCCAGCGGTTCGTCGATCAAGGTCAGGCACAGGTTCAGCTGGTGGGCACCGATCACCTCGCTGGGCGCCAGCAACACCGTCTGCTCGAGCATGTTGCGCAGTTCGCGCACGTTGCCCGGCCAGCCGTAACCCAGCATCAGCGCCTCGGCCTCGGCCGAGAAGCGCAGGTTGGGCTTGCCGTAGCGCCGCCCGTGGTGGGCCAGGAAATGCCGGGCCAGGCGCAGGATGTCCTGGCCACGGGCAAACAGCCGCGGCACCTTGAGAGCGATGATGCGCAGTCGGAAGAACAGGTCACGGCGGAACTTGCCCTGCTGGACCATCTGCTCCAGGTTGCAGTTGGTGGCGCTGATCACCCGCAGGTCGACCTTGCGCTCCTTGACCGCACCGATGCGGCGGATGGTGCGGTCCTCCAGCAGCTTGAGCAGCTTGGCCTGCAGCACCAGGTCCATCTCGCCGATCTCGTCGAGGAACAGGGTACCGCCGTCGGCCGCCTCGACCAGGCCCACGCGGCGCTCCTTGGCATCGGTGAAGGCGCCTTTTTCGTGGCCGAACAGCTCGGCCTCCAGCAGGTTGGCGGGAATCGAGGCACAGTTGAACTCGATGAACGGCCCCTTGGCCCGGCTGCCGTCAAAATGCAGGGCGCGCGCCACCAGCTCCTTACCGGTACCGGTCTCGCCTTCGACCAGCACTGGCGGCAGATCGCCGCTAGCCATGCGCCGCTCGGCGTCGAGCAGCTGCTGCAAGGTGTGCTTGAGTTCGAGCATGGCCGGCGACTCGCCGATCAATGCCTGCAAGCCAGACTTCTGCGCCTCGCGCTCCTGGTAGAACGACAGCGTGCGCTCCATGCGCTCGGCGGCCAGGGCCTTGTCCAGCATCAGCTTGAGCTCGGCCAGCACCACCGGTTTGGTGAGGTAGTGGAACGCGCCCTCCTTCATGGCCAGCACGGCATCCTCGACGTTGCCGTAGCCGGTCATCATGATCACCTTGAGCTCCGGCGCCTGCGCCACCAGCGTGCGCAGCAGGTCGTGGCCGCTCATGCCGGGCAGCGAATTGTCGGTCAGCACGGCGTCGGGCCGGGCGCGCTTGATCTGCTCCAGCGCCAGTTCCGCGCTATGGCACACCGTGACCTCGAACCCTTTGAGGTTCAGGTAGGTACGAATGTTGTCGGCAAGGATTTCATCATCCTCGACCACCAGGATGCTGTGCTCCATGGTCCCCTCCCGCTGCAATATTGAAAGTCAGGCTGACGCGGGTTCCTTCCTCTTCGCGGCTGGTCAGTTCGACCCTGCCGCCAAAGCGTTCCATGATCCGTTTGACCAGGGCCAGGCCAACACCCAGGCCGCCTTGCTTGGTGGTGAAGAACGGCTTGAACACCATGCGCCGCTGCTGCTCGTTCATGCCCTTGCCGGTATCGCTGAGCTGCAGTTGCGCCTGCTGCCCCTCCAGCTGGCGCACCTCGGCACGCAACTCGCCGCCCTGGGGCATGGCCTCCAGGGCGTTGGCGAACAGGCTGTTGAGGATCTGCGTCAGTTGCAACGGCTGGCTGGCCACCCATTGCGTCGCAGGCCCGTCGAAGGCGAAACGCACGTTGTTGCGCTCGATCTGCGGGGCGAAGGCCTGCCGCGCATCCTCGACGGCCGCCACCAGGTCGACCGACTCGGCTTCGTCGCTGGTCGGGCGCAGCGACACCAGCAGGTCGCGGACCCAGCGCGACATGCGGTCAACCTGGGTGATGATGTCACCGATGTTCTTCTGCGCCGCCGGGCTGGCGATGTCCTGGGCCAGCTCCGCGCTGGAGCGGATATTGGCCAGCGGGTTGCGCAGGCTGTGGGCCACCGCCGAGGACATCTCGCCCAGGGCCACATAGGTCTCGCTGGCAACCAGGCGGTCTTGCTGGTGATGCAGCAGGCTGGCGGCGCGGCGCACGATCCAGAACAGGCCGAAGTAGATCAGCGCCCCGCCGACCAGGGTGGAGGCCCAGATCAGCACATAACCGCGATGGATGCGCCGCACCAGGTCATGCGGCTCCTTGTAGATCTCGACCATCGCCAGCACCTGCTCGCCCTGGCTGTCGAACAGCGGGATGTAGTTCTCGATGAACAGGTGCCGGGGCTCGCGCTGGAACTTCTGTTCTTCGCGGTCCTCGTCGGCCTTGTGATAGCTGGCCGACACCGACTTGCGCGAGCGGAAGGCGTGCTCCAGATCGTCATCTTCATCGATGCGTTTGCCGATCAGGTGCGGGTTGGTCGACCACACCACCGTGCGGTCGCGGGCATAGACATTGGCCAGCAAGGTGTCGGGCAGGTGCTCGACGTGGTCGAGGAACTCCACCCGGGTCGACTCGGCCAGCTGAGGGGTGAACTGCAGGTGCTGCTGGTCGAGGCGCGGATCGAGCAACTCGCCCATGGTGATGCCCGGCGGCAGCTGCGAGTGGCGTACCTCAGCCTGGGCCATGGCCTGGATGAACTGGGCGGTGAGCATGGCGTCGCGCTCGACGCTGTCCTGCACTACGAAACGCGTCGACACGTAGCCCAATCCACCGGCCACTGAGGCGATGATCAGCAGGCTGACCAGTGAGAACCAGCGCAGCAGGTTGAACTCGTGCAGCGGCGTGGCCAACCCGCTGGCGGGAGGCGCGGCCTTGTCGGGGGCACCGTTTTCGAGCGTCTGCATCGCGTCGTTCCCACCTGGAGGCCGATGAGATTCACCGGCATGCTGCTCTGCTACCGGTGGTAGCAAAGTGATTCCATCGAACCTGTGCTGAAGGTGTCAGCGCAGGCTTGCGAGAGGCCAAGCAAAAAGTCAGCCAGCAATTTAAATATAAATTTTTTCTTTATAAATCAAAAGATTACAGCTGCTTGTTAATCTTACTTATCGCAAAAATCCCCACTTTTGGGTAATGACTACCCAAAAAGAACAATTCCGTTATTAATCAGTGATTTAGACCCGATATTTATAGCGAAAGATTAAGTTACTGCCACCCGAAAATTCAGCAGCACCCGGGTCCCTGCTCCCTCACGACTGCTCAACCGCACCGAACCGCCGAAGCGCTCCATGATCCTTTTCACCAGCATCAGCCCCACGCCTACACCGCCTTGCTTGGTCGTGAAGAATGGCCGGAAGGCCATGCGCTGCTGCTGCTCGTTCATGCCCTTGCCTGTATCCGAGAGCCGCAGGCTCAGATTGCGCCGATCACTGCGCACCACTTCGATGCGCAGCTCGCCACCAGCCTCCATCGACTCCAGGGCGTTGGCGATCAGACTGCTGAAGATCTGCCCGAGCAGCGCCGGCTGGCCCAGCACCTGCACGCTCGGCAGCTCAGGCAGCAGCAGGCGGACGCCGCCGCGCTCCAGCGCCTGGGCAAACGCCTGCAAGCTGTCGCGCAGGCTCTGGGCCACATCCACCGCCACGGCTTCGTCGCCAAGCGGGCGCAGCGATTGCAGCAGCTCGCGCACCCACTGCGACATGCGGTCGACCTGGCTGATGATGTCGCTGATGTTCTTCTGTGCCGGGCCCTCGTCGAAGGCCTGGGCCAACTCTGCGCTGGAGCGGATGCTGGCCAGCGGGTTGCGCAGGCTGTGAGCCACCGCCGACGACACCTCGCCCAGGGCCACGAAGGTTTCGTTGCCGATCAGCCGCTTCTGCTGCACCGCCATCAGCCGGGCGGCGCGGCGCATGATGCCGTACAGACCGACATACACAAGGCCCGCACCCACGGCGATGGCCAGCCAGATCAGCAGCAGACCGTGCTCGATACGCACGATCAGGTCATGGGGTTCCTTGTAGATCTCGACCATGGCCGAGACGCTTTCGCCGTCTGCGTCGAACAAGGGAATGTAGTTCTCGATGAACAGCTGCTCGGGCGGGGTGACGAACTTCTGCTCGCTGCGCGCCTGCTCGAAGTTGTGGTAACTGGCCGACACGCGCATCTTGTACTCGAAGGCCCGGTCGAGATCGTCGTCCGATTCGATCAGCTTGCCGATCAGCGCCGGGTTGCTCGACCAGATCACCGTGCGGTCGGGGGCGTAGATATTGGCCAGGAGCATGTCCGGCAGGTGGGCGATGTGGTCGAGGAACTCGCCGCGGGCCCGGCGCCGGGCCTCGGGGTCGACATCGGGCAAGGCATGGTCGGTGCGCGGGTCGAGCAGCTCGCCCATGGTGCGCACATTGGGAATCGAGACATGGCGCACTTCGGCGTCGGCGATGGAGGTGATGAACTGCGCGGTGAGCAAGGCATCGCGCTCGACGCTCTCGTCGATGATGAAGCGGCTGGAGATCAGGCCCAGGCCCACCCCTACCGAGAGGATGATCGCCAGGCTGACCCAGGCGTACCAGCGCAGCAGGTTGAACGGCTTGCGCACCGGGGCAGCTTCGGTCGGCAGCAGTGTGTCGTGACGGGGGGCGAGGTCCATGGCGGGCTCCGCGGCTGGGCACCTCTAGAGGTTATAGCCCAAAGTTGGGGGAAGCATGGGTCATCAGGTGGGTGGCGCTGCAACACTTGCGGCAAACACCTTGCCCCCTCACAGCGGCGCATCCCCAGCCAGCCCGCGCAGCAGGCGATAGTCACGCAACACATTCGGCACGTAGCGCTGGGTCTCGGCGAACGGCGGCACCACCCGTCCACGGCTGAGAACCGCCTCAGGCCCCGCGTTGTAGGCCGCCACGGCCAACGTGATGTCGTTGTCGAACAGCGTGAGCATGCGCTTGAGGTAGCGCGCCCCACCCTGCACGTTGGCCTGCGGATCGAGTACATCCTTGACCCCCATTTCCTTCGCCGTGTCCGGCATCAGTTGCATCAGCCCCGCCGCGCCCTTGGCCGAGCGGGCCTTGGGGTTGTAGCCGGACTCGGCCTTGATCAGTGCGTGCAGCAACGCCTGGGGCACACCGTGGGCCATCGCGGCGGCCGCTACCAGGTCGGCGTAGGGTCGGCCGGTGATCAGTTGCGCATTGACCGGCCCGCCCGCTGTCGGGCGTTCGCTGATGACCCGGTCGTAATGCCGGCCTGGCCGGTGCACGTTGGACAGCACGAAGCCGCCCTTGCCATCGCTCGAGACATAGATGTCGGCCTGGGCGCCGAACGCCATCAGCCCGGCCACCAGTCCCAGGATCAGTCCTCGCATGTCGTTCGCCTCCCGCCGCAACTCACTCAAGCGTGGCCCCCGATGTGGGGGAGATGCCCCGTTAACCCGGGCTTTGCTACTACGACGCAAGCCGCGTGCCGCCTGCCGCGGCCCATGGCGCAAGGGCCCGGCGCAGACGTGCACGGCTGTTGCATGGCAGGGGTAAATGCACCGGAGGGTTTCACCATGCAACGCAGCATCCGTACCCAAAGCGGCTTCACCCTGCTCGAACTGTTGGTGGTGCTGGTGGTGCTAGGCCTGTTGGCCGGCATCGTCGCGCCCAAGTACTTCAGCCAGCTGGGCCGCTCCGAGGCCAAGGTGGCGCGGGCGCAGATCGAGGGGCTGGGCAAGGCCCTGGACCTCTACCGCCTGGAGGTCGGCCACTACCCCAGCAGCGAGCAGGGCCTGCAGGCCCTGGTGATCGCGCCAGGTGGCGAAGCGCGCTGGTCGGGCCCCTACCTGCAGAAGGCTGTGCCACAGGACCCTTGGGGCCGCCCCTACATCTACAAGCAGCCCGGCGAGAACGGCGGCGAGTACGACCTGCTGTCGATGGGCAAGGACGGTCAACCCGGCGGTGACGGCGAAAACGCCGAAATCACCAGTTGGCAGTGAAGGAAACCGGCCATGCGCTATCAACTCAAGGCCCTGGGAACCCAGGGCGTGGTGCAACTGCAGGTGGAGGCCGAGGACAGCGACCAGGCCCGGCGCCAAGCCGAGGACCAAGGCCTGCGCGTGCTCAGCGTACGCAGCCAGGGCCTGGCCCTGCGGCGGCGCACAGCAGTGTTCGACCTGATGCTGTTCAGCCAGGAACTGACCACCTTGCTCGGTGCCGGCCTGCCGCTGATCGACGCCCTCGAGAGCCTGGCCGAGAAAGCCCCTGGCGGCGCCACGCGCAAGACCCTGGAGCAACTGGTACGCCAACTCTACGAGGGGCGCTCGCTGTCCCAGGCCCTGGCATTGCAGCCCCGGGTGTTCCCCACCCTGTACGTGGCCCTGGTGCAGTCCAGCGAACGCACCGGCGCGCTGGGCGACGCCCTCACCCGCTACATCAGCTATCGCCAGCGGCTGGATCTGGTCCGCCAGAAGCTGGTCGGCGCCTCGGTCTACCCGTTGCTGCTGTTGCTGGTGGGCGGCGGCGTGGTGCTGTTCCTGCTGGGGTACGTGGTGCCACGCTTCAGCCTGGTGTTCGAGGGCATGGGCACCGAACTGCCATGGCTGTCGCGGGTGCTGATGCAGATCGGTCTGTTCCTGCATGCCCAGCAGCTGCCCCTGGGGCTGGGCACGCTTGTCGGCGTCGGCGCCCTGGTCGCCCTGCGCCGCCACCCGGCCGTGCGCCGTGGCGCCGGCCGCCTGCTGCGCCGACTGCCCGCACTGCACCAGCGCCTGATGATGTATGAACTGGCGCGCTTCTACCGTTCGCTGGGGATTTTGCTGCAAGGGGGCATCCCCATCCTCACCGCGCTGGGCATGGCCCGCGGCCTGCTGGGCAGCACTGCGGCCCAGGGCCTGGAGCAGGCCAGCCAACGGGTCGCCGAGGGCCTGCCGTTGTCCGATGCGCTGCAGGCCGGCCAACTGGTGACCCCCGTGTCGCTGCGCCTGCTGCGTGCCGGCGAGCAATCGGGCAACCTGGGTGAGATGCTCGAGCGTTGCGCCGACTTCCACGACCAGGAGATCGGGCGCTGGGTAGAGTGGTTCGTGAAATTGTTCGAGCCGTTGTTGATGACCTTTATCGGCCTGCTGATCGGGCTGATCGTGATCCTGATGTACATGCCGATTTTCGAGCTGGCATCGAGCATTCATTGATGCTCGCAGGCAAATGCAGCGGTTCAGTAGTCGAACCGCTCCACTGCCCTGCGCCGCTCGTTGTCGTCCCGTCGGTCATACCCGGCCGTGGTCTGGATATTGGCGTGGTGTGCCAGCTTCTGCGCGATCGACAGGTCGTGCTCCTCGATCACCCGGGTGATAAATGCCCGGCGAAAATCATGCGGCATGATCTTCGCCCCCACCTGCGCCCCGCGCTGGCGGGCGATGTAGTAGATCGCGTGCTTGGTGATCCGCGCGCGGGTGATGTGGCTGCCACGGCGGATGCGGTTGAACAGGAAGCTGTCGTCGCGCTCGCCGGCCGGCAGCTGCTGGCGACGCAAGTCGAGCCAGGCCTGCAGCTTGTCGAAGGCCCAGGCCGGGGCATACTTGACCAGCTGCCGATTGCCCTTGGCCAGCACCTGCACGCTGCGCTCCTGGAAATCCACCTGGTCAAGGTTGACATCGACCGATTCCGATTTGCGCATCCCGGTGCCATAGAGCAACGCCAGGATGGCTGCGTCACGCACCCCCTGAGGGCGCGGGTCGGCGGCGCACACGTCCATCAGCTCGCGGATCAGGCTGCGCCGCAGGTTGCGTCCCGGCGGCAGGCGGCTACCGGCGGCTGGCTTGACCTCGCGGATCATCAACAACTGTTCGTGCTCGATCAAACCCTGACGCCAGGCCTCGTTCATTACCCCACGCACAGCATTGACGTACAACGACGATGTGTTGGGCGCATAACCATCGGCACGCAACGCCGCGACCAGGGCGATCACATGGCCAGGTTCCAGGCGGTGCCAGGGCACTTCGGCGATGTCGCAGTCGGCAAACCCCAGGCGGTCGGCGGCGTCCTGCAGGATGTAGCGCATGGTCAGCTGGCTGGACGGGGCCAGGCGGGCGAGGTACTGCAGCAGCGGATTGCGCAGGAGGTCGGTCACAACGGGGATCCTGTAGCAAAGCCGCCCTGGCGTATAGAAGCAAAGCGGCACAAAAGCGAGTCATTTAAACCATGATCAAAGTCAAAATGACCAATTACTGAAAGAGTCATAATGACATGAAGCAGTGCCATCACCTTGATATTCAAGGTTTTTGAACGCTGGCATGGTTCGTGATGGTACCCCATTCAACCGTTTCGATCGAACCAAGGTCCACGCCATGCTCGTCCAGCCGATCACCGCCCGCCCCCGCCAAGCCCTCTGGGCCCTGGGTTTTCGTCCGTTCTTCCTCGGCGGCAGCTTGTTCGCCCTGGTTGCCCTGCTGCTGTGGGCCGGCGTGCTCGTCGGCGCATACGCGCTCGAACCGGCCGGCGGCATGCTCGCCTGGCACCGTCATGAAATGCTGTTCGGCTTCGCTGTGGCCATCGTCGCAGGCTTCCTGCTCACGGCGGTGCAGAACTGGAGTGGCATCCCGGGTCTCAGTGGCCGACCGCTGCAGGCGCTGTTCCTGCTCTGGCTGCTGGGCCGGCTCGGTTGGTTCCTGCCCTTGCCGGCCTGGCTGCTGGTGCTGATCGAGGGCGCCTTCCTGCCCCTGGTGGCGCTGGCCCTGGCGCGGCCGATCATTCAGCGACGGTTGCGCAACAACTACCCCATCGTCGCCCTGGTGCTGCTGATCGCCGCCTGCCAGTGGCTGACCCTGGTCGGCTGGCTGCAGGGCAGCGAGCTGTGGCAACGACGTGGCGTGCTGGCCGGGCTCTGGCTGGTGGCGGCGATGATGAGCGTGATCGGCGGCCGGGTGATTCCATTCTTCACCCAGCGCGGCTTGGGCAACATGAGCCCGGCACCCGCCCGCCCATGGCTGGACCGCACCTGCCTGCTGGGCAGCGTGGCGCTGCCACTGACCTACGTACTTGGCTTCAACGATGCGCCGCAACCCCTGATGGCCGCGTTGTTCGCCGCCCTGGCAGTGCTGCATGGCATGCGCCTGGTGCTGTGGCACGACCGTGGCCTGTGGCATGTACCGCTGCTGTGGTCGCTGCACCTGGCCTATGCCTGGCTGATCCCGGCCTGCCTGGGCCTGGCGCTGTGGCATGCCGGGGTGGCGATCAACCCGAGCCTGGCGGCCCACGCCCTGACGGTCGGCGCCATGACCGGGCTGATCGTGGCGATGATGGCACGGGTCAGCCTGGGGCACACCGGGCGGCCACTGGCGGTGCCGCGCAGCATTGGCTGGGCATTCGCGCTGATCCAGCTGGCGGCGCTGGCCCGGGTCGCCGTGACGCCGTTCACGCCCCTGGGGCTGGGGTTGTCGGTGCTGTTCGGCAGCGCGGCGCTGCTGCTGTTCCTCTGGCATTACCTGCCGATCCTGCTGCGTGCGCGGGTGGACGGCATGCCGGGCTAGCGGGCTTGCCCCGCGCCAGGGCCGCATCTGGTCTACAGTTGAAGCCACGCTCAACCACCAAGGGACCGCATGGCCTTCCACCACCTCACCCGCACTCACCCACGCCTGAGTATCGCCACCCTGGCCGGCCTGCTCGGCGGCTGGCTGATCCCCGCCGGCGATACCGTGCAGCATATCCTCGTCGGCTGGAACATCGGCGTCTGGCTTTACCTGGCCATGGTCCTGTGGCTGAGCCTGCGGGCCAATGCCGAGCGGGTGCGCAAGGTCGCCCGCATCGAAGATGAAAACGCCGGCCTGGTGCTGATCACCGTGTGCGTCTCGGCCATCGCCAGCCTGGCGGCGGTCACCTTGCAACTGGTCTCCAGCCGGGGCCTGGAGGGCAGTGCCCTGGCCTTGCACTACCTGTACACCGGGCTGACGGTGGCCGGCTCCTGGCTGCTGATCGGCTGCATCTTCAGCCTGCACTATGCCCGCCTGTTCTACACCGGTGACCGCCATGAGCCCCCGCTGCGCTTTGCCGATGGCGAGCGCAACCCGGACTACTGGGACTTTCACTACTTCTCGTTCACCATCAATGTCGCCGTGCAGACCTCCGACATCGGCGTCGGCGGGCGATCCATGCGCCGGGTGGTGCTGGCCCACTCACTGGTAGGCTTCGTGTTCAATACGGCGATCCTGGGCTTCACCATCAATATCGCGGCCGGGCTGCTCGGCCAGGGCGCGTAAGGCACAGTTGCGGATGCGCTGGCATACCTGTGCCAGCACCTGTGCCTCGAGCACCAACCCCAGCCGCACATGCCCCGCTGCGCTGGGCCCAAAACCATCACCCGGCAACAGCGCCACGCCCTCTTCGTTCAACAGACGCTGGGCGAACGCCTGGGCGCTGAGCCCGGTGCCCCGGACATCGAGCATCACGAACATGCCCCCCGCTGGCTGATGCGCATGGATGCCGGGGCAATCCTCAAACGAGTTGCACACCCGGTCGCGCCGCGCCCGGTACACCTCACGCATCCGCCGCACCTCATCTTCCGCCTGATCCAGCGCCACGCAGGCCGCCTGCATGACGAACTCCGGCAGGCCGAACAGCATGCTCATCACCAGGTTGCCGAGGTGTCGGGCAAACAACGGCGGCCCGATCACCCAGCCGACGCGCCAGCCACTCATGGCGTGGGACTTGGACAGGCTGCCGATCGACACACAGCGTTCGGCCATGCCCGGTAGACCCAGCGGATTCGGTGCCTCGCCGTCGTACAACAGTGACTGGTAGACATCGTCGCAGATCAGCCACAGGTCGTGTTCCTCGCACAACCGCGCCAGATGCTTGAGGTCTACCAGGTCGATGGCCGCACCCGTGGGATTGTGCGGGCTGTTGAGCAGAAGCCCGCGCGTGCGCGGGGTGATCGCCCGGGCCACGGCCGCCGGGTCCAGGCGGAACCCCTGCTCCGGCCGCACCGGTACCTGCACGGCGCGCGCGCCACAGGCACCGAGCACAGTGTGATAGGTGACATACATGGGCTCGGCGACGATCACCTCGTCATCGGCCTCGAACAGGCACTGGCAGGTGGCGAACAGCCCGCACTGGGCCCCGGCGGTGACCACCACCCGCTCGGGGTCGAGGGCCAACTGGCTGTGCCGCGCCACGGCCTGGCGCAGGGTGTGGCTGCCGCGCACATCGCTGTAATGGGTCTCGCCCCGGCGCAGGCTGGCAATAGCGGCGTCTACCACCGGGGCTGGCGTGTCGAAGTCTGGATCGCCCACCGACAGCAGGAAGACCTCGCGCCCCTGGCGGCGTTGCTCAAGGGCCTGGTAGTGAATATCCCAGGCCGCGGCTGCGTGACCGGCGATGCGTTGGGTGAGCGTGGAATACCGCATGACTGTCTCCCTGTCTACCGGCCGGCACCGCTGGTCCGAAAAGCGCTGACGGTAAACATAGCAGAGCGCTGCTGGCAGCCAGGCGCAGGCCCACGGGGAAAACGTTTGCCTGCCCCTTGCGCGCCCACCGTTCATCGTGACAGGACTGTGACCGCTGTCATGCATTAGTACATCTGCCATATTTTCCAGCGAATACTGCCATGGCAGGTGCTAAGGTTAGAGTCCTGACGGCCAGGACGGCCTAGGCTGTTACCGCTTTGCAATCACCACGTTCA
Source organism: Pseudomonas sp. CAM1A (assembly GCF_047501685.1). Classification (NCBI taxonomy): domain Bacteria; kingdom Pseudomonadati; phylum Pseudomonadota; class Gammaproteobacteria; order Pseudomonadales; family Pseudomonadaceae; genus Pseudomonas; species Pseudomonas sp. CAM1A. The sequence continues at coordinate 70,163 of NZ_JBFNXP010000009.1, read as the reverse complement.
CGAACAAGGAGGCTGGCATGAACAAGATGACGTTCCCCAACGCCTGCCAGGTGATGCGTTGGCATTTTCATCCGCTGGGCTTCGAGGCCAGCATGGATGCCCCACGCAGCATGGTCGCCCGGCTGTTCGACCGGGCTACCGGCGAAACCCTGCTGGCCATTGCCGGCATCCCCTGCGCAACCATCATGCACGCCGCCGATGTCGAGCGGATCATCGAGGCCGTGGAGGCCGAGATGGAAACCTTCGAGTTGATGGCCAGCCCTTTGCGCAGCGCTGTCTAGCCCAACTGGGCCTGGCGTGCCTTGAGCGCCTGGAGCCCTGCCATGAACTGCTCGGGCGGCACCGGCTGGCCGAGCAGATAACCCTGCAGCGAATCGCAACCCAGGCGGGTGAGGAAGTCCTGTTGGCGGTCGGTTTCCACGCCTTCGGCGACAATGCGCAAGCCCAGTGCCTGGCCCAGGGCGACGATGGCCGAGACGATCGCCGCGTCATCGCTGTCCTGCTCCAGGTCGCGCACGAAGCCGCGGTCGATCTTCAGCTCGTTGGCCGGCAGGCGCTTGAGGTACATCAGGCTTGAGTAGCCGGTGCCGAAATCGTCGATGGACAGGTCCACGCCCATGTTCGACAGGCGCTGCAGCACGTGCAGGCTGGCGTCGGCATCGCGCATGGCGGTGGTTTCGGTGATTTCCAGGGTCAGGCAATTGGGTGGCAGGCCGTTTTCGTCCAGCGCGCGGGCCACGCTGTCGACCAGCCCGACGTGACAGAACTGGATGGCCGACAGGTTGACCGCAATCCGCCACGCTTCATTGCCCTGGTCCAGCCATTGGCGCATCTGCCGGCAGGCCTCACCCAGCACCCACTCGCCGATCGGGATGATCAGCCCGGTTTTTTCCGCAAGGCCGATGAAACGGTCCGGCAGCATCAGCCCATGTTGCGGGTGCTCCCAGCGCAGCAAGGCCTCGGCACCGATGGGCAGGCGCTGCACCGCGTCGAACTTGGGCTGGTAGTGCAGGCGGAACTGGCCGTGCTCCAGGGCCGTGCGCAGGTCCTGCAGCAGCTGCAGCTGCTGGCGTGCGTTGCTGTTCATCGACGCATCGAAGAAGCTGTAGCCGTTCTTGCCGGCGCTCTTGGCGTGGTACATGGCGGCATCGGCGTTGCGCAGCAGTTCGTGCTGGTCCAGGCCATTGCCGGGATACAGCACGATGCCCAGGCTCGCCGACAGCTGCAGGTCGTGCTCGGCCACACGAAACGGCTTGGCCATCAGGTTGACCTGCTTGGCCGCGACGTTCATGGCGTCGTCCGGCTCGTCCAGCTCTACCAGCAGCACAAATTCGTCGCCGCCGATGCGCGCCAGGGTGTCCTGGCTGTGCAGGTGGCCACGCAGACGCGCCGCCACTGCCTTGAGCAGCAGGTCGCCGACATGGTGGCCGAAGGCGTCGTTGACGGGTTTGAAGCCGTCAAGGTCGATGAACATCAGCGCGAAGCAGCCGCCCTGCTCCGCCACACGGCCGACGGCCTGGTCGATACGGTCGGCCAGCAGCGTGCGGTTGGGCAGCCCGGTCAAGGTGTCATGCAGGGCCAACTGGGTCAGTTCCTGGTTGGCCAGGGTCAGCGAGCGCGCCAGTTCCGCCGTGCGTGCCTCGAGCCGAGCGTCGAGCACCGAAGTCAGCAAGGCCACCGCCAGCACCGCCAGGGTGGTGATCAGCACCAGGTAATCCAGGCCATCGCCCGCGAGCCCCGTGGCCAGTGCACCGCAGAAGCTGCCCGCCGGGAAGTTGGCCGCCGCCATGCCGGTGTAGTGCATGCCGACGATGGCGATCCCCATCACCACCGCCGCCACGCCGCGGATCTGCCGTACATAGGGCGTGTGCTGGCGCAGGCGGAAAGCTATCCATAGCGCCGCCGCCGAAGCCCCCACCGCAATGGCCAGGGAGGCGCCGAACAGCGTCGGGTCGTAGTCGATGCCCGGTTGCATGCGCAGCGCGGCCATGCCCATATAGTGCATGCAAGCGATGCCTGTACCCATGATCAAGGCCCCGAAGGCCAGTTGCAGCCACGGCAGCTTCGGCTGGCTCACCAGCCACAGGGCGAAACCCGACGAAGCCACCGCGATCAGCAGCGACAGGCCTGTCAGTGCGGTGTCGTAACCCAGCTCGATGGGCAGACTGAACGCCAGCATGCCGATGAAGTGCATCGACCAGATGCCGATGCCCATGGCCAATGCCCCGCCGCCCATCCACAGGTACACCGCCCGGCCCTTGGCCGTGGCGATGCGCCCGGTCAGGTCCAGGGCCGTGTAAGAGGCAAGGATGGCCACGCACAGCGAGATCAACACCAGCGAGGAGGAGTAGCTACCGATCAGCATTCGCACTTCCAGGAACGAACCGGGGTGGCCCGGGAAAAGCCGATGATTGTACTCAAGCTTTGCTGAAACGCACGGGGTTTTCGCGCTTCTCGATGGATCCAAAATCCGCTCGCAAGCCCCGCAGTGAGGGGGTTAGAGCGTTTGCGCGAGTAGCTGAAGGCATAATGCCACTTGTCGTTTGCTTCTGCTCATGGCGTTGATCGCGGGCAAACCCTTCGATCAGGCACGTCCTGCAGATCCCTGACCATGAGAAACACCAAGCCAAGCGAAGCGACTCCGGCTAAGCTCAACACACCATCACGCTGTTCCTGGAGCCCGCAATGGCCACCCTGCCCCGGCATGCAGTGCCGCTCGCCCTGCTCGCCATCGCCCTCTCCGTCTCGTCCGGTTGTTCGAACAAGCACGCCAGCACCCGCTACGCCGCCCAAGGCTCCAATTGCTACGCCAAGGCCCTGCCCAGCAGCGGTGAAGGCGGCCTGGCATTTGGTTCGACACTGGCCATGGCGAGCAGGAAGTCGCTGGACAGTTGCATGCGCTACGCCGGCAGGTCCGGGGGCACGCCGCGGACCTGCCAGGTCGTCGTGGCCAAGTGCAAGAGCTGATTAGCCCAACGCTTCTTCAATCAGCGCGGCCACCTCACCTGCCCGCGAAGCAAGCGACGCATGGCTGGCATCCAGGGTGATGACCTTGCGCGCCTGCAAGCGCGCCGACATCAGTTGCTGATTGGCCGGGGCGATCATATGGTCTTGGCTGGAAATCTGGTACCAGGAGGGCTTGTGCCTCCAGGCCGGGTCGCCGATGGTGTCGCCAAAGGTGCTCGCCAGCGGCGCCTTCTGCGTCACCGCCATGACCCATGCCTCATCTGCCGACAGATCCTGGCAAAAGCTTTCGTGGAACTTGTCGGCCTTGATCCACAGATAGCCATCGCTGTCCGGCGCAAGGTTCGCTGCCGCGAGGGGCGGATGCTGCTGCGTCAGCCCACCAGGGCTTTCGCCGGCGTCGGGCGCGAAGGCCGCAATGTAGACCAGCCCCACCACGTTCTGCGCGTTGCCGGCCTCGCTGATCACCGCTCCACCATAGGAATGTCCCACCAGTAGCACCTCGCCTTGCACCTGGGCCACCATCTTGCGGGTGCGCTCGGCATCGTCAGCCAGGGAAGTCAGTGGCAGCTCCACGGCGCGCACGTCGGTAATGCCCTTGCGCGCCAGCTCGACGATCACCTTTGCCCAATGGGCGGCCCCGCCCCAGAACCCGTGTACCAGCACGACTGTTGGCTTGCTCATGAATGATTACCTTCGCCAGAAAACCAGGATGGAGTTTCGCCACAACAGCATAGGCCCAAGAAGGTGCGGGCTTAGATCGAAGAGGCAGGACGAGGCACGGGCTAATGCCGCGAACGCTTCACTTGCCGGCCTGTTGCCGTTGCCAGCGCTCCAGGTTTTCGGCCACCAGTTGCGCGGGCAAGGGCCCCGCCACCAGCTCCCGCATCTTGCGCGCAAGTTGTTCGCGCAGCGCCGGCTGGTTGCAACCCGACTTGTGCGATAGCGCCAGGTACAGCCCTTCACTGGACACCGGCGGCTCAAGTATCTCCAGCTCGTTCTCCTTGCCCAGCGTGCGCGCCAGGGCCATGCCTGGGTACTGCTCGAAGATCACGTAGTCGCTGCGCTTGAGCAGCAGCTTCTGGAAGGCCTGTGTAACGCTGGGCACCGCTTCGAGGTCGAGCTGCGCCCGGGCGTAGTCGTCGAACGCCTGGCCATGGCTGTTGTTGACCAGCGTCCCGCCACGTCGCCCTTTCAGGTCGGACCAGTCGCTGTAGGCGAAGCCCTCACCCTTGCGTACCCAGACCACGCTGGAATTGAACAGGAATGGCGGGCTGATGAAGTCGGTCAGCAGTTCGCGCGCCTGGGTGCGAAAGTAGCCGGCCAGCATGTCGATGCGCCCGCTGCTCACTTCCTCCTGCGCCCTGGACCACGGCCCGACATACACCACATCCACCACCAGGCCAAGATCCTTGGCCACCTGCTTCAGCAGGTCAGCATTGGCGCCGATCAGTTGCTCGGGGTTATGCGGGTCGCGCCAGAGGTAAGGTGGGTACTCCGGGTTGCCGGTGGCGGTGAGGTGCTGGCAGTTGTCTGCGGCAAAGCCGCGCAGTGGAACCACGGCCAGTAGGCACGACAACCACACAGACAGGCCCAGACAACGTCCGCTCATGGCGTTCCTCGTGCAATGGATTACGCCACCGACAACGTGGCCTTACACAGTTTGCACGAGAAATGGCCGAACGCCACGTGCCATGTGGCGATCTGTGATGCGGTGCAGCGTCACGGGCAAGGTCGCCCACAGCAGGTCACTGCTCGGCCAACTCCGTCCGAGCATCCCAGCCACCGCCAAGTGCCGCGATCAACTGCACGCTCGCCACCAGCCGCCCCTGCAACAGCGTCAACACGCTGCGCTCGCTGCTCAGCGCCGTGGTCTGCACGTTCACCACGTCCAGGTAACCGATCAACCCGGCCTTGTACTGGTTCTCGGTCAAGCGCAACGACTCCCGCGCCGCCTCGAGCGCTTCCTGCCGGACCACGGCTTCGTCGCCATACACCTTGAGCTGCACCAGGTAGTTCTCCACTTCCTTGAACCCATCGAGCACCGTCTGCCGGTACTGCGCCACGGTCTGGTCGTACACCGCCACGGTGCGGTCGACCTCGGCGCTGCGCTTGCCGGCATCGAACAGCGTCAACGCCAACTGCGGGCCGACGGACCAATAGCGGTTGGGCAGCTCGATCCAGTTGTTGAAACTGCTGCTGGAATACCCGCCATTCATGCTCAGCGACAGGTCGGGGAAGTACGCCGCCCGGGAGACGCCGATATTGGCGTTGGCCGCCATGACCTTGCGCTCGGCCGAGGCAATATCGGGCCTGCGCTCGAGCAACTGCGACGGCAGCGACACCGGCACCGGCGGCAACGCCGGAATGTCGCGGCTCGCGGCCAGGGCGAAGTCGGCCGGCGCCTTGCCCATCAGCACGGCGATGGCGTTCTCGTACTGCGCCCGTTGCCAGGCCAGGTCGATCAGGTCGGCCTGGGTGCTCTTGAGCTGGGTGCGCGCCTGGGCTACGGCATCTGGCCCGGCAACCCCAGCGCGGTACTGGTTCTCGTTCATCTTCAACGACCGCTCATAAGCCGCTACCGTGGCCTCGAGCAGGCGTTTCTGCGCGTCGATCACCCGCAGTTGCAGGTAGTTCTGCACCAGTTCCGACTGCTGGCTCAGGCGAATGGCCGCCATATCGGCGAGGCTGGCCTCGGCACTTGCCTCGTTGGCGTTCATGGCTTCACGCAACTTGCCCCACAGGTCGATCTCCCAGCTCACACCGAGTTGCGCGTTGTAGGTGTTGCGGATGCCGCTGCTGTTGTTCGACAGGCTCGAGCTGGAGCTCCCGGTGCCCTGGGCCGAACGGTTCTTGCCAGCGGTGAGGTTCAACGAGGGGAACAGCGCGGCGCGGCTGCTGCGCACCAACGCCTGGGCCTGGCGGTACTGCGCCTCATACTGCGCCACTGTCTGGTTGCTGCGGTTGAGCTCTTCCACCAGGGCGTCGAGCTGCTTGTCGCCATACAGCTCCCACCATGCCCCGCGGGCGATGGCATCGGACGGGTTGGCCTGGGTCCAGCCCTCGGCCTGCTTGAACTGCGCCGGGGTGCTGATCTCCGGGCGGTGATAGTCCGGGCTCAAGGTACAGGCACTGAGCATGGCCACGCACAACCCGGCGCTGGCCAGGCGCGAGCCGCGCCCTTGGGTCAGCAGCCTGAGGGCGCGATGGATTCGGGTGTGGGCAAAGTTCATAGCGGGGTATCCAGGGCAGCGTCGGTGCGCACGCCGCGCCAGCGGTTGAACCGGTGGCGCAGGCGATCGAGGTACAGGTAGACCACAGGCGTGGTGTAGAGGGTGAGGATCTGGCTGAACACCAGGCCACCGATGATGGTCAGGCCCAGCGGCTGGCGCATCTCGGCGCCCTCGGCGCGGCTGAGCAGCAGCGGCAGCGCGCCGAGGATCGCGGCCAGGGTGGTCATCAGGATCGGCCGCAGGCGCAGCAGGCAGGCACGGCGGATCGACTCCTCCGGCGACAGGCCTTCATGGCGCTCCAGTTGCAGGGCCAGGTCGATCATCAGGATGGCGTTCTTCTTCACCACGCCGATCAGCAGGAACAGCCCCAGCAGCGAGATCAGGCTGAATTCGCCACCGGTCAGGTACAACGCCAGCAAGGCGCCGACCCCGGCCGAGGGCAGCGTGGAGAGGATTGTCAGCGGGTGGATGTAGCTTTCGTAAAGAATGCCCAGCACCAGGTACACCAGTACCAGGGCGCCGAGGATCATGAACGGCTGGCCTTCGGCGGTCTTGGTGAAGGCGTCGGCATCGCCACCGAGCTTGGCGATCACCGATTCGGGCAGACCAAGCTTGGCCACCGCCCGCTCCAGCGCGGCCAGGGCCTGGTCGGGGCTGTAGCCTTCGGCGACATCGAACGAGATGTCCTCGGAGGCGAACTGCCCTTCGTGGCTGACGCGGTCGTTGGCCAGGCTGTTCTCGTAGCGGGCGAAGGTGGACAGCGGCACCCGGGCGCCGTCGGCGGTGATCACCTGCACCTGCTCCAGGGTGCTCGGGTCCCAGGCGTATTTCGGGTTGATCTCCAGCACCACCTGGTACTGGTTTAGGCTGTCGTAGATGGTCGAGATCTGCCGCTGGCTGTAGGCGTTGTTGAGCACCGCGGTGACCATGTCCATGTCGATGCCCAGGCGCTTGGCCTGGTCACGGTCGACCACCAGGGTCACCTGCTGGGTGCCGGCACCGTCGTGGGCGTCGATGGCGGTCAGCTCGGGCAGCTTGCGCAGCTCGGCGGTGACCTTGGGGAACCACTCGCGCAAAGCAGCCAGGTCGCCGCTCTGCAGGGTGTAGAGGTATTGCGAGGTGGTCTGGTCGCGACCGCCGCCACCGAGTTGCAGGTCCTGGTCGGCCATCAGATACAGGCGCCCGCCGGGGATCTTCGGCAAGTCCTTGCGCAGACGATCGATCACCTTCTGCGCGTTTTCCTTGCGCTCGGCGATCGGCTTCAGGCGCACCAGCACGAAGGCGTTGTTGGTGCCGCTGTTGCCGCCGATGAAGCCGGCGACGCTCTCCACGGCCGGGTCCGCGAGCAGGGCGCGACGGTAGATTTCCATCTTTGGCTGCATCACGGTGAACGACAGGCCGTCGTCGCCACGGATGAAGCCTTGCAACTGACCGGTGTCCTGCTGTGGCATCAGGGTCTTGGGCACCACGACGTACAGCGCGACATTGAGCACGATGGTGGCCAGCAGGCTGAGCAGGGTCAGGCGCCTGTGGCGCAGCGCCCAGCCCAGGCTCTTGTCATAGCCGGCGACCATGCGCTGGTGGATGCGATCGCTCCAGCGTTGCAGGCGGGTCTGCTGCTGCGGGCCATGGACCTTGAGCCAGCGCGAGCAAAGCATCGGCGTCAGGGTCAGCGACACCACCAGCGAGACGATGATCGCCGCCGCCAGGGTGATCGAGAACTCCTTGAACAGCCCGCGCACGATACCGCCCATGAACAGGATGGAGACGAACACCGCCACCAGCGAGACGTTCATCGACAACAGGGTGAAACCGACCTCCTGCGCGCCCTTGTAGGCGGCACGCATCGGGCTCTCGCCCTTCTCGATATGCCGCGAGATGTTCTCCAGCACCACGATGGCGTCGTCCACCACCAGACCGGTGGCGAGGATCAGCGCCATCAGCGACAGGTTGTTCAACGAGAATCCGCACAGGTACATCACCGCGAAGGTGCCCACCAGCGACACCGGCACCGCCAGGCTGGGGATCAACGAAGCGCGGAAGTTGCCGAGGAACAGGTACACCACCAGGATCACCAGCACCACGGCGATCAGCAAGGTGTGCTCGGCCTCCTTCAGGGTCGCCTTGATCACCGGCGAGCGGTCCATGGCCACGTTGAGCTTGACGCTGGCCGGCAGCAGCGACTGCAACGCCGGCAGCTCGGCCTTGATCTGCTCGACGGTCTGGATGATGTTGGCGTTGGTCTGGCGGTTGACCACCAGCAGCACCGCGCTCTCGTCGTTGAAGAAGCCGCTGTTGTAGCGGTTCTCCACGCCATCGCTGACCTTGGCCACGTCCGACAGGCGCAGGATCGAGCCGTCCTGCTGGCGAATGACGATGGGCTTGTAGTCCTCGGCCTTTTCCAGCTGGTCGTTGGCGCGCACCTGCCAGTTGCGCTCGCTGTCCTCGACGAAGCCCATGGGCCGGCGCTGGTTGGCGTTGGCCACGGCGTTGCGCACGTCATCCAGGGACAGGCCGTACTGGTTGAGCAACTGCGGCTCGAGCTCGATGCGCACCGCCGGCAGCGAACTGCCGCCGATCTGCACTTCCCCTACTCCGCTGACCTGCGACAGGCTCTGCGACAGGATGGTGTCGGCCAGGTCGTACAGCTTACCCTTGGACAGCACCTGCGAGGTCAGCGACAGCACCATGATCGGTGCCTGGGACGGGTTGATCTTCTTGTAGGTGGGCATGCTGCGCATGCCACTGGGCAGCAGGTTGCGGGTGGCGTTGATCGCTGCCTGCACCTCGCGTGCCGCGCCATCGATGTCGCGGCCCAGCTCGAAGGCGATGATCACCCGGGTCGAGCCCTGGTTGGAACTGCTGGTCAGCGTGGTGACGCCGGCAATGGCGCCGAGCTTGCGCTCCAGCGGCGTGGCCACGGTGGACGCCATGACCTCGGGGCTGGCCCCGGGCAGGCTGGCCTGTACCACGATCACCGGGAAATCCATCTGCGGCAGTGGCGACACCGGCAGCAGGCCGAAACTCACCCCGCCCAGCAACATGATTGCCAGGCTCAACAGCATGGTGGCCACCGGCCGGCGAATGAAGGGTCCGGACAGGTTCATGCTTCAGCCTGCTGTTGCTCGGCCGCCGGGCGCCAACGGCGCGCCAGGCGATCGAAGTACAGGTAGATCACCGGTGTGGTGAACAGGGTCAGCACCTGGCTCACCAGAAGGCCGCCGACCATCACCAGGCCCAGCGGCTGGCGCAGTTCGGCGCCGGAGCCGGTGGCAAGCATCAGCGGCATCGCGCCGAACAGCGCAGCCAGGGTGGTCATCAGGATCGGCCGGAAGCGCAGCAGCGCAGCCTGGTAGATCGCATCACTCGGGCTCATGCCCTGTTGGCGCTCGGCCTCCAAGGCGAAGTCGATCATCATGATCGCGTTCTTCTTGACGATGCCGATCAGCAGGATGATGCCGATAATGGCGATCATGCCCAGGTCGTTGCCGCTCAGCAGCAGCGCCAGCAAGGCCCCCACCGCCGCCGAGGGCAACGTCGAGAGGATGGTCACCGGGTGGATGTAGCTCTCGTAGAGCACGCCGAGCACGATGTACATGGTCACGACGGCGGCGAGGATCAGCAGCAAGGTGCTCGACAGCGAAGCCTGGAACGCCTCGGCGGCGCCCTGGAAGCGGGTCTGCACGCCGATCGGCATGCCGATGTCCTGCTGCACCTGTTCGATCACCTTGACCGCCTCGCCCAGGGACGCGCCGTGGGCCAGGTTGAACGACATCATCACCGCCGGGAACTGGCCGATGTGCGAGATGGCCAGCTGGGCCTGGCGCTGCTCGATGCGCGCCAGCGCCGACAGGCGCACCTGGCCGCCGTCGGCGGCCTTGACGTGGACCGCCTCCAGGGCCTGCGGGCCGAGGCTGGCCGCGGTCTGCGACTGCAGCACCACGCGGTACTGGCTGGCCTGGGTGTAGATGGTCGAGATCTGCCGCTGGCCGAAAGCGTCGTACAGGGCGTTGGTGATCTGCGCCACGGTGATGCCGAGGCGGCTGGCCATGTCGCGGTCGATCACCAGGTACACCTGCAGGCCCTTGTCCTGCAGGTCGCTGGCCACGTCCTGCAGCTCGGGGCGGTCCTTCAGTGCCTGCACCAGCTTGCCGCTCCACTCGGCGAGCATGTCGGCATCCGGGGAGCTTAGGCTGAACTGGTATTGGGTGCGGCTGACCCGGTCTTCGATGCTCAGGTCCTGCACCGGCTGCATGAACAGACGGATGCCGACCAACTTGTCGAGCTGCGGCTGCAACCGGCTGATCACCTCGGCGGCCGTCACGTCGCGCTCGCCATGGGGCTTGAGGTTGATCAGCAGGCGGCCGCTGTTGAGGGTGGCGTTGTCGCCATCCACACCGATGTACGACGACAGGCTCTGCACCGCCGGGTCCTGCAGGATCACCTCGGCCAGGGCCTGCTGGCGTTGACTCATGGCAGCGAACGAGGTGGACTGCGGTGCCTCGGAAATACCCTGGATGACCCCGGTGTCCTGGGCCGGGAAGAAGCCTTTGGGCACCATCAGGTAGAGCACCACGGTCAGCGCCAGGGTTGCCACGGCTACCAGCAGCGTCAACGGCTGGTGCTTGAGCACCCAGGTCAGGGCACTGGCGTAGTGCTTGATCAGCCAGTCGATCCAGGCGCCGCTGGCACGGTAGAAGCGGCCCTGCTCCTCTTCCTTGGGTTCGCGCTTGAGCAGGCGGGCGCACATCATCGGCGTCAAGGTCAGCGACACCACCAGGGAAATCAGGATGGCCACCGCCAGGGTGATGGCGAATTCGCGGAACAGCCGCCCGACCACGTCGGCCATGAACAGCAGCGGGATCAATACCGCGATCAGCGAGAAGGTCAGCGAGATCAGGGTGAAACCTATCTGTTTCGCGCCCTTGAGCGCGGCCTGCAGCGGTGTCTCGCCCTCTTCAATATGCCGGGAGATGTTCTCCAGCATGACGATGGCATCGTCCACCACGAAACCGGTGGCGATGGTCAGGGCCATCAGCGTGAGGTTATTGACCGAGAAGCCGGCCAGGTACATCACCCCGAAGGTGCCGATCAGCGACAGCGGCACGGCGATCGACGGGATGATCGTGGCCGAAACCCGGCGCAGGAACAGGAAGGTCACCATCACCACCAGGGCAATGGCGAACAGCAACTCGTGCTGCACGTCGCGCACGGCGGCGCGAATGGTCTGGGTACGGTCGGTGAGGACGCTGACATCCAGGCCCGCCGGCAGGTTGTCGGTGATCGACGGCAGCAGCTCCTTGATCCGATCGACCACCTCGATGACGTTGGCGCCGGGCTGGCGCTGGATGTTCAGCAGCACCGCTTCGTTCTGGTTGGCCCAGGCGGCCAGGCGCTCGTTCTCGGCGCCGTCGACGATCTCGGCGACGTCCTTCAGGCGCAGCGGCGCGCCATTGTTGTACTTGAGGATAAGGTTGGCGTACTCGGCCGGCGAGCGCAGCTGGTCGTTGGCGTCGAGCATCGACACCCGGGTCGGGCCATCGAAGTTGCCCTTGGGCTGGTTGACGTTGGAGGCGCCGATCAGGGTGCGCACGTCGTCCAGGTTGAGGCCGTTGGCCGCCAGGGCGTCGACGTTGACCTTGATCCTCACCGCCTGGCGCTGGCCGCCGGCGATGCTGACCATGCCGACGCCGCTGATCTGGGCGATCTTCTGCGCCACGCGGGTATCGACCAGGTCGTTGAGCTTGGGCAACGGCATGGTCTTCGACGAAATGGCCAGGGTCAGCACCGGCGTGTCGGCCGGGTTGACCTTGTTGTACACCGGCGGCGCCGGCAGGTCGCTGGGCAGCAGGTTGCTGGCGGCGTTGATCGCGGCCTGCACCTGCTGCTCGGCGACATCCATGTTCATGTCGAGGTTGAAACGCAGGGTTAGCACCGAGGCGCCACCGGAGCTGGTCGAGGCCATCTGTTCGAGGCCCGGCATCTGGCCGAACTGACGCTCCAAGGGTGCCGTGACGGCGCTGGTCATCACCTGGGGGCTGGCGCCGGGGTACAGGGTCATGACGCGGATGGTCGGGTAATCGACCTGGGGCAAGGCTGCCACCGGCAGCAGCTTGTAGGCGATCAGGCCGGCCAGGACGATGGCCAGCATGCTCAGCGTGGTGGCGACCGGCCGCAGGATGAACAGGCGCGAGAGGTTCATGCGCCCGCCTTGGAGCCTGGTTCACCGGTCTGCGCCGAGCCGTTGGCGCCCTGCCCCTGCAGGTGCTGGCCGGGGGTGGTCGGCACTTGCGAGCTGTCTTCGACCACCTCGACCTTGGAGCCTTCGCGCAGGCGGTCGGTGCCTTCCAGCACCAGGCGGTCACCGGCGGCCAGGCCCTCGAGGATCACGCTGTTCTCGCCATCGCTGGCGCCGACCTTGAGGGGGCGGATGTTGATCGTGCTCTCGGCGTTGACCACATAGGCGAAGGTACCGTCATTGCCGAACTGGATGGCCGCGGCCGGGGCCAGTACCACCTGCTTCAGGGTGTCGGCCAGCAGGCGCACATTGACGAACTGGTTGGGGAACAGCGCATGGTCAGTGTTCTGGAAGGTGCCCTTGAACTTCAGGGTGCCGGTGGCGGTGTCGATCTGGTTGTCGAGGCTGCCCAGTACGCCGGTGGACTGCAGCTTCAGATCGCCACGGTCCCAGGCTTCGACCGGCAGGCTCGCGCCGCTGCGGTAGCGGGCGAGCACGGTGTCGAGCTGGGTTTCCGGCAAGGTGAAGGCGACGCTGATCGGCTCGGTCTGGGTGATGATCACCAGCGCCGTAGTGTCGTTGGCGGCGACCAGGTTGCCCAGGTCCAGCTGGCGCAGGCCCAGGCGACCGCTGATCGGCGCACGGATCTGGGTGAACTCCAGGTTCAGGCGGGCATCGTTGACCTGCGCCTGGTTGGTCTTGACCAGCCCCTGGAATTGCCCGACCTGTGCCTCGGCGGTGTCCAGGGTCTGCTTGGCGATGCTGTCTTCGGCATACAGGCCTTTGTAACGGGCCAGATCGACCTGGGCATTCTTCAGTTGCGCCTGGTTCTGCGCCAGGGTGCCTTCGGCCTGCTGCAGGGCAATGCGGTAGCTGCGCGGGTCGATCTCGGCGAGCAGGTCGCCGGCCTTGACCTGCTGGCCTTCCTTGAAGTGGATCTTGACCAGCTCGCCGGCCACCCGGCTGCGCACGTTGACCGTGTTGGTCGCGGTCACGGTGCCAAGGGCCTTGTAGTACAGCGGGAAGTCACCCACCCGCGCAGGCTCCACGCGCACCGGCACCGCTTCGGTGGAGGCGCCGAAACCCGGGCGACCGCCCATGCCTTTGCCCGGGCGATGCCCGCCACCCTCTGTATGGGCGGTCGTTGCGGGCCACAGCCACCAGGCCAGCAGGGCCACCAGCAGCAGGATCAGCAGGCCGAACAGCCAGCGACGAGGGGAACGGGAATTGGAGGCTTGCATGGGTCGAACGAACCTTGTTCAGAGAATGACGGCGTGGAGAGCGTGAACGATAAGCACTGGCATCGTTTTAGCAAAGGGGCTTTACCAGTGCTTTACCTTCGGCTGACGTTGGCAAAGGCGTGAACTTTAAATGAAAACGGCCTGGAACAGGGTCCAGGCCGTTACAGGGTGTAACGCACCCGTGGGAGCGGGCTTGCCCCGCGATGGCGTCGTATCAGGCTGTGACGTCTGCCTTCAAGGCGCAATCGCGGGTCAAGCCCGCTCCCACGCAGCCCCCAATGGGTGCTTGGTGTTACTTCAGAACAGCCAGCGCCGCCTCGTAGTTCGGCTCATCGGCGATCTCGCCCACCAGCTCGGCGTGCAGCACCTTGTCGTTTTCGTCCAGCACCACCACCGCACGGGCGGCCAGGCCGGCCAGTGGGCCGTCGGCGATGGCGACACCGTAGTTCTGCAGGAACTCGGCGCCGCGCAGAGTCGACAGGTTCTGTACGTTCTCCAGGCCTTCGGCGCCGCAGAAGCGCGCCTGGGCGAACGGCAGGTCGGCGGAGATGCACAGCACCACGGTGTTGGCCAGGTCATTGGCCTGGGCGTTGAACTTGCGCACGGAGGTGGCGCAGGTCGGAGTGTCGACGCTTGGGAAGATGTTCAGCACCTTGCGCTTGCCGGCGAAATCCTTCAGCGACGTATCGGCCAGGTTGCCAGCCACCAGGGAGAAGGCAGGTGCCTGGCTGCCAGCTTTCGGCAGTTCGCCTTTGACTTGAACCGGGTTGCCTTTGAGAGTCACTTGAGCCATGGCGGAAATCCTTATGCGGGGGTTTGAAAAGGACCCAGAGTTAAGCATGAAGCAGCGCAAGTGCCTATGGGCAAAGATGAAATTGTCCTACGTTCGGGCAATTCCTGTAGACAAACGCCCGGGTGACTGGCGTCGACCCGGGCGCTTTTCCTACATGGCGAGCATTCAGGCCAGCAGGCCGTACACCACCGAGGTCAGGGCCACCAGGCCGACCACCACCACGAACACGTTGGACAGCGCGCCGCTGTACTTGCGCATCGACGGCACGCGGCGGATGGCGTACATCGGCATCAGGAACAGCAGGACGGCGATGATCGGGCCGCCGAGGGATTCGATCATGCCCAGGATGCTCGGGTTGAGGGTGGCGACGATCCAGCACACCACCAGCATCAGCGCGGCGACGATGCGGTCCAGAGCCTTGGCGCCCGGGCGCATGCCGGTCTTGACGATCATGCCCTTCAGGCCTTCGCTGGCACCGATGTAGTGGCCCAGGAACGACTTGGCGATGGCGATGAAGGCGATCAGCGGCGCGGCGAAGGCGATGGCCGGCTGCTCGAAGTGGTTGGCCAGGTAGGACAGGATCGACAGATTCTGCGCCTTGGCTTCAGCCAGTTGGGCGCTGCTCAGGGTCAGCACGCAGCTGAACACGAAGAACAGCACCATCAGTACCATCAGCAGATGGGCGCGACGCAGGATCTGGCCACTGCGCTCGTCGGCGTGCTCGGCGTAGCGGCGCTTCTGGTCGACGGCAAAGGCCGAGATGATCGGCGAATGGTTGAACGAGAACACCATCACCGGGATGGCCAGCCACACGGTGTGCAGGAAGGCCGAGCCGGACGGCACCTGGGTGGCGGTGTCGAGGATGCCGCCGGTCCAGTGCGGCACCAGGTACAGGGCCAGCAGCGCCAGGGCAACGATGAACGGATACACCAGCAGGCTCATGACCTTGACCGTGGCCTGCTCGCCGCAGCGCACGATGGCCAGCAGGCCGAGGATCAGCACGAACGACAGGATCGCCCGCGGTGGCGGTGCGATATGCAGCTGGTGCTCCATGAAGCTGCTGACGGTGTTGGTCAGCGCCACGCTGTAGATCAGCAGGATCGGGAAGATGGCGAAGAAGTACAGAACAGTGATCAGCGCGCCGGCGGTGATGCCGAAATGCTCCTCGACCACGTCGGTGATATCGCCGCCCTTGCTGCCCGAGAGCACGAAACGGGTCAGCCCGCGGTGGGCGAAGTAGGTCATGGGGAAGGCCAGCAAGGCCAGGACGATCAGCGGCCAGAAACCGCCAAGGCCGGCGTTGATGGGCAGGAACAGGGTTCCGGCGCCGATGGCCGTGCCGAACAGGCCCAGCATCCAGGTGGTGTCTTGACGCGACCAACTGCCGAGGGTGGCGGGGGTCGATTCTACAAAGCGTTGTTCAACGCTTGGGGCCTGCTCATTCATTCCGGGTGACGCTCCACTCGCAAGACTGCAACAGGCTGAGAATGGCGAAATAGACGATTCGCCCAACTCAACCGGGGAAGAGGGGCGCGATTGTGCATGCAAAGGTTGCACTTGGGGAAGCCCCGCCCGAGGGACGGTTGCACTTGTCTGTACAAGAGCCCCGGTTTTGCGAGGGAGAAAGCATCGCGGAGCAAGCCGCTCCCACGGGCGTGGGAGCGGGCTTGCCCCGCGATAAAGCCAGTTCGGCCAGCGCCGGACTCAGCCCTTCTGCACGGCGGCAAACGCCTCGGCCACCTGGCGCAGGTTGGCCGGGCGCAGCCCGGACATGCACACCCGGCCGCTGTCGATCAGGTACACGCCGAACTCGTCACGCAGGCGACGCACCTGTTCGACGCTGAAGCCGGTATAGCTGAACATGCCGCGCTGGCGCAGGAAGAACTGGAAGTCCTGGCCTGGCAGCAGCTCGCCGAGCAGGTCGACCAGGCCCTGGCGCATGTCGAGGATGCGCTTGCGCATTACTTCCACCTCTGCGGCCCATTGGGTGTTGAGCGCGGCGTCACCCAGCACGCCGGCCACCAGCTGGGCGCCGAACGCGGGCGGGCTGGAGTAGTTGCGGCGCACGGTGGCCTTGAGCTGGCCGAGCACGCTGGAAGCGGTGGCGGCATCGTCGCAGACCACCGACAACCCCCCTACCCGCTCGCCGTACAGCGAGAAGATCTTCGAGAACGAGTTGCTGACCAGGCAAGGTACACCGGCACGGGCCATTTCGCGGATCGCATAGGCGTCTTCGAGCAAGCCTTCGCCAAAGCCCTGGTAGGCGATATCGAGGAACGGAATCAACTGGCGCGCCTTGACCACTTCAACCACTTGTTGCCACTGCTGCTGGTCCAGGTCGACGCCGGTGGGGTTGTGGCAACACGGATGCAGCAGGACCACGCTGTTCTGCGGCAAGGCCTGCAGGCTGGCCAGCATGCCGGCGAAGTCGACGCCGCGGGTGTCCGGGTCGAAGTACGGGTAGGTGTGCACCTTGAAGCCCGCGCCTTCGAAGATTGCCCGGTGGTTGTCCCAGGTCGGGTTGCTCACCCATACCTCGGAGCCTGGGAAGTAACGCTTGAGGAAGTCGGCACCGACTTTCAGCGCACCCGAGCCGCCGACGGTCTGCACGGTGGCCACGCGGCCAGCAGCCACGGCCGGGTGCTCGGCGCCGAACAGCAACGCCTGGATCGCCTGACGGTAGGCGGCGAGGCCTTCCATCGGCAGGTACAGCGAGGCTTCATGGGGCTGGCCGGCCAGGCGCTTCTCCACCTCGGCCACCGCCGCCAGCTGCGGCACCACGCCGGCTTCGTCGTAGTACAGGCCGATACTCAGGTTGACCTTGGCGGCCCGCGGGTCGGCCTTGAAGGTTTCCATCAACGAGAGGATCGGGTCACCGGCATAGGCATCGACATGTTTGAACACAGCGTGCAGCTCCTTGGAGATCAGGACAGTTCAGGAAAGGCTCAGGCGAGGATACCCGCAGAGCGCCACGAGGAACATCACCGATGTGCAAGGAGACCCTGCAGGTTTGCAAGACCGAAGCCGCAGCCCATGGATTTTGCCACGCGCCACCGCCCGGCAACTCGATGCCAACCCAGGATCGCACCCTGATCGTTGCAATTGCCACCTGCCTGCCCCAAGCTCTGCCGTACCGCCACCCCGGACCGCGAGATGCCCAGACGTCGCCCTCTCCTGATCGCCCTGTTGCTGTTACTGGTGCTGCCCGCCGCGATCGGTTACCTGTGGCGTGACCGCCAACCCGCACCGCCCAGCCTGCCACCCCACAGCTACGCCAAGGCCTTGCGCCAGGCTCACGATGGCCTGCCGGGCGCCGCGCGGGTGTTGTACCAGCAGTTGCAACGCGACGACCTGCCACCCATCCGCCGCGCCGCGCTGTATGCCGAACTACCCAATTACCCCTCGCCACAGGCGTTGAAACTGGCCAGCCAGGACCTCGAGCACGCCGACCCATTGGTACGCCGCGCCGCCATCACCAGTATCCGTCGGCTGTTGCCGGCCGCCCAGCGCAGCCTGGTGCTGGGCCCCTTGCTGGAAGATGACGAGCAAAGCGTGCGATTCGCCGCGGTGGACGCCCTGCTGGGCCTCGACCCCGACGCCATCGGCCTGTACTTCGGGCCCTTGCAGGATGCCCTGGAGCAGTACGAGCAGACCTTGGAACAACAACCTGACGACGCCGCCGCCCAGTTGCACCTGGCCCGGCTGTACATGCATGAGCAAGCCTACGAGGCAGCCTCCAGGGCCCTGCAGCGCAGCTTGGCCGTGGCCCCCGAAGGCCTGGACGCCCTGGCCACCCAGGTCCGCCTGCTGGAGCAACAGGGCCAGCACGACGCCTCCCGCGAGGTGCTCGCCAAGGCCCTGGCGCTACGCCCGGACTCCGCGTTCCTGCAATACGAACTGGGCCTGTGGCTGACCCGCCATGAGCAGCAGGAATACGCCCTGCTCGCCCTCTCGCGGGCTGTCGAGCTGGAGCCGGAAAACAACGATTATCGCTACACCCTGGCCATCACCCTGCACCAACTGGAACAGCTCGATGCCGCGCAAAAGCAGTTGGAGACCGTGCTCAACCGTCAACCGGCCAATCGCCGGGTGCGGGTACTGCTGATCGAGTACTGGAAGGAAACCGGCCAATTGCAGAATGTCCAGGTCCTGCTTGCCGAGCTGGAGCGGCAGAACCCGGACGACCCATACCTGCAGCAAGGGTTGTGAACCCCGTCCTCAGGTCTGCAGCATGCGCTGTATCTGCACCACCAGCCTCTGCAGCGAGAACGGCTTGAACATCAATGCCGTGCCCGGCTCGTCGAGCAGGGCCTGCTCCACCGGATCGGTGGTGAAGCCGGTGATGAACAGGATCTTCTGCTCGGGCTCGATCATGCGCAGCGCCTTGGCCACCTGACGGCCGCTGAAGCCCCCCGGCAGGCCGATATCGGTGATCACCAGATCAAACGGCCCTGCATGCCTGAACTGCCCCAGCGCGCTGTTGGCATCGGGCACATCGATCACCTCGAAGCCGCAATCGACCAACGCCTCCCTCATCAGGCCGCGCAGGTTTTGTTCATCATCGACCAGCAACAACCGTTCACCCTGAACCTGTCGCGGCAGTACATCCTGAGCGGAACTCTCCGGCAACATCCCCTGGTAGCGCGGGAACATCATCACGACCCGGGTACCCTGGTCGATCGTCGACTCGATCCACATCTGACCGCCCGACTGCTGCACGAAACCATGCACCATGGAAAGCCCCAAGCCCGCCCCCTGGCCCAGGGGCTTGGTGGTGAAGAACGGTTCGAATACCCGTGCCAGGTCCTCGCGACTCATGCCATGGCCATCGTCCTCGACCTGCAGCGTGACATAGTCCCCCGGCGGCAAGGCTGCCGCACCCGCGCTAGGCAGCGCCAACCGTTCGTTGGCGGTGCGGATCGTCAGTTTGCCCTTGCCCAGGCAGGCATCGCGGGCGTTGCTGCACAGATGCAAAAGGGCATTGCGCAACGTATCCGGGTCGACCTGCAATGGCCAGGGCGCCACATCCAGCTGCAGGTTCAGGTATATTTCGGCGCCCAGGGTCTGACGCAGCATCGGCTCCGCGTCCTGCAGCAGGTGGTTGATGTTCAGTGGGTTCGGCGACAAGGGTTGGCTACGGGCAAAGGCCAGCAGGTTCTGGGTCAGGCCGATGGCTCGCTGGGCGCATTCCCGGGCCATCCGCACATACTCTTCCACGCGTTCCATCCGCCCTTGGGCAAGGCGTCGTTCGAGCAGCTCCAGGCTGCTGCCGACCCCGGACAGTACATTGTTCATTTCGTGCGCCAGCCCGCCCGCCACCTTTACCACGCCCTCCATGCGCTGACTGTCGCGCACCGCCGCTTCGGCCAGGCGCTGGACTGCATTGCGGTCCTCGGTGATGTCCCTCCCCACCAGCGTCGGCAATGACTGATTGGCGCTGCCAGCCCAGCGGAACCAGCAGTAATGGCCGTCGCTATGGCGAACCCGCCCCTCGAAGGGCGGCGCGGCGCGCCCCTGTACAAGCGCCATCAGCGCCAGCTGCGCTTCGGTACGGTCTGCGGGATGGAACAGCTCGGGCAAGGCCACTTGCATCTGCGCTGCCTCATCCCAGCCCAGAAGTCGATGCCAGGCAGGATTGGCTGTGCGCACGCGTAGATCGGCCTCGAGCATCAGCATCACATCGGGCGTCAACTGCCAGATATGGTCTGGATCGGCCAGGTATTGCGTCAGACGCGCTTCGAAGGACTGCGCCAGCTCGCGCCATTCGTGGCTGGCCCCGACACTGGCAGTGGTTTCAATCAGCGCGTGGAGGAACCCGGCAACCCCACCCTGATCGTCGCGGATGGGCGAGAAGCAGCCGGTGACCCACGCCGTCGCCGCGATACCCTCTCGATGCACCGGCAACGGGGCGTCCTCGATCAGGCTACCCTGCCCCTGCAACACCTTGAAGACGCTTGCTCCCATGCTCTCCCAGGACTGTTCCCAGAGCGCGTCGAAGGCACGCCCCTGGTGGTCGACAGCGCCGCCCAGCAGGGCCTGGTAGGCGTCGTTGTGTATGACTGTCAAGGCCGACCCCCAGACCAACGCACAGGGAAATGGTGACATCAACACCATGTCGGCGGCGATGCGCAGGGTGGGCGGCCAGTAGGCCAACGCCCCCACCGGCGTCGCGCTCCAGTCGAAGCCGGCAATGGGCATGCCCACCTCGGCCAGAGAAGTTGACGGCGGTGCCAGATGAATGACCTGGACCTCTGCGCCCTGGGTGTTCAGGTCAGTGGCCAATATCTTCGTTCCACAGCGCTGGGTTGGCTTCGATGAACTGGCGCATCAGCGCCTTGCAGGTTTCATCGTCATGCACCTCAAGGCGCACGCCACGGTCGCCGAGCAACTGTTCTTCGCCCATGAAGGTGACGTTTTCGCCGATGATCACGTGTTTGATGCCATACAGCAGGATGGCGCCACTGCACATGGCACAGGGCGACAAGGTGGTATAGAGGGTGGCCTGCTGGTAAACCCGGGCCGGCTGTCGGCCAGCATTCTCCAGCGCATCCATCTCGCCATGCAGGATGGCACTGCCCTGCTGTACGCGGCGATTGTGGCCACGGCCGATGATCCTGCCCTCATGCACCAGTACCGAGCCGATTGGAATACCGCCTTCCGCGAGCCCCTTGCGGGCCTCGTCGATGGCGGCCTGCATAAATCTGGAAGTGTCCTGGTCCATGGCGTCTCCCGGTAGTACCTCGATTGTTGCAGCAGCCTAGCACAGCGCCAGCGCCCATGGCGCATTGCGTGGCGGGGGCTATGCTCAAATGGCTTTTGATCTTGCTGGCCAAACGTTTTCCCATGGATTCGACGGGCATGCGCACATGAACAAGAAGCTCCTGGTCGTGCTGACCAACACCGCCAAGTACCCCGATATCAAGCGCGCCACAGGATTATGGCTGGGCGAGGCCGTGCACTTTGTCGACACGGTGCAAAAAGCGGGTTTTACCGTCGACTATGTCAGCCCGGCGGGCGGCTATGTACCGATCGACCCCCACAGCCTGCAGATGGCGCCGGACCTGGACTGGCAATGGTACAATGACAAGGCGTTCATGAACCGACTTGGCACCACCTTGAGCCCCGGCCAGGTCAAGGCCGACCAGTACAGCGCCATCTATTACACCGGCGGTCACGGCGTGATGTGGGACTTTCCCGACAACCAACCGTTGCAGGAGCTGGCACGGCGTATCCATGAGCGCGGCGGCGCGGTCGCCGCGGTGTGCCATGGGGTGGTGGGCCTGCTCAACATCAAGCTCAGCGACAACAGCTTGCTGCTCAAGGGGCGCAGGGTTACCGGCTTTTCCAATACCGAGGAAAAACTGGTTGAGCTGGACAAGGTGGTGCCGTTCCTTACCGAAAACGAACTGGGCGCTCGCGGTGGCGAATACAGCAAGGCGGATGACCCGTGGGCGGCCTATGTGGTGGAGGACGGCAGCTTGATCACCGGACAGAATCCGGCCTCCAGCGCCGAGGTAGCCGAAGCGGTGATCGGCTACCTGAACAGGCAGCAGTAACCGTTCGCCACAACGCAGCGCGGGGCAAGCCCGCTCCCGCCACCTTCCGGCGCGAGAGCGGGCTTGCCCCGCGAGTGTGTACCCGGCCGATTACTCGACGCTCAACACGCCACGACGCACCTGGTCACGCTCGATCGACTCGAACAGCGCCTTGAAGTTGCCTTCGCCGAAGCCGTCGTCACCCTTGCGCTGGATGAACTCGAAGAACACCGGGCCCAGCAGGGTCTCCGAGAAGATCTGCAGCAGCAGGCGCTTGTCGCCAGCCTCGGAGGCACCGTCCAGCAGGATGCCGCGCGACTGCAGCTGGTCGACCGGCTCGCCATGCCCTGGCAGGCGCTCCTCGAGCATCTCGTAGTAGGTCTGCGGCGGCGCGGTCATGAAGCGCATGCCGAAGCCCTTGAGCGCATCCCAGGTCTTGAGCAGGTCGTCGGTGAGGAAGGCCACATGCTGGATGCCTTCACCGTTGAACTGCATCAGGAACTCTTCGATCTGCCCCGCCCCTTTGGACGACTCCTCGTTGAGCGGGATGCGGATCATGCCGTCTGGCGCGGTCATGGCCTTGGAGGTCAGGCCGGTGTACTCGCCCTTGATGTCGAAGTAACGGATCTCGCGGAAGTTGAACAGCTTCTCGTAGAAGCCGGCCCAGTAGGCCATGCGCCCGCGATAGACGTTGTGGGTGAGGTGATCGATGATCTTCAGGCCCGCGCCGACCGGGTTGCGGTCCACGCCTTCGATGAACTTGAAGTCGATGTCGTAGATCGAGCTGCCTTCTTCGTAACGGTCGATCAGGTATAGCGGGGCGCCACCGATACCCTTGATCGCCGGCAGGCGCAGCTCCATCGGGCCGGTCTCGATCTCCACCGGCTGAGCACCCAGTTCCAGGGCTCGGGCATAGGCTTCATGGGCGTTGCGCACGCGGAAGGCCATGCCGCACACCGAAGGGCCATGCTCGGCCGCGAAGTACGAGGCTGCGCTCTTGGGTTCGTTGTTCAGGATCAGGTTGATGCCGCCCTGGCGATACAGGTGGACATTCTTGGAGCGGTGGGTAGCCACCTTGGTGAAACCGAGAATCTGGAATACCGGCTCCAGCACGCCGGGAGTCGGCGAGGCGAGCTCGATGAATTCGAAGCCTTCCAGGCCCATCGGGTTTTCGAAGATATCTGCCATGTTCTTTTCCTCATCTGCAGCGAAAAACGGTTGATTACAGGCTTTCGATGTGGAGATGGCGTGGTGGTGAACACGGGATCCCGCGCACGCTGCGGGCCAGGAAGCCACCAATGATCAGCTTGAACCCATGGTATGTCATATGCACCCATTCTCGGCGGGCTTGATTCCCCGGGAGGCGGAGAACCTTATTGTTGTATTCGTAACCCGATTCTACAGTGCGTAAATTTGTTTGTCGCGCTTTAGTTCGCAGGTTGTTCCGACAAACGGCTATCCTTTGCCTCATCATACCGCTTCGCAGAAGGCCTCCTCGCGCCATGCCCTTGACAGCCAAACGCCCTGCCCGCTGGAGCTGGCGCGCCCTGCTACCCTGGGGGGTGGGTGTATTGCCGCTACTGTGCGGGCTGGCCGTGATGCGCTGGCAGACCGAACAAGAGCTGCAGGCCGACAGCCTGGCCACGGCCAAGGAAGTAGCCAGCCATATAGAAGAGATCCTGGACAGCCTGGCGACAACCGCACATCGGCTTCTACCCAAGGCCGGACAACCTTGCGACCAAGTGCAACTGGAACTGCGCATCGAGCTTACCCGCAACGCTTTCGTGCGTTCGACCAACCTGTTCGATCACGACCGGTTGTATTGCACCTCGCTGTACGGTGATTTCGACGAACCGGTGAATGCCAGGGACTACACCAACGGGCAGCTGTGGTTGATGAACGGCAACTCGGTCACCCCAGGGCATGCACTGCTGGTCTATCGGGCCAGCCAGCAGGAACATGGCGACCGGGGAGCGATCACCACGGTCGATGGCCGGCACCTGCTCACCGCCCTGCACCTGATCGGCGCGGATAACCAGGTCAAGGTGCATGTTGGCAATCACTGGATTGGCAGTGATGGTCAGGTTCACGACGGCAAGCCGCCGGTCGCGGCCATCGCCGCCACCCAGTATGCGTCCACCCGCTATCCATTCGATGTGCACGCTGGCTACGACGTGGGCAAGCGAGCCGCATTGATGCGTTCGCGCTACCCCGCTCTGCTGAGTCTGTTGCTGCTACTGGGCGTGGCGGCAGGCGCGACCTGTCGCTGGCAGATACGCCGCGCCAGCTCATCGCGCAGCGAACTGGACCGGGCCCTGGAGGCCGACGAGTTCCTTCCCTACTTCCAGCCGGTGGTGCGCAAGGGTGATTACCAATGGGCCGGCGTCGAGGTACTGATGCGCTGGCAGCACCCACGCGAAGGCCTGGTGCGCCCCGACCTCTTCATCCCCTATGCCGAGCACAGCGGCCAGATCGTCGCCATGACCCGCGGCTTGATGCTGCGCACGGCCCAGGCCCTGGCACCGCATGCGGCGTTGCTCGAGGACGGTTTTCATATCGGCATCAACATCACCGCCGACCACTGCCGCGACCTGGGCCTGCTCGACGACTGCCAGACCTTTCTCCAGCACTTCCCGCCCGGACGGGTGGTACTGACCCTGGAGCTGACCGAGCGCAAGCTGATCGAACCCACGCCGGTCACCCTCGAACTGTTCGAGAAATTGCACGCCATGGGCGTGATGATCGCCCTGGACGACTTCGGCACCGGCCAATCCAGCCTCAATTACCTGCGCCAGTTCAACGTCGACTACCTCAAGATCGACCAGAGTTTCGTCGCCATGATCGGCGGTGATGCCCTGTCACAGCACATTCTCGACACCATCATCGAACTGTCGGCCAAGCTGGCCCTGGGCATCGTCGCCGAAGGCGTGGAAACCGAGGTCCAGCGCGACTATCTGGCGCGCCATGGCGTGGACTTCCAGCAGGGTTACCTGTTCGCCCACCCCATGCCCGCCAGCGAGCTGCTGCTGGCCCTGGCCGCCCGCCCGGGCAGCCCGCAGTTGCCGCAAGGCGGTGCCCCTGAGATCATGCGCGGCTGATCCACCCGCTCACTTCCCGTTTTCCGAGGCATTCGTGTCAAAAGGCATTATTTCGTCGGTCATGGCGTCCTGTCTGTTCGCCGTGATGTATTTCTATACCTCCTTCCTCAAGCCCCTGGACGGCGAGGAGATCTTCGGCTGGCGGACCCTGCTGACCCTGCCCTGCCTGACGCTGTTCATGCTGGCATCCAGGGACTGGAAGCGGGTCGGCGAGCTGCTCGGGCGAGTGCGCCGTACGCCGCTGCTGTTGCTCGGCATGGTCGGCACCTCGTGGTTGATGGGCGTGCAGTTGTGGCTGTTCCTCTGGGCGCCGCTGCACGGGCGCAGCCTGGAGGTATCGATGGGCTACTTCCTGTTGCCGCTGGCCATGGTGCTGACCGGGCGCGTGGTCTATGGCGAGCGCCTGTCGCGCCTGCAGAAGGTCGCGGTAAGCTTTGCCGCGCTGGGGGTTGGCCATGAACTGTACCAGCACGGCAGCTTTGCCTGGGAAACCTTGCTGGTGATGATCGGCTACCCGATCTACTTCGTCCTGCGGCGGCGTTGCCGCACCGACCACCTGGGTGGCTTGTGGTGCGACATGTGCCTGCTACTGCCCTGGGCCCTGTACTTCGTGATCCAGGGCCCGCTGTCGACAACCGACCTTACCGAGCATCCAGGCCTGTACGGCCTGATCCCGCTGCTCGGGGCGATCAGCGCCTGCGCCCTGATCGCCTACGTGCTGGCCAGCCGCCTGCTGCCGTTCAGCCTGTTCGGCCTGCTCAGCTACGTCGAGCCGGTGCTGCTGGTGGGCGTGGCCCTGCTACTGGGCGAGACCATCGGCCCCGACCAGTGGCTCACCTACCTGCCGATCTGGGCCGCCGTGCTGGTGCTGGTGCTCGAAGGCTTCAAGCACCTGCTGCGCCAGCGTCGGCGTTCGGTGTAAGGCGTACCTGGCGGACCCGGCGCTCCTCCACCGCCACTACGGTCATGGTCCAGCCATTCCAGGCCAGGTGATCGCCCACCACCGGCAAACGGTCCAGCAGGCTCATCACCAGGCCCGCCAGGGTCTGGTAATCCTCGGTGGCACGGGCGGCAAAGCCGGTGCGCGCCTGGACCTGGGCCAGGTTCAAGGCACCGCTGACGACGAAACCGTCCGCCTCCTCGACCACGCCTGGCCCTTCCACCTCGCTTGCGTCCGGCAGTTCGCCGGCAATCGACTCGAGAATGTCGGTCATGGTCAACACACCGGTGAAGTCACCGAACTCGTTGACCACGAAGGCGATGTGCGTCGACTGCCCGCGCATCTGCTCCAGGGCGTTGAGGATGCTGAAACTCTCCAGCAGGTTCAGCGGCGCACGGGCCAGGGTTTCCAGGTCGGGCTGGCTGCCGGACAGCAGATCCTTGAGCAGCTCCTTCTTGTGCACGAAGCCCAGCGGTTCTTCGATGCGACCGTCACGGATCAGCGGCAGGCGTGAGTACGGCGAATTGACCAGCGCCTGGGTGATGACCTCGGCCGGCTGCGACAGGTCGATGGCATCAACCTTGGCCCGCGCCGTCATCACCGTGCGGATCGGCCGCTCGGCCAGGTTCAGCACACCGCTGATCATCACCCGCTCACGGCGGTCGAACACCACCTCTTCGCCACCCTCGACCAGGTCGGCGATTTCTTCACCCACCTCGTCAGCCTCCACCCGGCGTCCGCCCATCAGGCGCAGCACGGCATGAGCGGTACGCTCACGCAGCGGCCGGTGCTGCTGCACACTGCGCTTGCGGCGGGCACGGGCCAGCTGGTTGAACAGCTCGATCAGCAACGAGAAGCCGATGGCCGCATACAGGTAACCTTTGGGGATATGGAAGCCCAGGCCTTCTGCAGTGAGGCTGAAGCCGATCATCATCAGGAAGCCCAGACACAGCATGATCACTGTCGGGTGGGCGTTGACGAAACGGGTCAACGGCTTGCTGGCGACGATCATGATGCCGATGGAGAAGATCACCGCGATCATCATCACCGACAAATGCTCGACCATGCCCACGGCCGTGATCACCGCATCCAGCGAAAACACCGCATCGAGCACGACGATCTGCGCCACGATCGGCCAGAACGCGGCATGGCGGGTCACGCCGCCGCTCTGGGCAACATGGCCCTCGAGGCGTTCGTGCAGCTCCATGGTGGCCTTGAACAACAGGAACACACCACCGAACAGCATGATCAGGTCACGGCCGGAGAAGGTCTTGCCGAACACCTCGATCAGCGGCGCGGTAAGGGTCACCATCCACGAGATGCTGGCCAGCAGGCCAAGGCGCATGATCAGCGCCAGCGACAGGCCGATCACCCGGGCGCGATCGCGCTGGTGCGGCGGCAACTTGTCGGCAAGGATGGCGATGAACACCAGGTTGTCGATACCCAGCACCAGCTCGAGGACGATAAGCGTCAACAGGCCCAGCCAGGCCGTGGGGTCGGCTAGCCATTCCATTAGCGGGTACTCACAGAGGATGCGTCACGAGGACGGGGAAAGGAAGGCCGGGATGGCCAGGGACTGGGGGGCTCCGCGAAGGTGCTCATAGGGACCTTGATAACATTTAGGGACGACGATCCTACAATCGAAGCAGAATTTTCTGATAGCGCAAAACTATTACAAAAGCTGTAAGGGGTATGACTCAGGCTTCAGGCCCCCGTGGCGGGGCTTCGTTCTGCGCAGTCCTGGCCTTGGCCGGTGGCGTCAGGCGCAGCACCCGGTCGCGGCCGCCCTCGGCGAGCAGGTACCCGCCCTTGCCATCCGGGACGATGGCCTGCGGCGCCTTGAGGTAACTGAGAACCGTGTGACGCGTACCATCACCATCGATACGCAACAGCCGCGCACGATGGGTCGAATCCTCGCTGATCCACAGCCCGCGCTGGTCGCAGAGCAGGAAGGTCGGGTTGCGCAGACCTTCGATCACCACCGGGTCATTCCCGCCGTCGCTCAGCGCACGAATCTTGCCGCTGGCCTTTTCGGTATACAGCAGGCGCCCATCGGCGCAACGGGTCAGGCCTTCGGTTTCGGTAAGCCCCGAGCGCAACACGTCGAGCTCGCCGCTCTGCCAGTCATAACGCATCAACCGGCCATCCCCCTTGCGGTCCTCGATGGCGTAAAGGTGCCGGCCATCGTTATACAACCCCTGCACGTTGTTGCCGTCGAACAGCTGACTGACCTGGCCATTGCGCGACACGCTGACCGGTGCCCCGCCGACCTCCTGGCTGAACGCCCAGCCACCGTCGACGGCGACCATGCCGTCCGGCTTGGACAAACCTTCGAGCACTACCATCCGGTCCCCCTCGGCAGTAATGCGCAGGATGCTGCCCTTGCCGCCGTTGAGCTCGCGGCTGACCAGCAGGCTGCCGTCGGCCTGAGGCAGCAGCGAAGCGGCCCGGGTCACCGAGTTGTGCAGCACCTGCACGTTCCAGCCCGCGGCGGCCTGCACCGGGTAGAAGGTCTGCCAGGCGAAAAAGCCCAAGCTGCAGGCCGCCAGGCCCGTGGTGGCCGCCAGGGCGAGGCGGACACCGCGTTTGCGTAGCACATGCATCATCAAGTCGACTCCTGGAAAGTGCCGGCGATGCTAGCAAGGTGATGTGAAAAAAATGTCGACTCCACGATTTCCAGGCGTTTTCCTATACATATCATTCAGTAAATGGATACCGGGTATTTCAACATTTAATTTGTGGATGACAGCACCCGCCCCCTATGCTGTCCCGGCATCCCCTGCACGCACCGGCCGGTGTGGTCCAAGGCATGGGGAGAGAACAACAAAGTCGAGACCGTTCATGTCGAAACCTTCCTACTTCGCCCCCCACGGTGGGCACCCGGCTCAGACCGAGCTGCTGACTGACCGTGCCATGTTCACCGAAGCCTATGCCGTGATCCCCAAGGGCGTGATGCGTGACATCGTCACCAGCCACCTGCCGTTCTGGGACAAGATGCGCATGTGGGTCATCGCCCGCCCGCTGACCGGTTTCGCCGAGACCTTCTCGCAGTACATCGTCGAAGTCGCCCCTGAAGGCGGCAGCGAGCGCCCGGAACTGGACCCGAACGCCGAAGCGGTGCTGTTCGTGGTTGAAGGCGAGATCGATGTCACCGTCGAAGGCAAACACCATACCCTCGTGCCGGGCGGCTATGCCTTCCTCGCCCCCGGCGCCGACTGGAGCCTGCGCAACAACAGTAAGGCCAACGTCACCTTCCACTGGCTGCGCAAGCACTACCAGAAGGTCGAGGGGCTGCCGGTTCCCGAGTCGTTCGTCACCCACCGCGACAACGCCACCGTGATCGAGATGCCAGGCACCGAAGGCGCCTGGAAGACCACCCGCTTCGTCGACATGGCCGACATGCGCCACGACATGCACGTGAACATCGTGACCTTCCAGCCGGGCGGCGTGATCCCGTTCGCCGAGACTCACGTCATGGAACACGGCCTGTACGTCCTGGAAGGCAAGGCGGTGTACCGCCTGAACCAGGACTGGGTCGAGGTCGAGGCCGGCGACTTCATGTGGCTGCGCGCCTTCTGCCCGCAGGCTTGCTACTCCGGCGGCCCGGGCCCGTTCAGCTACCTGCTGTACAAGGACGTCAACCGTCACGTACACCTCACGCTCAACCCGCAGCGTTGATGACCTTGCAGGAGCGGCAGCCCGCCGCTCCTGCAGTCTTGAGCCATACTGAGCGGACAGCCCCTTCCCGGCCTCCCGCCATGACCTTCCATCGCCTTCTGCTTGTCCTGCTGCTCCTGCTGCCGGGCGCGTTGCCGTGGGCAGACGATTGGCAACTCGCGCATCAGGAAGACGGCATCGACGTCTACCTGGCCAGCGTCGACGGTTCGGCCTACCAGCAGTTTCGCGGCGTCACCCGGATCAAGGCCAGCGTCCGTACCCTGAGCGACCTGCAGGAAAACCTGCGCGTGGCCTGCAAATGGCTGTACGCCTGCGCCGACATGCGCCTGCTGGAAGTGGACGGCGATACCACCTGGGTCTACCTGACCACCGCCCTGCCCTGGCCGGCCAAACCCAGGGACATGGTGCTCAAGGTGCGTACCGAGCGCCTCGACGACGACTCCCTGGTCCGCCACCTGAGCGCCGAGCCCGGGCGGGTGCCGACCGAGCCCGGGCTGATCCGCGTGCGCCGGCTCAGCGGCGAATGGATCATGCGCCCCTTGGGCGAGCGCGAGACCGAGGTCACCTACCAGCTGCGTGCCGATCCGGCCGGTGATGTGCCGGGCTGGCTGGCCAACCGCTTCGTGGTGGATGCGCCGATGGTCACCCTGCGCACCCTGCGTGCCGTGGCCGAACGCCAGCCGTAAAGCTCAGCGGCTGCGCAGCAGCAGTGACGCCGCGGCGCAGGCCAGCAGCGCCACGCACGACAGGTAGAACGCATCCGAATAGGCCATCAGGTACGCCTGCTCGCGCACGCTCTGGTCGATCAACGCCAGGGTCTGCATGACCTGCGGCGACTGCGGGTCGACCATGCCGCCCGGCAGGCGCTGTTGCAGCGCGCCGTCGAACAGCGTCAACCCTTCGCCAACCCGCACCGAATGAAAGCGCTCGCGCTGCGACACCAGTTGCGTCAGCAACGCCGTGCCCAGCGCGCCACCGAGGTTGCGCAGCATCGAGATCAACGCCGAAGCCGATCCGGCCTGGGCCTTGTCCAGGCCTTTCACCGCCAGCACCGACAGCGCCACCATGATCAGCGGCTGGCCGATGCCGCGCACCACGGTCGAGGGGATGATCACATTACTGCCCGAGTCCACCGTCAGCGTCGATCCCAACCAACAGCCCAGGGCCATGATGGCGAAGCCGCTGGCCACCAGCAGCTTGGCGTTGAGCCAGCGCATCAGCCGAGGCAGCAGTGGCGCCAGCAGTAGCTGGACCATGCCGTAGGCGATCAGGCTCTTGCCGATCTCGCTGGCGCTGTAGCCCTGTACCAGCGACAGGTAGTTGGGCACCAGGAACACCAGGCCGAAGGTGGCCGCGCCGAACACCGCCATGGCCAGGCTCGACACGCCGAAGTTGTAGCTGCCCAGCAGCCGC
This sequence comes from Pseudomonas sp. CAM1A, assembly GCF_047501685.1. Taxonomy (NCBI): domain Bacteria; kingdom Pseudomonadati; phylum Pseudomonadota; class Gammaproteobacteria; order Pseudomonadales; family Pseudomonadaceae; genus Pseudomonas; species Pseudomonas sp. CAM1A. The sequence continues at coordinate 39,030 of NZ_JBFNXP010000009.1, read as the reverse complement.
AGGTTGATGAACGGCCGTTCTCCCCACAGCTGGCGCTGGATGAACAGCGCCAGGGAGATCACTGCAACGATGCTGAAAGCAACGATGAAACGGGATTCGAACCAATCCTTGCGTCCGCCCTCCTCCAGCACCACCTGCAACGCCCCCAGCCCCAGCGCCATGGCCGCGATGCCCAGCCAGTCGGCCCGGCGCAGGGCGCCGCGGTCACCGGCCTGGCCCTTGATCGACCAGGCCACCGCCGCCAGCAGCGCCACCCCCGGCGGCAGCTGCAGCAGGAAGATCCAGCGCCAGGAGTACATGTCGGTGAGCCAGCCGCCGATCGAAGGCCCGGCGGCCTGGGCCACGCTGTTGGACAGGCTGAACAGCGCCATCCCCAGCGCCAGGCGGCTGGCCGGCAGCTCGGTGATAATCAGTTGCATCGACAACGGGATCAGCACCGCGCCCGAGGCGCCCTGGATCACCCGCAAGGCAATCATCGCCTCCAGGCTGCCGGCCATGGCACAGGTCACCGAGCTGACCAGGAACACCGCCGAGCCCACCAGCATCACCCGGCGCAACGAGAACACCTGCACCAGCCAGGCGGTCAGCGGGATCATGCTGATCTCGGCCACCAGGTAGGCGGTGGAGATCCAGGACCCTTCCTCGAAGCTGGCCCCCAGCGCGCCCTCGATCTCGGGCAAGGCAGCGCTGGTGACATGCACGTTCATGCCAGCCATGAAACAGCCGAACAAACCGCCGATCACCGCCACCCAGGCACGCAGGGAGACTTTGTCCTCAGCGCTCATGGCGGGTCTGCCGGGTGTCGACGGTGGCGATCACCGACATGCCGGGCAGCAACCGTGGGCTGTCATCACCTTCTGGGTCGAGGTGGATACGCACCGGAAAGCGCTGGACGATCTTGGTGAAGTTGCCGGTGGCGTTGTCCGGCGGCAGCAGCGCGAACACAGCGCCGGAGCCTGGCGAGACGCTGTCCACGGTACCGCGCCAGTGTTGGCCGAAGGTGTCGACTTCCAGCGTCACCGCCTGGCCAGGGCGCATGTGCGCCAGCTGGGTCTCCTTGAAGTTGGCGACCACGTACACCTGTGCCACCGGCACCACCGCCAACAGCGGCAGGCCGGGGGTGACGTACTGCTGCTGGCGCACCTTGCGCTGGCCGACCACGCCATCGAAGGGCGCGCGGATTTCGGTGTCGGCCAGGGCGCTGCGGGCCAGGTCGGCCTCGGCAGCAGCCTGGTCGAGGTCGGCCTGGCGCTGCAGCAACTCGGCTTCCAGCTGCTTGCCCTGCTGCTCCAGCATCGCCTTGCGCGCGTGCTGGCGGGCCAGTTCGGCATCGGCGGCGCGCTGCAGGGCCTGAGACTGGATACGGGTGGCGCGGGCCTGCTCCATCCGCTGCACACTGACCGCCTGCCATTGCGCCAGGTGCTGGTAACGCTGCCAGTCGGCCTCGGCCCGCTGCGCCTCTCCCCGGCTGCCGCCACGTTCGGCATCGGCGCGGGCGATGGCGTGAGTCTGTTCATCCTGCTCGGCGACAAAAGCACGCAGGCGCATACGCTGCACCTGCAACGCCGCCTCGCTGACCGCCAGGTGCGCCTCGGCCTTGCGCAGGCGGTCGCGGAAATCGCGCGCGTCCAGGCGTACCAGCAGGTCGCCGGCCTTGACCGCGGCGTTGTCCGCCACTGCCACCTCGGCCACGTAGCCACTGACCCGGGCACTGATCGGCGCCCAGTCGGCGCGCACGTAGGCGTCGTCGGTCTGTTCCAGGAAACGCCCGTCGAGCCACCAGTAGGCGCCATAGGCCGCCGTCAGCAAACCCAGGCCCCCTGCCAGGCCCAGGCGCAGCAGGCGCTGGCGGCGCCGGGCGCGAATTTGCTCGAGGGTGTGCTGGGGATCTGGGCTGACCGCCTGGTTCATGCTGGGCTCCATCCGGTGGGGGGAGCGCCAGAGTACGGAATCTGAGATTGTCGTTCGCTCGCGAACAGGCCTTCAATCGTCGCGAAATGGACAGCAGATCAGCCTTGCGAGCGGACCACTTTCAATGCTGCAGGAAAGCTACCACCTGCTCTGTGGCCGTTATCGGATCTTCCTGCATGAAACAGTGGCCCCCCGCTACCTGCTGCGCGCTCACCTGGCCGTTGAGCGCCGCCAGGCGCTGCACCGAGTGCGGTACGAACGGATAGGTGTGCTCGCCGTACAGGATCCGCGTCGGCGTGTGGATACGGCTCAGTTGCTGCCACATGCGTTCGGGGAACGAGCTGAAGATCTCCACCTCGCGGCTGGGCCGGCACTTGAGCACCACCCCTTCCCCGCAATCGCCGATGGCATGCTCTATATAGGCCTGCAAGGCCGCATCGGTCCAACCCTTGAAGATACCGCGCCCCTGCAGCGAGGCCTGGGCCGCCTCACGGTCGGGCCAATGACTGCGGCGGGTGGCCGCCTTGCGCGCCAGGGCATGACGGCGGTGCAGGCCGACCATGGCGGCGGCGCCCATCACCCCGATCATGCGCCGGCTGAACAGGACCGGATCCAGCAACACCGCACGCTGGAACAGCTGCGGTTCGGCGGCCAAGATCAAGCCGGTGAGCACACCGCCGAAACTGTGGCCCAAGGCAAAGCGCGGCACGTCACCGTATTCGCCACGCCCGGCCTCGAAGGCCTCCACCGCCAGTGCTGCGGTGCGGTTCCAGCCAAGGAACACGCCACCATGGTCGCTGTCGCCATGGCCCTGGACATCGCTCAGCCACAGGTCGAAATGTTCACCCAGGCGCATCAGCATGGGCTGGTAGACCAGGCTACAGAAGCCGTTGCCATGCAGAAAATGCAGCAGCGGCCTGCCGCTGGCGGGGGTTCGCCATCCGCGCAGGGTGAAGCCTTCGGCGCATTCATGGGACCAGGGAATCAACTCCATCGACTGCACTCATCGGCTCTAGGAAAACGCCGATTCTACAAACAGCAGCGGATACAGTGAAATCACCAGCAGCAAGGCCATCAGGACATTGAACAGCACCACCGCGCGCGGATTGCGCAGCAGGTTGCGCAAAGCACTGCCGAACATCACCCAGATGCCGACGCTGGGCAGGTTCACCAGGGCGAACACCGTGGCGATGACGATCACGTTGAACACGTAACCCTGGGCCGGGGTGTAGGTGGTGATCGCCCCGATCGCCATCACCCAGGCCTTCGGGTTGACCCACTGAAACGCCGCGGCACCCCAGAACCCGAGCGGTTTGCGGCTGCCATTGGTGTCGCCGGACATCGGCCCGGAGGTGGCGATCTTCCAGGCCAGGTACAACAGGTAGGCCGCGCCCGCATAGCGCAGGATGCTGTACAACGGCGGCCAGGCCTTGAACACCTCGCCAAGCCCAAGGCCAACCGCCAGCACCATCACCATGAAGCCGACACTGATGCCCAGCGCGTGGGGAATCGTGCGGCGCACGCCGAAGTTGACCCCCGAGGCCAGCAGCATGGTGTTGTTCGGACCGGGGGTAATGGAAGAGACGAAGGCGAACAGGACGAACGCGCTGAGCAGATCGAGCGAGGCAAGCATGGCGGCGATTTCCGACTTTTCTGATTATCGAAATGCCACGGTAGCGGAGGCTTGTGAGAAATGACCGGTACAGTTACGCAAAATTGAATGAATACACATTTCTGTTTCACTCAATTGCATGCCTCCACGCCATTGTCGCAGCAAAGCAGCTGCAAAAAATCTTCCGCCAGACACCTGGCGGCCTCCCCTCGTCCTACCTGACACTACTGAAGCCTTCGCATACTATCCCGTACAAGGAAGCCCCATCATGCCCGTGACCATCCGCCCCGCAGCCCTGGCCGACGCCGCCCAGATCCTGGCCTTCATCACCGAGCTGGCCGACTACGAGCGCGCCCGCCACGAAGTGGTGGCGACCCTCGCCGACATCGAGCACAGCCTGTTCGACGCGGGCAGCACGGTGCGCAGCCTGATTTGCGAGCGCGACGGCCAGGCCATCGGCTTCGCCGTGTATTTCTACAGCTACTCCACCTGGCTGGGGCGCAACGGCATCTACCTCGAGGACCTCTACGTCACCCCGCAGCAACGCGGTGACGGCGCGGGACGCAAGCTGCTGCGGCATATCGCCCGCGAGGCGGTGGAAAACGGCTGTGGGCGCCTGGAGTGGAGCGTGCTGGACTGGAACGAGCCGGCCATCGGTTTCTACCAGTCGCTGGGCGCCGAGCCACAGGACGAGTGGATCCGCTATCGCCTCGACGGCGAGCGCCTGCGTCAGTTCGCCGAGGGCTGAGGCGCCTCGCCCGGAAACGCCGTCTGGGCCAGTACCGGCACCTCGACGCGGCTGCGCTGGCCGCCGCGCTCGATCACCAGGCCGCGCCCCTCGATAGCCACCAGGCGTACCCCGCGAGCCAGTTCCTCGCCACTGCGCACGGCGCGTGCCGGGCCGCCGTCGAGACTGACGATGGCCACGGCGCCTTGGCTGCCGGCCATCACCCCGCTGACCTGGATCTGCACCTGCTGGGGAATATCGGCAAACCATCGTCCAGCCGGCGTCGCGGCCATTGCCGGAGTGTCGACAGGTTGGGCCGCAGGCTGATCAGACGATGGCGGCCACAACAACAGGGCCCAGGTCGCCAGCCCGGCCATGGCGACCAGCAGCCCCAGCGCCTGCAACAACAGCCCAAGTGACAAGTTGGGACGAACGATACGCATGGTCACGCGCTCCTTGTGTGCCTGCGCCCGAGCATACCGGGTGATTCTCACGGTTTTGTTTCACATGCCGATCATCTTGCTCGGGCAAGCTGCCTTGCCAGGACAAGGAGCGCCCCGTGAACGGACAACGTGGTTTCACCCTGATCGAACTGATGGTGGTGCTGGTGATCGTCGGCATCGCCAGCGCCGCCATCAGCCTGAACATCCGCCCCGATCCGGGCAAGCAGTTGCGCGCAGACGGCGAGCGCCTGGCGCGCTTGCTGGAGCTGGCGCAAAGCGAAGCCCAGGCCGACGGTCAGCCGCTGCGCTGGCAGAGCGACCGCGACGGCTACCGCTTCGTGCGCGCCGATGGCCAGGTGCTGGCGCAGGGACCGCTCAAGCCGCGGCGCTGGCAGGCCGAGACGGTGAAGGTGCAGGCCGAGCCCCGTGGCGCGGTGTGGCTCGATGGCGAGTGGATCGGCGCCCCCCTGACCCTGCGCCTGCACAGCGGCACGCTGCGGCTGGAACTGGCGCGCAACGCCGCCGGGCAGGTGCGGGTGATCCAGCCATGACCCGCCAACGCGGTTTTACCTTGATCGAAGTGATGATCGCCATCCTGCTGATGGCGGTGGTCAGCCTGATCGCTTGGCGCGGCCTGGACAGCGTCAGCCGCGCCGACCAGCACCTGCGCCAGGCCAGCGATGACCATCAGGCGGTGATGCGTGTGCTGCAGCAGCTGGAGCGCGATCTGGCCTTGCGGGCCACGGTGGAACTGGCCGAGCCGGCCTTGCCCGGCCACGAGCCGCCAGGCAAGCCCTTGCTGCCCGCCATGCGTGCCCGCGCCGACCGCCTGGAGCTGGTACGCGCCGGCGCCGTGTCTGGCAGCGGCCTGCAGCGGGTGCGCTGGTATGTACGCGGCAGCACCTTGTACCGCGCCGCCGCGCCACCGCGCGAAGGCTTTCCATTACCCGCACCGAAAGCCGCAGTAGCGGTGCTCGACAACGTCAGCGCGTTCAGCCTGCGCAGCTGGCAGGCCAAGGGCGGCTGGCGCTCCCCAGCCAGCGAGGCCGACGACAACCCCGTCGGGCTGGAGGTGCGCCTGAACCGGCGCGGTCCCCAGGGCGAGGAACACTACCGCCACGTGCTGGGGCCCTTCAACTGACCAGCACCACCCCGCCGGGCAGTTCCAGACAGCGCGCGCCATAGGCGACGCGGATCAGTTCGGCGGCCTGGCGCAACTGATCGAAACTGAACCGCGCCTGCACCCGGCGACGCCCCAGTGACGGGTTGAGCAATACCAGGCGCCCGGGGCGGTAGCGGTTGATCTCGTCGATTACCTGGGCCAATGGCGCATCACGGAACACCAGCATGCGCTCGCGCCAGGCCGTCACCTGGCCAATGTCGAAGGCCTCGGGCACGCCGACGCCTTGCGCGCCGTAACGCAACTGACGGCCGGCCGGCAGCGCCTCGAGCCGGCCCTGGGCAAGTACGCGCAGCTCGCCACTCAGGCAGGTGACGCAGACGCCGTCGTCGTCCTCACGCACATTGAAGCGGGCCTGCTCGGTACTGATCACCCCTTCCTGCGCCCGCACCTGCATGGGCTGGTGGGCCTGCACTTCGATCTCGCCCGCCAGCAGGGCGATACCCCGTGCCTCGCGGCTGACGCGCGTGCGCACGTTCAGCTCCAGCTTGATCCCTGGCGCCAGTTCCACCCGTTGCTGCTCATCCACCTGGGTGGCGAACGCCGCAGGCGGCGCCATGGCCTCGTCCAGCCAGCCGCCACGCCAGGCAACCGCCGCCAGCGACGCGGCCAGCGCCCCGCCCAGCAGCGCCCGGCGCCCGAGCAGCGGCGCCGATGGCGCCTGGCTGGCCTGCTGCGCCGCCGGCCCGAGCAAACACCAGAGCTGGCGCGCCTGGGCGAACGCCTCGGCGTGCGCGGGGCTGCGCGCGCACCACTGGCGCAGGGCCCGGGCATCGGCCTGGGTGGCCTGGCCTGAGGTCAGCCGCAACAGCCAGCCCTGGGCCTGGCGCTGCAAGTCGGGATCGGGCGGAATCTGGGGCATGGTGCTCACATGAAGAGGTCGACTATCGTTCAAGACGGTTTTCCCGCGCCGGGACCGAAGCGCTGAAACACTTTTCTGTCCAGACGCATCGCGCAATGCCCCAGTGCCGCCTTGAGTTCCTTTTCCACGGTGCGTGTGGATATGCCGAAACGCTGGGAGATTTCCTGGTGCGAGGCCTCCTCCAGCCGCGCGGCGATGAAGATCCGCCGGCGCCGGGCCGGCAGCTCGTAGAGCGCGCCCAGCAGGTTCTGGATCTCGCGCTGGCCGCCAACGATGCGAGCCGGGTCCTGGTCCTCGGCCACCTGCAGCAGCGTTTCGATCTCGGCGCCAGTGAGCAACCGGGCATCGGCCTCGCGGCGGTCGGCGGCAACGTTCAAGGCCATGCGGTACAGGTAGGCACCGGGTTTGTGCAGGTCGTGCGCTGCGTCTAAGCGATCCACCCGCAGGTAGGTTTCCTGCAGCACGTCGTTGGCCAGGTCATCCGAGCCGAGCCGGCGCCTCAGGCGGACCCTGAAGGTGTCGTAGGAGGTCAGAAACAGCTTGACCAGCGCACTGTCCCGAGGTTTGTTCATGCCGCCGCAGCTCCTTGCGCAAAAGGGCAATCCATAGGTTCCGGGCGCAGCAACAGGGTCAGTGGCTGTGCCAGTGAAGTCGGCGGCGCCTGCTCCAGGCGTACCGACCGCAAGCGCTCGACCAGCGCGGCATCGCGGGCAAAGTCGCCCGTGGAGGCCAGCAGCCGGCTCTGCACCAACTGCCCGCTGGCATCGATCCAGACCTGCACGGCCGCCCGGTAGCTGCCCGGGCGGGTCGACGGCCAAGCGCAAAGGGCGCGCTCCACCGCGTGTTGCAATGCCACCGCATAACTGCCCGAGGCCGAGCCTTCATTCCGTCCACGCCCGGGCGTTGTTCGCAGGCGCAACGGTTGCAGGGTGAATCCACCACTGCCGTGGCGCGCCTGCAGGCCGGTCCCTTGCAACAAGCGCTGCAAACCCTCGCGCGCCGTGTAGCGGCCGCGCAGCGGGCTGGAGCGCTGGCCCGCGAGCAACCCCTGGTCGACCAGCACCGCCAGGCCACTCTGCCGGCCGAAGCTGTCCAGCCCCCGGTCCAGCGCCTGCGCCGGTATGTCGAAGGTCAGTAACGGCTGTCCATGCGCCCCTGGCGCCGCCGCCAACCAGGCCAGTAGCAGCGCGCCGGCCACAAGCAATGCACGCACGGGAGATCAGGCCTCCTTGCTGGCCGCCGTCGCCGGGGAAACGTCATCCTGGGGCCTGTGTATGACGCTGTGGTGACAGGCCTCGGCAATCAAAGCTTCACCCCGTCTCATGCAGGCAGCGAATAGACTGGCGCAGGGTCTGTATGAAAAGTCTTGAGACGAAGGTCAGGCAAGGCGAAAACAGCCGAGGAAGCGCAGTTTACGGGTTGTAAATGAGCATTCCGAGGCTGTTTTCAACGCAGCATCACCGAGTATCAAGGCTTTTCATGCAGACCCTAGGAATGACTGCACGGAGAAGCACCATGATTCGACTGTCGCTGATCACTTTGCCACTGCTGCTGGCCTGCGCCCTGCCGGCGTTCGCCGAACCGGTCAAGGACCGCCAGGGTTGCATCGACGTGCAGGTCGGGCAGTCACGGGCGCTGGCCTACGACTGTCTGACCCAGCAGTTGCAAGGGGCCGATCCACGCGCAGCCAAGGGTCTGCGCGATCAGCTCGACCCGGTCAGGCAGATGCAGCGCAGGGCACCCAACCAGATGGGCTTGGCGACACCGGCAGCGACCTCGACGCGCATGGGCAGCAGTTTTGGCAGTTCGGTGGTGCCGCAGCGGCCTTGAAGTGCCTGACGATGGATCTACACCGCTCTTGAGATCGAGCGCTGCACCTCTCCCGCCCAACACCAACCGCTAACCCTCCCTGCGCAGCAGATAGGTATCCATGATCCACCCCTTGCGCCGCCGCGCCTCATCGCGCAACTGAAGGATGCGCGCCTTCACCGCCTGCAACGGCCCGCTCACCAGCAGCTCGTCCGGCGTGCCCAGGTAGGCGCCCCAGTAGATCACCAGTTGCGGATCATCCAGGGTGGCGAATGCGCACTGGCCGTCGAGCATCACCAGCACATTGTCGATCCGCGTCTGTTCGCCCAGGCGTCGGCCCGGCAGCACGGTCAGCGGCTCGCCGATACGGTTGAGCGGGATCTGGTGACGGGCGGCCAGCGCCTGGATGCTGCTGATGCCGGGAATCACCTGCAAGGCCAGCGCCAGGCCGCGTTCGCGAACCAGGTCGAGAATACGCAGGGTGCTGTCGTACAACGCCGGCTCGCCCCAGAGCAGGAACGCGCCGACATCATCGCTGCCCAGCTCATCCTCGATCAGCCGGGCGTACAACGCGGCGCGCTGGGCGTGCCAGTCCTGCACGGCGCCAACATAATCCGGCGCCTGGCCGTCCCGGCGCGGGTCCTCGACCTGCACCAGGCGGTAACCGCCCTCGGGCAGGTAGCGCTCGAGGATGGCCCGGCGCAGGCGCACCAGTTCGTCCTTGTCGCTGCCCTTGTCGAGCACGAAGAACACCGTGGCGCGCCGCAGCGCATCCACCGCTTCGTAGGTGACCTGGCGAGGATCGCCCGGTCCGATGCCGATCAGTAGAAGCTGTTTCATCACCTGCCCTGCCTGGTTGCCGGTGGTCATTGTCGACCGACCACTGGCCGTTTGGCAAAGCGGGTCAGAAGATCGAGAAGTTGTAGCTGACAATGACCCGGGTTTCGTCCATGTCCCGCGCCCACTTCTCGTAGTTGCTGCGGTAGGTGGAGTTGCGCAGGCGCACGCTGACGTCCTTGAAGGTGCCGCTCTGCACCTGGTACTTCAGCTCGCTGTCGCGTTCCCATTCCTTGCCTTCGGCGTTGCTGCCAGGGACCTTCACATTGTCGCCATTGATGTAGCGGGTGAAGAAGGTCAGGCCGGGCACGCCCAGTGCCTTGAAATCGTAGTCGTAGCGCACCTGCCAGGAGCGCTCCTGGGCGGCGGCGAAGTCGTTGACCTGGGCATAGTTGACCAGGTAGGGGTTGGTGCCGTCGAGGTACGGCATGGCGCTGTCGCCGTACATGCGCTGCCAGCCGGCGCTGAGCTTGTGCCCACCCAGGCTGTAGCCGAGCATGCCGCTGAAGGCGCGGTGGTCGATACGCCCGGCACGGGCATTGCCGATGTCGTCGCTCTTGATCACCCGAAGGTCCGCCGACAGCGTGCCGACTTCCAGTGGCTGGCTGGCGACCAGTCCGAGGAAGTGCTGGCGGTAGATGTTCTCAAGCTTGGACACCTGGTACTGCGCGCTGACGCGGTCGTTGAAGCGGTAGTCGACACCGGCCAGGTCGAAATGATCGGCCTCGATATCGCAGGCATAACGCTTGTTCTTGCAGTGCACGCGGATGTCCTGGCGGTCGGTGGAATCCCGCGCGGTGTACTGGTTCAGGCGCGCCAGGGTGAACTTGAGGTCGCGCACTTCCTCGGAGGTCAGCCAGGCACCGTGGAACATGGTCGGCAGCAGGCGCCCGTCGTTGTACTTGAGCAGCGGCACGTCCGGCATCAGCGAACCGTACTTGAATACCGTCTCGGACACTTTCACCTTGCCGGCGATACCCATCTTGGCGTACTGGTCGGCGGAGTGGCGCGGGTCGTGCCCGGAGGACGGCAACAGGCCGCTATTGCTGTCGGCGGGGCTGGAGTCGAGCTTGAAACCAACCATGCCCAGCGCATCCACGCCGAACCCGACCGGTCCCTGGGTATAACCGGACTGAACATTGAGAATAAAGCCCTGCGCCCACTCTTCGCGCTTCGACGCGCCTTGCTTGGAACTGGTGTGGCCGTCACGGAAGTCCCGGTTGAAATAGACATTGCGTGCTTCGACCTTGGCACTGCTGTCTTCAAGAAAACCGGCGGCCTGGGCGTTGACACCGGCACACAGGAAGAACAAGCCGGCAACTCGGCGCCCGGGGGCGAGGGGGAAAGGGGCAAACATGCGAAGGAACATCCAGAAGAAAGGCGAAAAACCATCCGGGCAGTCATCTGCACCGGCACTACGCGATGAACGAATACACTTCGACCATCATCCATAATTTTCCGCCAAGGGCTCTAGCCTGAGCCATGGGACCATGGTCTAAGGGGGTTGGCGGGGTCGTTTCGAATAACGCGTAAAAAATCGGCAAAGTTCCCGGCTAATTGATAGAAAGTTTGCTGTTTACCCACTCGCAAGCGACTACTACACTCTCGCTTAGCGAACAGCTTTACCCATCCACGTGGCCGGCGTTCAGTCTGGTTTCATGTTCGTCACGTCCCGCCACGGCAGACTTACAGGAGTGATGACAGTGTCCAGACTTGCAGAGTTTCGTGCTGCCGAAAAAGCGCTCAAGGAACAGATGGCACAACTGGAAGCGCTAAAAAAGGATGCCGGCCTTAAACGCGAAATCGAATTCGAGCAGAAACTAGTCGGCCTGATGAAAAGCTATGACAAGAGCCTGCGCGATATCATCGCCATTCTCGACCCGAAAGCCGTGACCCGCGCACCGGCCGCGGTCAAGCAGCAACGTCGGCCACGGGTGGTGAAGGTCTACCAGAACCCGCATACCGGCGAGCGGATCGAGACCAAGGGCGGCAACCACCGCGGGCTGAAAGCCTGGAAGGAACAGTACGGGGCGCAGACGGTGGAAAGTTGGGTGCGCTGATGAAACCTCGACACCCGCTTCACACTTTTTTCACACCCGCAGGCTCAGTATCGAACCAGCTAAAGGACTAGCGACCCCATCACGCGCCCGCACATGCGGGCCTCTAATTCCGGCGCCCCGCACTCGTGCGGGGCGCTTTCATTTGCGCTGCTGGTTGACTTCCGTATCATGGCACACCTATTCAAGGCCCTGATTCCGGAGTACCCATGAGCCTGCACGATCTGCAAACCCTCCCCGGCGTGACCGCCCAACCGGACACCGCCACCGCTCAATTCGTGTTCAACCACACCATGCTGCGGGTCAAGGACATCGAGAAATCCCTGGACTTCTACACCCGCGTCCTGGGCTTCCGCCTGGTGGACAAGCGTGACTTCCCGGAAGCGGCTTTCAGCCTGTATTTCCTGGCCCTGGTCGACCCGGCGCAGATTCCTGCCGATGACGCCGAGCGCCACCAGTGGATGAAATCGATCCCCGGCGTACTCGAGCTGACCCACAACCACGGCACCGAGAACGACCCCGAGTTCGCCTACCACAATGGCAACACCGACCCGCGCGGTTTCGGCCACATCTGTATTTCGGTACCGGACGTACGTGTTGCCTGCGCCCGCTTCGAGGCGCTGGACGTGCCGTTCCAGAAGCGCCTGCAGGATGGCCGCATGAACCACCTGGCCTTCGTCAAGGACCCGGACGGCTACTGGGTCGAAGTCATCCAGCCGACCGCACTCGAAGGCTGATACCCACCGGTCGCGCTCGTCGGGCCGGGAACTCCCGGCCCTTCGCTGTGGTATATGGAAGTAACCCTCTTCCAAGCCACAGCGAGGTAAGGACGATGCAAACCCTTCACTGTGAATACCGCGACCACATCATCACCGCCAGCGTGATGCCCCACCCCGACTCTCCCCTGCCCTATGCAGCAGGCTGCGTGATCACCGACCGTGCCGGCCACAGCAGCAGGCGACTATCGATGCCGATGAAATTCTTCGCCGACCTGGAAAACGCCCAGCACGTATCCCTGGCCCATGGCCGGGCGCTGGTTGACCAGCAGTTGGATAAGAAGGATCAGCGGGTGTTCTGAAAGCTCCGCCAGCAGCCAGCTCCCACAGAGATTGCGCTTGCCTCGAAGGCGACGCGATCAGTGTGGGAGCCGGCTTGCCGGCGATGCGACGCGCAGCGGCGCCCTTCTAAATCCAATCAACCTTCACGGGCATACGCCACGGCCGCCGCCACCTGCTCGGCTGTCGGCCGCACCCCGGTGTACAACACGAACTGCTCCAGCGCCTGTAGCGCGATGACGTCGAGACCGGTGATCACCGGCTTGCCCAGCGCCTCGGCGGCGCGGATCAGCGGTGTGCGTGCTGGCAGGGCAACCACATCGAATACCCGCTCGGCCGCCGCGATGGCGGTTTCGCTGAAGGCCAGCTGGTCGGCTTCCGGGCCACCGGCCATGCCGATCGGCGTGACGTTGATCAACATCGGCGGGCAACGGTCTGCCAGTTCACGCAGCCAGCGATAGCCGCAGACATCGGCCAGTTGCCGCCCGGCCTGCTCGTTGCGGGCGACGATGATACCGTCGCCAAAGCCCGCGTCGCGCAGCGCGCTGGCCACTGCCTTGGCCATGCCACCGCTGCCGCGCAGGGCGAAGCCGGTCGCCGGGTCGATCCGCCGTTCGGCCAACAACTGCCGTACCGCCAGGTAGTCGGTGTTGTAGGCCTTCAGATGGCCTGCGCTATTGACCAGGGTGTTCACCGAGTCGATGGCCGCAGCCGAGGGGTCGACCTCGTCCACCAGCGCCAGGCAGGCTTCCTTGTACGGCATCGACACGCCACAACCGCGAATACCCAGGGCGCGGATGCCGGCCACGGCGGCCGGCAGGTCCTGAGTGGTCATGGCCTTGTAGTAATAGTCCAGGCCCAACTGCTGGTACAGATGGTTGTGAAAGCGCACGCCGAACGTACCGGGGCGCCCCGCCAGGGAAATGCACAACACGGTGTCCCTGCTCGGTGAATGGCTCATCGCGGTTCCTCTGTCATGGCTGAATCGATTGCGCCAGCGTACCAGACCCCGCCGCCGGTCGCCCCTTACACAACCTTTACCCTTTGCCAGGGCGCAGTTGACCGAGGCTGCGGTCATAGTAGACAGACCCCGAACGTGGGGTTGTCTTGCGAGGTGTCACCATGAAGCGTTTCATCCCCGGAATCGCCCTGCTGGTCGGCGCGCTGGCCATCAGCGGCCAAGCCTCGGCCCATGGTGGCGGCTGGTACGGCCCGGGGCCGGTGATCGGCGCGGCCGTGGTGGGCGCGGTGGTCGGGGCGGCCGTATCGGGCGGCCACGACCGCACTGTCTACGTCGAACGCCAGCCGGCCTACTATCCACCGCCACCGGTCTACGTGCAGGCGCCGCCACCGCCGGTGTATTACCAACCCTACGTAGTCGAGCGCTATGTGCCCGCGCCGCCCCCGGTCTACCACCGCTATTACGGCCCGCCGCCGGTGTACTACGGCCCGCCGCGCTGGTAAGCGGCATAGTTGATAAAAGCAATGACCACTATCGAGGACATTGATTTCAAACCCTGAAGGCGCCTGGGTAAGGTAGGGCCATGTTCGAGAGGAGATCCACCATGGCCCCGATCCAGATCATGTCCGTTGTCGGCAGCGCAGTCCCCAGCAGCCTGCGCCAACAGGGCCTTTTGGCCTGCTGGTACCTGCTGCGCGACGGTGAAGCCATCAGTGGCCCGTTGACCAGCCGCAGCTGCGCCGAGACCCTGGCCGACCGCTTGCTCGACCAGACTCTGGTCGCCTGATCCCGAATTTGTTGTGTGTTGCTCCCTAAGCCCTTGTAGCCCGCCACCCGGCGGGCTTTTTTTGCTCGCCGAGCAGCCGCCTACAAATGCCCCGCCCACACGGCCAGTGGCAGTGGCGGTTGCTGGTCGAGGATACGGCGCCAGATCAAACTCAGCCGTTCGCCATCGAACAACGAGGCAGCGCCGCCACCCACCCAGCCCCTGGGCTGGATCACCGCCCATTGCCCTGCGGCGTCACGCCGGGCCATCTCGAAGCGGAAACTGTAGTTGCCTGGCATGCCCATGCGCAGGTCGGTGACCACCAGCGCGTCACCAATGATGTCGTAGCGCAGCCAGTCATCGGTGAACCAGCGCAGGCGCTCGTACAGCGGCGCGCCCGCCAGTACCTTGGCAGCCTCCAGATTGCGCGACTGGCGCAGCATCTCCGGCGGTTCGCGGTCGAACCCGCTGCTCACGCCCTCGTAGTAGCTGCCATCCGGGGTTTTCGCCAGCACCCGCCAGATCAGGCTGTTGAAGGCGATAGGCACCGCGCGGACCTCACTGGCCTCGACCCCCTGCGCCTGCAAGGCCAGGTGGAAACGTTGCTCGGCGGCCATGCGCCCGGCCAGGCCAAAACCCAGGTAGAGCGTGCTGAACGCCAGTGCCAGGCACAGCATCGCGGTCGCCCTGCCCTTCAAGCCGCTGATCGCCGCATAGCCCACCGCCAGCAGCAACGGCACGGTATACACCGGGTCGATGATGAACACCGCCGCCCAGCTTTCCGGCGTCAGGTGCAGGGGCCAGAGCAGCTGGGTGCCGTAGACGGTGAAGGCATCGAGCACCGGGTGAGTGACCAGCGCCAGCCAGAACGCCAGGAACAGCCTGCCCGGGGTATAGCCTCGGTCCGGCCAGCGCCAGGCGACCAGCCAGGCCAGCAACAGGGCCAGGCCGGTGAGGACGAAGATCGAATGGGAAAACCCTCGGTGGAAGGTCATCTGCGACACCGGGTCGGCGTAGCGGATCACTACATCCAGGTCGGGCAATGTCCCCAGGGCGGCGCCATAGATCAGCGAACGGCGGCCCTGGATACGGCCCAGTACGGTGCCTTGCAGGGCAGCGCCGAGCACGGCTTGGGTGATTGAGTCCACGGCAAACGTCTCGTGCAGGGTCTATCAGATGGCGTGACGCAACATCGCCAGTACCTGCGCATGCAACGCCGGATCGCCACAAGCCACCACGCAGCCCCCATCCTGGGCCGAGCCGCCATCCCAGGACGTGATCACCCCACCCGCGCCTTCAATGATCGGCATCAACGCCTGCACGTCGTACGGCTGCAGGCTGGCCTCGACGATCACATCGACGAATCCGGACGCCAGCATGCAGTAGGCATAGCAATCACCGCCATAACGCATCAGCCGGGCCTTGCCGGCGACCGCCTCGAACGCCGCCTTGCGCGCCGGGGTGTCGAACATGTCGGGGGTGGTGCACATCAGCGTGGCCGACGCCAGGTCGGCGCAGGCGCGGGTCTTCAGCGGCGTGCCATTGCGCCAGGCGCCGTGCGGGGTGCCGATGAAGCGTTCGCCGGTGAACGGCTGGTTCATCACTCCGAGCACCGGGCGGGTGCCGTCGTTGAGAGCGATCAGCGTGCCCCACAGCGGCAGGCCGGTGATGAAGGCGCGGGTGCCATCGATCGGGTCGAGCACCCAGGTCAAGGGGCTGCTGCCCAGTGCCGCGCCCTGCTCTTCGCCCAGTATGCCGTGGCTGGGATAGTGGGCCTGGATCAGCGCGCGCATGGCCTCTTCGGCGGCCTTGTCGGCGATGGTCACCGGGTCGTACAGGCGCCCCCCCTTGTCCTCGACATCCAGGCTGGCACGAAAGTACGGCTGGATCGCCGCCGCGGCGGCATCGGCCAGTTGCTCGGAGAAAGAGCGGAATTCGCCGATCTGTTCAGCGCTCAGGGACATGGGGCGGTCTCGTTGTTGGATGGGATGCGCATCATACCCGAGTCGTGCATGGACACACGTCTGCCGTCACCAATGATATTGTTATGCCATTATTGCTGCTTCATTTAACCGTCACTGATTCGTTGTACTAGGATAGCTAGCACCCGATGGCCCGGCCGACAGTCAAGGATGCTGGTTGCTGGCGCAAGGGCCTCCGTTCCACCGCCTATCATGGATGACACGATGAATTCGCACCTGCTCTTTCCGCAGATCGGCAAAGTCATAGCCAGTACCGGTAGCCGCCATTTCCCCCGGCACCTGCACGACCTGATCCAGACCCACCTGACCATCGACGCCACGCACATCCGCCAACTGCGCATCGACCCGGCTTGCGCCACCCGGCTCGACGCGACCCTGGTCAGCGAGACGGTGTTCAGCACCGGCGATGCGGGTGAAGGCTTCGACGACCCGGCGCGCCTGCACCTGGCCCGGCGCAAGGATGGCTACCGCTACGAGATCACGGTCTTGCGCGCCGATACCCGTGCGGGCTTTTCCGCCACCGAACGCAGCCGGCTCGAGGATATATCGCCTTTGCTGCTGCCCATGCTGGAAAAACACATCAATGCCCTGCAGCCTGCCGCGCCGGCACCCGCAGACCCCGACAGCCTCGAACAGCGCTTTCTCGAGCGGCTGCGTCAGACTGGCATCCGCCTGTCCGAGCGCGAAATGCAGGTGTGCGAGGGCTTGCTGGCCGGGCGCACGGCGCCGCAGCAGGCCGAGTATCTGCGGCTCAAGGTCAATACGGTGGAGAGTTACCTGCGCCGGGCGGCGATCAAGCTGGGGATCAGCGGACGCCACTCGCTGATGCGCTGGATGTATGCCGAGGTCTAGTGTGGTGTTTCACAAATAACGACCATAACTCGCGGCGCTTTATTGGTCGTATTTGCAAAACACCACACTAGCCGACGCGGGCCACCCGAGTTGCAGCGCCGCGCATGCGGCGCTCGCTCTCAAGCCATCAGGCCTAGTCCCGCGCCAGCGCCTCGATAGGGTCCAACCGCGCCGCATTGCGCGCCGGCACGAAGCCGAACACGATGCCGATCAAGGTCGAGCAGACAAACGCCGTGACCACCGACCCCAGTGAAAACACCATCTCCCACTGCTTGACGAAAAGCGCGAACAGATACCCGATCGCATAGGACAGCCCGATCCCGATCACCCCGCCGATCAGGCAGACCATCACCGCCTCCACCAGGAACTGCTGGCGGATATCCGACTGCCGCGCCCCCACCGCCATGCGGATGCCGATCTCGCGGGTGCGCTCGGTCACCGACACCAGCATGATGTTCATCACCCCGATCCCGCCCACCACCAGGGATATCACCGCGATCAGCGACAGCAGCAGGGTCAGCGAGCGGCTGGTCTTCTGCACGGTCTGCATGATGCTGTCGAGGTTGTTGGTGAAGAAATCCTTGGTGCCGTGGCGCTGCAGCATCAGCTTGTTGACCTCCTCCTCCACCCGCTTGCTCGGCAAGCCGTCCTTGATCCGCACGCTGATGCTGTCCAGGTGGCGCTGGCCAAGCACGCGCCCGGCGGCGGTCTCGTAGGGCATCCACACGTTCAGGCTGTTGCCGGCGACGAACAGGTTCTTGTTCTCGGCGGTCACACCAATCACCGTACACGGCAAGTTGCCGACCAGGATCACTTGCCCCAACGGGTTGACGCCGTCGCCGAACAGGCGCTTGCGCGTATTGTGGTCGATCACCACCACCTGGGCCTGGCGCCGGGCATCATCGGCGCTGAACACGATCCCCGCGGCCAGGGGAATGTTGCGCACCTGGAAATACTGCTCGCTGACGCCGTTGAGCTGCACGTCGGCGTCGATGTTGCGGTAGCGCACCAGCGAACTCTGGCCGATCACCGGGGTGGCGCTGTCGACGTAATAGAGTTCGTTGAGCGCGGTCACGTCGGCCGGCACCAGGGTCTCGATGGCCTTGGCCCGGCTGTCGCCGAAACTGCTGCCGGAGTAGATGTCGATGGTGTTGCTGCCGATCGCCTGGATGTCCTTGAGCACATAGCCCTTGGCGCCCTCGCCGATGGCCGAGATCGACACCACCGAGGTGATGCCGATGATGATCCCGAGCATGGTCAGCAGGGTGCGCATGCGGTGCGAGACCAGGGCGATCCAGGCCATCTTGAAGGCCTCGCGAAACAGCCCGAGGCTGGCCACCAGCCGCCGTGGCGCCTGCTCGCGGGCCGGTGCGGCGTCGGGGGACGGCGCGAGAGGCTCGGCGCGGGTGCGCCGGTCACTGACGATCTGCCCGTCGCTGACCTCGATGATCCGCTCGGCATGGGCGGCGACCTTGGGGTCGTGGGTCACCAGGATCACCGTGTGCCCGGCGCCGTGCAGTTCCAGCAGGATGTTCATCACCTCCTTGCCGCTGGCGGTGTCGAGGGCCCCGGTGGGCTCGTCGGCGAGAATCACCTCGCCGCCGTTCATCAGCGCCCGGCAGATACTCACCCGCTGTTGCTGGCCCCCGGACAGCTGGCTCGGGCGGTGCGCCAGGTGGCTGCCCAGCCCCAGTCGGCAGAGCAGCTCGCGGGCGCGGGCATGGCGCCCGGCCTGGGGCACGCCGGCATAAACCGCCGGGATCTCCACGTTGCGCAGGGCGTCCAGGTGCGGCAACAGGTGGTAACGCTGGAAGATGAAACCAAAGTGGTCCCGCCGCAGCGCGGCCAGGGCATCGTCGTCGAGATCGCGGGTTTCCTGGCCGCTGACCTGGTAGCTGCCGGCACTGGCATGGTCCAGGCAACCCAGGATGTTCATCAGCGTCGACTTGCCAGAGCCCGAGGCGCCGATGATCGCCACCAGCTCGCCGGCATGGATTTCCAGGTCGATGTCTTTGAGCGCCAGGAACTCACGGTCGCCGGCCATGAAGCTGCGGCTGACCCCTTGCAGGCGCAGCAGCGGCTGGTCCTCGAGCGCCGACACCGCCCGCGCCGGCGACAGTTCCACGTTCATGTTCATGCTCACGCCCCCGCCTCGCCCGACACCGGTTCGCCGATCACCACGCGGTCGCCTTCGGCCAGGCCGTCCTTGACCTGCACCTTGACGTTGTTGTTGATCCCCGCCTGGACCTTGCGCACCTGGGCGAAGCCCTTGCCGTCGAGCACCCGTACCGCGAAGCTGCCGTCGGCGTCGCGCGGCCCCAGCGCCGCCACCGGCACGGTGAGCACGCCCAGGGCGGTGTCGAGGACGATACGCACCTGGGCGGTCATCGAGATGCGCAGCCGGTGCTCGGGGTTGGGCACCTCGAACAGCGCGTTGTAGAACACCGCGCTGGCCTGCTTGGCGGCGGCGCCGCTCTTGTCGCTGCTTTCCAGGTAGTTCTGCGGCGCGGGCTCGGTGCCGCGCAGCTTGGCGTAGTAACGTTTGTCGTCACCGAGGATGGTGAAGTACACCTGCTGGCCGGGGCTGATATGAATCACGTCGGCCTCGGACACCTGGGCCTTGATGGTCATGGTGTCGAGGTCGGCCAGCTTGAGGATCACCGGCGCCAGCTGGTTGGAGATCACCGTCTGCCCTTCCTGGGTGACGATACCCACCACATGGCCGTTGATCGGCGCGACGATGCGGGTGTAACCGAGGTTGACCCGCGCCGTGTCGATCTGCACCTGGGCGCTCTTGATCTGCGCGTCCAGCGAGCGCAGGTTGGCCTGCTGCACCTCGAACTCGGACTCTGCGTTCTCGAAGTCCTGGCGCGAGATCGACTCGTCGGCCTGGAGCACGTCGTAGCGCTCGTAGACCCGCTTGGCCTGCTTGAGCTTGGCCTGCACCGAGCGGCGCTCGGCCTGCAGCTTCTCGGCATCGACCTCGGCCTGACGCAACGAGTTGCGCGGCACCAACGGGTCGATTTCGGCCAGCCACTGGCCTTCGGCGACCTTGTCGCCAAGCTTGACCTTGAGCGACTTGAGCTGCCCTGAAACCTGGGCGCCGACGTCCACCTGGCGGATGCCTTCCAGGGTGCCGGTGGCCAGCACCGCATTTTCGATATCGCCACGCTCGACCGTGGCGGTGATGTACTGCGGCGGCTTGGCTGGGGCCTGTACCGCGTAGAGCACGATGCCGGCGACCAGGGCCACGGCGACGCCGAGGGCGATCTTGCGAAACTTCGACTTTTCCATAAAACCCGTTCTTCCTGAAGCTGATGAGGTCCCGTGGGAGCGGGTTTGCCCCGCGATGGCGCCACTCAAAGGAGACGCCATCGCGTTGCAAGCCCGCTCTCACGACGGTGTTACTGCTTCACCCTGCTGTGATACAGGGCCTGCCCGTCATGCCACCACGCCGCCAGGCTGAACACATCCGGCACCTTGAGGATGCTGAAGTGGTTGCCCGGCCCCTGCCACACCTCCAACTGCGGCAGCCATTCGCGCCAGCCTTCCTCCATGGCCTGCTGCTCGCGCTGGTTGCCGGCGGCGTCCAGGCTCGGATCCGCGACCAGCACCAGGCGCGCCAGGCCGTTGAATCCACCCTCGGGGCGATACACCGTGCGCAGGGCCGTGGCGAAGGTCCGCGCCACGCCCTCGAGCGCCTGCGCCGAAGAACGCGACGGCATCAGGCCGACCCGTACCATGGCCGCATGCAGCTGGCACAGTTGCTCCTGGTCGTCGGCTGCGGCGAAGGCCACAGGCTCGATGCCCAACGACTTGCCGGTGGACAGTTGCAACGACTCGATCAGCCGCTGCAAGGCCTGGGTAAAGGTGTACGGCTTGCCGCAACTGCCCCCTGCGCCCGGCGCCTCGCTGTCGATCAGGGTCAGGGAGCGCACTTCGCGCCCCTTGGCCTGCAAGCGTGCCGCCATGGCATGAGCCACCCAGCCACCGAACGAATGCCCGAGCAGATTCAGCGGGCCTTCGGGGTACAACGCCTCGATGGCCTGGACATGGCAGTCGGCAGCCGCCTCCACCGCGCTGTGCGGCACCTCGCCTGCGGCCAAGCCCCGGGCCTGCAGGCCATGCACCGGCCAGTTCGGCCCCAGCGCCTCGGCCAGGCCGATGAAGCTGGTCACGCTGTCGCCGGCCCCCGGCACGCAGAACACCGGGACATGGGACGGCGTGCCGCTCTGGATGGCCAGCAGCGGCTGGTGCGTCGGCACAAGGCCGGGCGCGACCTGCAATGCCTGCGCCATGGCCTGGCCCAGCACCGCCGCCTGCGGGTCCTGCACCATGCTCTGGTGATCACCCGGCACGCTCAGGCACCGCAGCGCCTGTCCCAGCAAGGCCTCGGCCCAGCCCAGGGTCGGGCTGTCGGTGACGATACCGGTGCTACGCTGCTCGGCCACGAACAGGTGCAGCGGCACCGGCAACGGTGCCAGACGGTAGTGGGCCAGGGCATGCCCATGGGCCAGGTGACGCTCGAAGAAGTGGCGCAATTGCTCGTCGCTGGCCTGGACCAGGCTGGGCACCAGCAGTTGCCGCTCACGGCAGTGGGCGAGCAGCGCGTCGAACGCCAGCGCCCCGGGCTGCAATGCTTCGATCTCGGCCAGTTGCGCGGCCCCCGCCTCGCCCTGCGCCTGCCAGTGCACCCGGCAATGCAGCAACAGCTGCCCTTGCAACAGGTGCGGCCCTTGCCAGCGCGCCTTGCCCTGGTCGCTCAGGCGTGGCACGTAGGTGTCGATCAGGCCGACAAAGGCCACCGGCTCGTCCGCGCCCAGCAACTGCGCGGCCACCTCGTAGGCCAGCACGCCGCCGAACGACCAGCCCGCCAGCCGATACGGCCCGTGTGGCTGCACGGCGCGAATCTGCCGCACCAGGCGCGCGGCCAGGCACTCCATGGTGTTCAGTTGCGCCTCCCCCAAGGCGACGCCGGCCAGGCCGTAGATGGGGAAATCCCCTTCGATATGCCGCCCCAGGACCGGGAAGTACAGGTCCAGGCCACTGAACTCGTGGATCAGGAACAGTGCAGGCTGGCTGCCTGTGGCGCGCACCGTGACCAGGCCTTCGTCCTCGTCCTCGTACGCCCCCTCGCCCAGGCGTGGAGCCAAAGTGGCGATGGTCGGGTGCTGGAATAGCTCCGCCAGGGTCGTGTACAGGCCGGCCTGGCGCATCTCGTCCACCAGGCGGATCGCCGACAGCGAATGCCCGCCCAGTTCGAAGAAGCTGTCATGCCGCCCCACCCGCTCGACCTCCAGCACCTGCGCCCACAGCGCGGCCAACGCCTGCTCCACCGGCGTAGCCGCAGCCTCGAACACCGCCACGGCCAGGTCCTGCGCGCCCGGCAGCGGCAGCGCCCGGCGGTCGACCTTGCCATTGTTGGTCAACGGCAACGCCTCGAGCACAACGAACGCCGCCGGCAGCATGTACTCCGGCAGCCGTTCGCGCAGGAAGCCGCGCAGCGCCACGCCGTCGAGGGCCGCGTCGATGCGGGTGTACCAGGCCACCAGGCGCAGCGGCCCGTGCTCCAGGCGCAAGGCCATGACCACGGCTTCATCCACACCCGGGCACTGGACCAGGTGCTGCTCGATCTCGCCCAGCTCAATGCGGAAACCACGGATCTTCACCTGGTCGTCGCTGCGCCCCAGGCACTCCAGCTGGCCATCCTCGCGCCAACGGGCCAGGTCGCCGGTGCGGTACAGCCTGGCGCCGGGCCCGGTGCCGAACGGGTCGTCCAGGAAACGCTCGGCCGTCAGTTGCGGGCGATTCAGGTAGCCGAGGGCGACGCCGTCGCCGCCGATGTACAGCTCACCGGTCACGCCTTCGGGCAGCAGGCGCCCGTGCCCGTCGAGGATATAGGCCGTGGTGTTGCCGATCGGGCCGCCGATCGGCACATGCTCGGCGCCGTCGGCCACGGCCCGCACGGTGCAGGCGGTGGCGAAGGTGGTGGTCTCGGTGGGCCCGTAGCAGTGCACCAGGCGCAGGTTCGGCGCCCGCGCCAGCAACGCCCGGAAGCTGGCTGGCTCGCCGCGCTCGCCACCACACAGCAGGATGCGCAGCCCGGCCAGGGCCTCGGGGATCAGTTGCACGTACTGGTTGAACAGCGCCGTGGTGACGAACATCACGCTGGCACCGCCCTGACGCAACGCGCTGGCGAACCGCGCCGGCTCGACCAGGGTCTGGTGATCGATCACCAGCACCTGGCCGCCGATGAGCAGCCCACCCCAGACATCCAGGGTGGCGGCGTCGAACGCCGGGTTGGAGACGAAGGCAAAACGGTCACTGGCGTCGAAGTCGGCATAGCCGTTGTTCAGCACCAACCGGGTGATGCCGCGATGGGTTACCCGCACCCCCTTCGGCGTGCCGGTGGAGCCCGAGGTGTACATCACGTAGGCCACCGCGTCGGCGTCCTGCGCGAGGTTCGGGTTGTACGCCGGCTGGTCGTCCAGGGCCAGGCAATCCAGGTCGATACGCCGCACCTCACACTCCGCGGCCAGGCTGCCGAGGGTCAGCAGCGCCACAGCCTGGCAATCCTGGACCATGAACGCCTGGCGCTCGGCCGGGGCGTTGATGTCCAGCGGCACATAAATGGCCGCGCACTTGAGCACCGCCAGCTGCGCCACCAGCAAGGGCAACGAACGCGGCAGCAGGATCGCCACCGGGTCGCCTGCCGCCACGCCCTCGCCGATCAGCCAGTGCGCCAGGCGGTTGGCCTGCTCGTTGAGCTCGCCGTAGGTGAGCTGGCGTTCATCATGGCGCGCCGCCAGCGCCAGCGGATGGCTTGCCACCTGCTGCTCGAACAGACGCTGCACAGGCAGCTGGCGCGGGTAGTCGCGCTGCGTGGCGTTGTAACCCACCAGCAGCCGCTGGCGTTCCTCGGCCGGCACGATATCCAGCCGCTCCAGGCCTCGCTCGGGATCCTGCGCCAGGGCCTCGACCAGGTTTTCCAGGGCCTGGCGCAGATAGCCGCACAGGCGTAACGCATCCAGGCCCGGCGCACACTGCGCGGTCAGGGCAAAACCTTCGCCCAGGTCGTCGATGCTCAGGGCCAGCGGGTAGTTGCTGCGCTCCTGCGCATGCAACAGCTCGATGCCCTCCCAGGCGCGCCCGGCCGCACTGTCAGCGGCCAGGGCCGTGGCGCTGTGGCGGTAGTTGAGCAAGGCGCTGAACAGCGGCGCGCCGGGCGGCAGCGCGCTGCAGCGCTGGGCCAGGGCCAATTGCGCATGCTCGTGCACCAGCAGCCCGGTGAGCCGGCGGTGGGTGTCGAGCAGCGCCTCGCGCACTGGCAGGCGGCCGACCTCAAGGCGTAGCGGCAAGGTGTTGATGAACACGCCCAGGGCGCGTTCCACGCCTTCGCCGCCCTGCAGGCGACCGAGCAGCACGGTGCCGAACACCACGCTGTCGCGCCCCGACAACTGCCCGAGCACCAGGCCCCAGGCCAGGTGCATCAGGCTGGCGGCACCGACGCCCAGCAAACGCGCCTGCTCGCGCAGGCGCCGTGCCAGCCCATCGTCCAGCCAGAGCCGGGCTTCGGCCTCGGCGTTCTGATGAGCCAGCGGATGCGGGCCATAGGGCAAGGTCGGCTCGTCGATGTCGCCCAGCTGTTCGCGGAAGAACGCCTCGTGCTCGGCCTCGCCCGCGCCCTGCAGCACCTGGGCAATGTAGTTGCGGTAAGGCACCGGCGCGGGCAACTGGCACTGCTCGCCGAGCAGGCAGGCCTGCAGTTCGGCGCGCAGTACATCCTGGGCTACATGGTCCATGACCAAGTGGTGGAACAGCAAGGTCGCGGTAATGCGCCCGCTGGCCGGGTCCTGGCTGTACAGCAGGCGCAGCAGCGGTGCGCGGGTCAGGTCCAGGCGCAGGGTCAGCGGTGCCTGCGGCGCCACCTCCTGCACCGGCAGCGCTGCCTGGCGCCACACTACCTGCACCGGCTCGGCCAGGCCGTCCCAGTACAGCGAGGAGCGCAGGATGTCGTGCCGGGCGATGACCTGGTCCAAGGCCCGTTGCAACGCCTCCAGCCGCGTGCGGTCGGCCACGGCGAATCGCGCCTGCAACAGGTACGGATCGTCTCCCTCGCTGGCCAGGTGGTGATAGAGGATCCCCGCCTGCAACGGCCCCAGCGGGTAGATGTCCTGCACGTTGGCGGCGCCGCCCGGCACCTGGGCGACGATCCGGTCGATGGCCGCTTGCTCCAGCGCCACCAACGGCAGCAGGTCCGCAGTGATGCGCCGGCAGTCGGCGCCGATGCGGTTGGCCGGTACCTGGGGCCCGCCATGCTGACCGAGGGTCGCGGCCAGGGCGGCCAGGGTCGGTTCGGCGAACAGCACGCGGATATCCGCCTCCAGCCCCTCGGCACGCAGACGGGCGATCAAGGTCACCGCCAGCAGCGAGTGGCCACCCAGTTCGAAGAAGTGGTCCTGGCGCCCTACCCTCGGCACGTTCAGCAACTCGGCCCAGAGTGCCGCCAGATGGGTTTCGGCCTCCCCTTGCGGCGCCTCGTAGGCACGGCTGAGCACGGACTCGGCGCCGGGCTCGGGCAGCGCCTGGCGGTCGAGCTTGCCGTTGGCGGTCAGTGGCATGTCCGGCAGCGCCACATAGGCCGACGGCACCATGTAGTCCGGCAACTGCGCCAGGATGTGTCGGCGCAGCGCCTCGATCCCTGGCGCCTCGTCGTGGGCGGTGAACCAGGCGACCAGGCGCTCGCCACGCAGCAGCACCACCACTTCGCGTAGGGCCGGATGACTGGCCAGGCAGGCCTCGATCTCGCCCAGTTCGATACGCAGGCCATGCAGTTTGACCTGGAAGTCGTCACGGCCGAGGAATTCCAGCTCGCCGTCGGCCCGACGGCGCACCAGGTCGCCGCTGCGGTACAGGCGCTCGCCGACCACGAACGGGCTGTCACCGAAGCGCTCGGCGTCCAGTTGCGGCAAGCCGAGGTAGCCACGGGCCACGCCGACGCCGCCGATGTGCAACTCGCCCACCACGCCACGGGGCACCGGCAGGCCGTTGCGGTCGAGCACGTACAACCGGGTGTTGGCGATCGGCCGGCCGATCGGTGGCGCGCTTTCAGGCAGTGGTTGCCCGGGTTCCAGGGTCCAGACACTGCAATCGACGGTGGCCTCGGTCGGACCATAGACGTTGTGCAGCCGCACCTGCGGCAGGCGCTCGCGCACCTGTTGCAGCAATGCCGTGGTCAGCTCGCCGCCGCCACAGACGATATCGGTGAGGCTGTCGCAGGCCGCGCTCGCCTCCAGGGCAAGGAATTGCTGCAGCAACGCCGGCACGAACTGCACCACGCTGACCCGCTGGCGCTGGATCAGCGCCGCCAGGTAGGCCGGGTCGCGCTGGCCGTCCGGGCGCGCCAGCACCAGGCGCAGCCCGGCGCACAGCGGCCAGAACAACTCCCACACCGAGGCGTCGAAGCTCACCGGGGTCTTGTGCAGCAGCGCGCCCTCGACGGTCGGGGCGATCAGCCGCGAACTCCAGTGCACCAGGTTGCACAGGCTGCGGTGCTCGACCATCACCCCTTTCGGCGTGCCGGTGGAGCCGGAGGTGTAGATGACGTAGGCCAGGTGACGGGCGCCCAGGCCCGGGACCTGCGGATTGCCTGGCGACAGGCCGGCCCAGGTCGGTTGGTCGAGGTCCAGGCGCGGCACCGCGCTGCCGGCGAAGCGCCCGCGGCTGCCGGCGTCCACCAGCAGCGCCACCGGTGCGCTGTCGGCGAGCATGTAGGCCAGGCGCTCGTCGGGGTAACCCGGATCCAGCGGCACATAGGCACCACCGGCCTTGAGCACCGCCAGCAGCCCGACCAGCAGTTGCGGCCCACGGGCCAGGCACACCGCGACACGGCTGTCGGCGACCACGCCCTGGGCGATCAGTTGATGGGCCAGGCGGTTGGCCGCCTCGTTCAGTTGCAGGTAGCTGAGCTGGCCATCTTCGGCCTGTACTGCGATGGCCTGCGGCGTACGCGCCACCTGCGCCTCGAACAACGCCTGCAGCGGTTGCTGCAGACCGCCGACCAGTTCACTCGCATTGCAGGTCACCAGCTCCTGGCGACGCTCGGCAGCGCCCAGCAGCTCGACCTTCGCCAACAGCGCCTGGTCGCTGCCGGCCATCGCCCACAGCAGTTGTTCCAGGTAGCCGACATGGCGCTCGATGGTCGCCCGGTCGAACAACGCCGTGGCGAACTCCAGGGCGCCGCCGTAGCCGTCGGCGGTCTCGCCCAGGCTCAGGGTGAGGTCGAACTTGGCGAACACCTGCGCGCTGCCCAGCGCCTGCAGTTGCAGCCCACTCAGACGCAAGGCCTCGCCCGGCACGCCGTTCCAGGCCAGCGACACCTGGTACAGCGGGGTATGGGCCAGGCTGCGCGGCGGGTGCAGCAGCTCCACCACCTGTTCGAAGGGCAGGTCCTGATGGTCCTGGGCCTGGCTGAAGCAGGCCTTGACCCGGGCCAGCAGCGCGCCGACATCGGGCGTGCCGGCGGTATCGATGCGCAGCGCCAGGGAGTTGACGAACAAGCCGATCAGCCCTTCGACCTCGGCCTGCCGACGGTTGGCCACCGGGGTGCCGATGACCACCTCGGCCTGACCGGACAGGCGCGCCAGCAGCACCGCCCAGGCGGCGCCGAACAGCATGAACGGGGTGACCCCGTGCCGCAGGCACAGCGCCCTGAGGTCTTCGCTCAGGCGCCGGTCCAACTGTATCTCGACCCGGTCACCGTGGTAATCCTGACGCACCGGCCGCGGCCGGTCGGTGGGCAAGGTCAGCAGCACCGGCGCACCGGCCAGGGCCTGTTGCCAGTATTCGCCCTGGCGCTGCAGCGCGTCGCCGGCCAGCCAGCGGCGCTGCCACAGGGCGTAGTCGCCGTACTGGATCGCCAGCGCCGGCAGCGGATCGTCGCGCCCTTCGCTGAAGGCCTGGTACAGCGCCGCCAGCTCCTGGGTGAACACGCCCATCGACCAGCCGTCGGCGACAATATGGTGCAAGGTCAGCAGCAGCACATGATGCTCCGCCGCCAGGCACAGCAGGCGACCACGCACCGGCAACTGGTGCGCCAGGTCAAAGGGCAGCAGCGCTTCGGCCTGCATCAGTTCGGGCAGTTGCTGCGCGGCGCCGCGCAGGTCGTGCCAGGCCAGGGCAAAGCCGCCGCGCCCTGGGCTCACCCGCACCCGCGCCTCGGCGCCTTCCTGGGTGAAGTGGCTGCGCAGGCTTTCGTGACGCTCGATGATGCGCGCCAGTGCCCGCTCCAGCGCCGCACGGTCCAGCGGGCCGCGCATGGCCAGGCCCAGAGGAATATGGTAGGCAGCACTGGCATCGTCCATCTGCGCCAGGAACCACAGGCGCTGCTGGGCGAACGACAGTGGCAGGGACTGGCCACGGGGCGTCGGCTCGATGGCCGGCAGCACCTCGCCGCCGCGCTCGGCCAGGGTCGCCGCCACCGCCAGCAGGCGGTCATCAGCGAACAGCTCGCCCAGCGACAGCTCGCGGCCGAGGCGCGCCCGCACCTGGCCGACCATGCGCATGGCCAGCAGCGAGTGGCCGCCCAGTTCGAAGAAGCGGTCCTGGCGCCCTACCCGTTGCAACTGCAGCAGCTCGCACCACAGCTCGGCCAGGGCCGTTTCCAGGGCGCCTTCGGCGGCCTCGTGGGCCTGGCTGGCCGACGCCTCGCGCTCGGGCAACGGCAGCGCCCGACGGTCGACCTTGCCGTTGGCGGTCAATGGCCAGGCATCCAGGCGCACCACGGCGGCGGGCACCATGTAGGCCGGCAGGCGCTGTTGCAGGGCGGCGCGCAGGGCACCGACCGGCTGCGCCTCGCCGGCGGCGATGTAGTAGGCCACCAGGCGCGGTTGGCCGGGCTGGTCCTCGCGGGCCAGTACCAGCACTTCGGCGACGCCAGGCAAGGCCAGCAGTTGTGCCTCGATTTCACCCAGCTCGATGCGCAGGCCACGCACCTTCACCTGGTCGTCGTTGCGCCCCAGGTAGTCCAGGGTACCGTCGGCGTTCCAGCGAGCCAGGTCGCCCGTGCGGTACATGCGTGCGCCGGGCGCTTCGCTGAACGGATCGTCGAGGAAGCGCTCGGCCGTCAGTTGCGCACGGTTCAGGTAGCCACGCGCCACCCCGGCACCGCCCACGTAGAGCTCGCCGGTCACGCCGCACGGCACCAGTTGCCGCGCCTCGTCCAGCAGATAGACCCGGGCATTGGCGATTGGCCGGCCGATGTCCAGCGCCCCGCCCGGCAGCACCAGGCCGGAGGTGGCGACCACCGTCGCCTCGGTGGGGCCATAGTTGTTGACCACCACGCAGCCCGGGTCAGCGGTGAACTGGCGCAAGCGGTCGCCGCCGATCAACAGGGTGCGCAGGGTCGGATGGCGCAACCCCTGGGTGAAGGCATATTCGGCGACCGGGGTCGGCAGGAAGGCCACCTTCAGCGGTTGCTCCAGCCACCAGGCCAGCAGCTCGTCGAGCTGTTCATTACCCAGCTCGGCCGGCGGCAGATGCAGCACCGCGCCGGCGCACAGGGCCGGCCAGACCTCCCAGGCCATGGCGTCGAAGCCGAAGCCGGCGACGCTGGCGGTGTGCTCGCCGGCGCCCAGCTCGAAGGCCTTGCAATGCCACTGCACCAGGTTGGCCAGGGTACGGTGCTCGACCATCACGCCCTTGGGTTGCCCGGTGGAGCCGGAGGTGTAGATCACGTAGGCCAGGTGGCTGGCCAGCAGCCCGGTCAGCTCAGGGTTGTCCGTGCGCGCCGGCCAGTCCGGCCGGTCCAGCGCCAGCACGGGCACGGTCAGCCCATCCAGACGCGCCAGCAACACCTGCTGGGCCAGGACCACCACGGGGGCGCTGTCCTCGAGCAGGTAGCGCAGGCGCTCGTCCGGATGCGCCGGGTCCACCGGCACATAGGCGCCACCGGCCTTGAGCACTGCCAACAGCGCCACCAGGGTATCCAGGCCACGTCGGGCGACCACCGCGACCCGGTCGTCGGGCCTCACGCCCCGTTCGATCAGGTGATGGGCCAGGGCGTTGGCGCGCTGGTTCAGCTCGCCGTAGCTCAGGCGCGCAGCGCCGGCCACCGCAGCCAGCGCCTGCGGGGCACGGGCCGCCTGGGCCTCGATCAGGGTCGGCAGGGTCTGGTCGACCGGGAACGTCCGGGCACTGCTGTTGAAGGTATGCAGCAGGCGACGGCGCTCGACGGCGTCTACCAGTTCGACCTCGGCCAGCGGCGCCTGGTCGTCGGCGACCATGGCCTGCAGCAGGGTTTCGAAGTAACCGGCGAAACGGCGCACAGTGCTTTCATCGAACAGCGCCGTGGCGTACTCGAGGCTGCCGACCAGCGCCTCGCCTTGCTCGCCCATGCTCAGCGACAGGTCGAACTTGGCCACCTGGCTGGCCTGGGCCACGCCCTCCAGGCGCAAACCTGCCAGGCTCGCCGCGGCGCCCTCGGTGGCCAGCCAGTTGAGGGTGGTCTGGAACAGCGGCGTATGGCCCAGGCTGCGCGCCGGGCGGACGATCTCCACCACCTGCTCGAACGGCAGGTCCTGGTGCGCCTGGGCGTCGAGCAGGCGTGCCTTCACCTGGGCCAGCAGGCGTTCGCTGCTCGGTGCGCCCGCAGTGTCGATGCGCAGCGCCAGGGTGTTGACGAACAATCCCACCAGCGGCTCAAGCTCGGCATGGCCGCGCCCGGCCACCGGGCAGCCCACCACCACCTCGGCCTGCCCGGACAGACGCGCCAGGGTCGCGGCCCAGGCACTGAGCAACACCATGTACAGGGTCGCCTGATGCCGCTGGGCCAAGGCACGCAGGCCGGCACCGAGGCGCGGATCCAGCTGCAGCGCCAGGCTGGCGCCGCTGAAGTCCTGGCGTGGCGGCCGTGGCCGATCACTTGGCAGGCTCAACAGGGCCGGCGCGCCATCCAGGGCCTGGCGCCAGTGATCGGCCTGGCGTTGCAGCTGCTCACCGGCAAGCCAGCGCCGCTGCCACACGGCATAGTCGCCGTACTGGATGGCCAGGGCCGGCAACGGGTCTTCCAGGCCCTGGCACATGGCCGGGTACAGCGCGCCCAGCTCACGGGTCAGCACGCCCAGGGACCAGCCGTCGGCGACGATATGGTGCAGGGTCAGCAGCAGCACATGGTGCTGATCCTCCAGGCGCAGCAGGCTGGCGCGCAGCAAGGGTCCCTCGACCAGGTCGAACGGCGCGGCGGCTTCGGCCTGCAGGTGCGCGGCCAGGTCATCGGGCGCCAGGCTCAGGCGCCGCAGCCAGCCCGGTTGCGGCGTGGCGGTGACGTGCACCTCGGCGCCGTCGCCTGTGGGCACGAAGCGGCTGCGCAAGCCTTCATGACGGGCAACGATGCACAGCAGGGCGCGCTCCAGCGCGTCGCCCTCGAGTGCCCCGCGCAGGCCCAGGGCCAGCGGCACGTTGTAGGCCTGGTTGCCGCCCTCCAGCTGGGCCAGGAACCACAGGCGCTGCTGGGCGAACGACAACGGCAGGGGCTGCTCGCGGTCAACCGCGACAATCGCCGGCAGCTCAGTATGACTGGCATTGGCCAGCACCTGCGCCAACGCAACCAGCTCGGCATTGGCGAACAGGTCCGTCAGGTTCAGCTCCACCCCCAGGCGCAGGCGCACCTGGGACACCAGCCGCATGGCCAGCAGCGAATGGCCGCCCAGCTCAAAGAAGTGGTCGTGGCGGCCGACCCGCTCGACCTTGAGCAGCTCAGCCCAGATCGCCGCCAGCGCGTTTTCTATCTCACCCCGTGGCGCCTCGAAGGCGCGGCTGACCACGGCCTCGCTGCCAGGCTGCGGCAAGGCGCGACGGTCGAGTTTGCCGTTGGCGGTCAACGGTAGCGCATCCATTTGCACATAGGCCGAGGGCAACATGTAGTCCGGCAACTGGCCTTGCAGCTGCCGGTGCATTTCGGCGATCGCCTGATGGCCCGTGAAATAGGCCACCAGACGCTTGTCGCCCGGCGTGTCCTCACGCACGATCACGGCGGCATCGCGAACGCCCGGGCACTCGCCCAGACGCGCTTCGATCTCGCCCAGTTCGATACGGAAGCCACGCAGCTTGATCTGCTGGTCGGCGCGCCCCAGGTAACGCAGGGTGCCGTCGGCCTGCCAGCTCACCAGGTCACCACTGCGGTACATGGTGCCGCCGTTGAACGGATCCGGCAGGAAGCGCTCAGCGGTCAGTTCCGGCTGCCCCAGATACCCCAGGGCCACCCCGTCACCGGCGATATACAACTCGCCCACCACCCCCACCGGCAGCAGTTGCTGGCGGGCATCGAGCACGTAGCAGCGGCTGTTGCCGATCGGTTTGCCAATCGGGATGCTGCCCTCGCCCACTTCGGTAATTTCGTGGGTGGTGCTGAAGGTGGTGGCTTCGGTCGGGCCGTAGCCATTGAGCAGGTGTTGCGGCGCGCCATCGCGCAGTACCCGGGCGATCACCGCCGGGTCCAGCACATCGCCACCGACCATCAGGTAACGCAGGCCACGGAACGCCGGCAGCAGGTCGTCAGCGAACTGGTGGAACAGCCCGGCGGTCAGCCACAGCACCGTGACGCCTTGCTCCAGCAGCACTTCACGCAGGCCCTGACGCGACAGCACCTGATTCTGCTCGATCACCACCACCGCGCCACCGTTGAGCAGCGGCGCCCAGACTTCCAGGGTGCTGGCGTCGAACGCCGGGTTGGAGGCGAAGGCCACGCGGTCCTGGCTATTGAAGTCGGCAAAGCCGTTGTTGATCACCAACCGCACGATGGCGCGGTGCGGCACCTGCACGCCCTTTGGCGTGCCGGTGGAACCGGAGGTGTACATGATGTACGCCGCACTGCCGGCATCCACCGGCAGGCCCAGCGGCTCCTCGGCATAGTCGCTCAGGTCGAGCCGGTCGAGTTCGACCCGGTGTGCGCCGTCCACGTGAGGCTGGTCGCTGTGGGTCAGCACCATCCGCGCCTGACTGTCGGCCACCATGAATGCCTGGCGCTCAACCGGGGCATTGCCGTCCAGCGGCACGTATATCGCCGCGCATTTGCTTACGGCCAGCTGGGCCGCCA
Organism: Pseudomonas sp. CAM1A; assembly: GCF_047501685.1. Classification (NCBI taxonomy): domain Bacteria; kingdom Pseudomonadati; phylum Pseudomonadota; class Gammaproteobacteria; order Pseudomonadales; family Pseudomonadaceae; genus Pseudomonas; species Pseudomonas sp. CAM1A. The sequence goes on along the minus strand of NZ_JBFNXP010000009.1, from coordinate 5,883 downwards.
GCAGATCGACCGAACGAGGCAGCAGCAAGGCCACGCGATCACCGGCTCCCACGCCCTGTTCGAACAGGTAGCAAGCCAGGCGATTGGCCTGGGCCTCAAGCTGAGCGAAGGTCCATTGATGCTGGCCGTGGACCGCCGCCAGCGCATCCGGTGAGCTCGCGACCCGGGCCTCGAACAAACGGTGCACGGCCAGGTCACGCGGGTAGTCCCGCGCCGTGGCGTTGAACTGACGCACCACGCGCTCGCGCTCCTGCGCAGGCAGCGTAAACAACTGTTGCACAGCCGTGTCTGGAGCGCTCTCCAGCGCCTGGGCCAACTCTGAAAGGACACCCTGGAACAGCTGGCAGACCAGACCTCCGTCCACTGGCGCCACAGTCTGCAGGGTCAGGGCAAAGCCGCTGCCCAGGTCATCGACGCTGACCACCAGTGGGTAGTTGGTGGCCTCGGCCGCATGCAGGATTTCGATCCCGGCCCAGCCGGCGCGCAGCACCGCTTCAGACCCGGAGACCGCGCTGTGGCGGTAGTTGAGCAAGGCGTTGAACAGCGGCGTCGGCGCCGCCACGCCGCTGCAACGCTGGGCCAGGGCCAGGGGCGCGTGCTCGTGGCGCATCAGCGTGCTCAGTCGCTGGTGGGTGGCCTTGATCGCGGTGCTCAGGCAGTCGGCGTCCAGATCCACCCGCAGCGGCAAGGTATTGATGAAGATGCCCAGCGCCCGGTCGGTGCCTTCGGCGCCTTGCAGACGGCCCATCATCACGGTGCCGAACACTACCTGGTCATGTCCTGTGAGGCCACCCAGCACGCGTGCCCAGGCCAGGTGGAACAGGCTGGCGACGCTCACCCCCTGGCTGCGCGCCTGGGCGCGCAGTTCCCGGCACAGCGTCGGGTCGAGTTCCAGCACGTGTTCGCTCAACGCCGCGCCATCGCCCTGCACGTCGGCCAGGCCATAGGCCAGGGTCGGCGCGTCCACGCCGCCAAGCATGTCGCGGAAAAATGCCTCGTGCTCGGCCTGGCTGACGCCCAGCAGGGCCTGGGCCACATGGTTGCGGAACGGCACCGGACGGCCCAGTTGGCCGCTCTCGCCGAGCAGGAAGGCGAGCATCTCGTGACGCACCACCTCGAGGGCGCTGTGGTCCATGGCCACATGGTGGAACTGCAAGGTCGCGTGCACCCGCCCATCCGCCTGCGCCGCCTGGCATTGCAGGCGTATCAACGGTGCCTGGGTCAGGTCGAAACCGGTGTCTGGCAACTGGCCCTCGGCAAGCTGGGTAACCCGCAGCCGGGCCTTGCGCCAGACCATCTGCACTGGCGTTTCGAGCGTTTTCCAGTGCACCGAGGTGCGCAGGATGTCGTGGCGATCGATCACCCCTTGCAGGGCCTGGGCAAAGGCCTCGACCCGGGCGCTGCTGGCGAACACAAAGCGCGCCTGCATCATGTAGGGATCGTGGTCGCCGGCGCTGGCATGGTGGAACAGCATGCCTTGCTGCAACGGTACCAGCGGGTAGATGTCCTGCACGTTGGCCGCGCCGCCGGGCACGCCTTCAACCAGCTGGTCGATGCTGGCCTGGTCGAGCTCGACCAGGCTGAGCATGGCCGGGGTGATCCGCGCGCAGTCGACCGGGATGCGGCTTTCCGGTACCTCGACGCTACCGTGGCGCACCGCCACGTACTCGCCACGCTCGAGCATCCCCAGCAACGCTGGCTTGTGCTCGCGCAGTCGGGCCACCAGCGCGGCGTCGCTCAGGGCCTGGCGATTGCCCTGGACCACCAGTTGGCCATCCTTGAGGGCCAGCTGGACATTATTGGCGGCCAGGGTCGCCAGTAGTTCGTTGATGCTCACAGGACGATCTCCATTCTGTCTGTGATGGCGGCATAGCCTGCCAGCGTCGGATGTTCGAACAGGCTGCGCACGTCGGCCTCCAGGCCCGCCTCGCGCAGGCGCGAGGTGAGGGTCACGGCCAGCAGCGAGTGGCCGCCCAGTTCGAAGAAGTTGTCGTGGCGCCCTACCTGCTCCACGCCCAGCAGCTCGCCCCAGATGCGCGCCAGCAGCTGTTCGGTGTCGCCTTCGGGCGCCTCGTATTGGCGCGCCGGCAGGTCCGGCTGCGGCAGCGCCTTGCGGTCGAGCTTGCCATTGGGGGTCAGCGGCAAGGCGTCAAGCGCCATGAACAGCGCCGGCACCATGTACTCGGGCAGTTGCCCCAGCAACGCCTCGCGCAGGGCCTCGGAGGGAGGCACGTCGCCGGTGACGTAGGCCACCAGGCGCGGGCCGGCCGGCTGGGCGTCGTGCACCAGCACCACGGCTTCGCGTACCCCGGCAACCCGGGTGAGGCAAGCCTCGATCTCGCCCGGCTCGATACGCAGGCCACGCAGCTTGATCTGGTGGTCGGTACGGCCAAGGAACTCGAGGCTGCCGTCAGGGCGCTGGCGCACCAGGTCGCCACTGCGATACAGGCGTTCACCCTCGACAAACGGGCTGGCGATAAAGCGCTCGGCCTGCTGCTCCGGCAACCCCAGGTAGCCACGGGTTACCCCGGCGCCACCGATGTGTAGTTGGCCAGCGACGCCCAGCGGCACGGGCTGGTCGTGGGCATCGAGCACGTACAAACGGGTGTTGTCGATCGGCCGGCCAATCGGCAGCGCGCCAGGCGTCAATGGATCCTGCGGGTGCAAGGTGCAGACGCTGCAATCGACCGTAGTTTCGGTCGGGCCGTAGACGTTATGCAGCCTTACCCGTGGCAGGCGCTCGCGCACCTGACGTACCAGGGCCTCGGTCAGTTCGCCGCCACCGCAGACGATATCGGTGAGGCTGGCGCAGGCTGCGCTGGCGCCGTGCTCGAGGAACTGCTGCAGCAGCGCCGGTACGAACTGCACCACGCCGACTTGCTGCCGCTCGATCAGCTCGGCCAGGTACTGCGGGTCACGCTGGCCATCCGGACGCGCCAACACCAGGCGCAGCCCGCTGCACAGCGGCCAGAACAGCTCCCACACCGAGGCGTCGAAGCTCACCGGGGTCTTGTGCAGCACCGCGCCCTCGCTTGGGAACAGCCCGGCGCTCCAGTGCACCAGATTGACCACGTTGCGGTGCTCGACCATCACCCCCTTGGGCAGGCCGGTGGAACCGGAGGTGTAGATCACATAGGCCAGGTTGGCGGCGCTCAGGCCCGGTACTTGCGGGTTGTGACTTGGCTGACGGCTCCAATCCGCCTGGTCGAGGTTGACCAGCGGCACCGCCGCCTCGCCAACCAGCGCCCAGGTACTTTGTTGCACCAGCAGCGCCCGTGGCTGGCTGTCGACCAGCATGTGGCGCAGCCGTTCGGCTGGATAGTCCGGATCGAGCGGCACATAGGCGCCACCAGCCTTGAGGATCGCCAGCAGGCCGACCACCATCGACAATCCGCGCTCGACGCAGATCGCCACCCGGTCGTCGGGCTCCACGCCCAGCGTGATCAGGTGATGGGCCAGACGGTTGGCCTGCTCGTCGAGTTGACGATAGGTCAGCTCGCCTTCCTCGGCCCTCACCGCCACGGCGCCCGGGGTACACAGTGCCTGGGCCTCGATCAGCCCGTGCAGGGTCTGCTCCAGATCGTGGGGCTGCGCCGTGCAGTTGAAGTCGTACACCAGCTGGTGGCGTTCCTCGACCGAAAGCACCGGCAGTTGCAGCAGCCCTTGCCGCGGCTGCTGGGTCAAGGCTTCAGCCATGGCTTCCAGCACCCGCTGCATCTGCGTGCAGATACGCGCAGCGCCAACCGCCGCCGGAGCCAGGGCGACCAGGCGGAAGCCTTCGCCGATGTCGTCCACACTCAGGCTCAGCGGATAGTTGCTGCGCTCGATGCTGTCCAGGGTCTCGATGCCCTGCAGGGCCAGGCCCCGGTCGCCGTCTGCCTGGCCGCCGTGGCGGTAGTTGAGCATGGCGCTGAACAGCGGCGCCGGGGCCGGCACCCCACTGCAACGCTGGGCCAGGGCCAGCGAGGCATGCTCATGGGCGAGCAAGGCGCTCAGGCGCTGCTGGGTCTGGTGCACCGCATCGCGCAGGTCGAGACCTGCCAAGTCCAGACGCAGCGGCAAGGTATTGATGAACATCCCCAGCGCCTGGTCCGCTCCCTCGCCGCCTTCCAGGCGACCGAGCAGCACGGTGCCGAACACCACGCTGTCGCGGCCACTGGCGGCGGCCAGCAGGCGGGCATAGGCCAGGTGGAACAGGCTGGCGACGCTGATACCCAGTTGCCGGGCCTGCTGGCGCAGACCACTGGCCAGGGTTTCGTCCAGCCACAGCTGGGCCTCTTCGATGCCGAGGCCGTCGACCTGCACATCGGCCAGGCCGAACGGCAGGGTCGGCTCGTCGATATCGCCCAACTGCTCGCGGAAGAACGCCTCGTGCTCGGCCTGGCTGACACCCAGGCGCGCCTGGGCCACGTAGTTGCGGTACGGCACGCCCTGTTCGGCAGGTACCGGCGCGCCGTGCAGGTAGCCAACCAGTTCCCGGCCGAGCACATCCAGCGCGGTATGGTCGAGGACGATATGGTGGAACTGCAACGCGGCCACCCGCCCGGCGCCCTGCGCGTCCGGCCAGTGGTACAGGCGCACCAGCGGCGCCTGCTCCAGGGCCAGGGTATGCGGCACCGCAGCCTCGTCGGCCACCTCGAACACCGCCAGCTCGGCATGGCGCCAGACCACCTGCAACGCTTGCGGCAGGCCGTCCCACAGCACAGCGGTGCGCAACACGTCGTGACGGGCGATGACCTTGCCCAAAGCGTCGATGAAGGCCTGCAGGCGTTCGTGGCTGGCAAAGGCCATGCGCGAGGCCAGCACATAGGGGTCGCGCTCCGGCGAGCTGAGGTGGTGGTAGAGAATGCCCTCCTGCAACGGCGCCAGCGGGTAGATGTCCTGCACGTTGGCCGCACCGCCCGGCACCGTGGCGACAATGCGCTCGATGGCGGCAGGCTCCAGCTCCACCAGCGACAGCATGTCCGGGGTGATCTGGGTGCAGCCGGCCGGGATCCGGTTGGCCGGAACCTCGACCTGGCGGCCATGGCCCAGGGTCGCCGCCAGCGCCGCCACCGTCGGCTGGCCGAACAGGGTGCGCACGTCGGTCTGCAGGCCGGCCTGGCGCAGGCGCGCGGTCAGGCTCACGGCCAGCAGCGAGTGACCGCCCAGTTCGAAGAAGTTGTCGTGGCGCCCAACCTGAGCAACGCCCAGCACTTCAGCCCAGATCGCGGCGATGGTGGTTTCCACCGGGCCTTGCGGCAAGACGTAGGCCTGGCCGGTAAGCATGGCTGGTTCCGGCAAGGCCTTGCGGTCCAGCTTGCCGTGACGGGTCAGCGGCAGCTCGTCCAGACGCGTGAGCGCTTGCGGTATCAAGTGCCCTGGAAGGCTGGCTTGCAGCCCTTGGCGCAAGGCGTCGAGATCGACCACGGCGGTTTCGGTGAACCACGCCAGCAGACGCTCGTCACGCACCAGCACCACGGCATCGGCGATACCCGGCTGGGCCTTCAGCGCCGCTTCGATCTCGCCCAGCTCGACCCGCACGCCACGGATCTTCACCTGGTCGTCGTTGCGGCCCTGGTAGTCCAGCGTGCCGTCGGTGTTCCAGCGCACAAGGTCGCCCGTGCGGTACATCCGCCCGCCGTTGAACGGATCGTCGAGGAAGCGTTCGGCAGTCAGCTCAGGGCGGTTGAGGTAGCCCCGAGCAACCTGCCCGCCACCGATGTACAGCTCGCCCGTCACGCCCACCGGCACCGGCTGGCATTGCTCATCCAGTACATAGACGCGAGTGTTGGCGGTCGGCTTGCCGATATGCAGCGCGCCGCCCGGTTGCAGTTGCCCCGACGTCGCCACCACGGTGGTCTCGGTCGGGCCGTAGTTGTTGACCAGCGCAAACAGCGCAAA